>SEAD01000126.1 GCA_004173355.1 Chitinophagaceae bacterium | reverse complement strand
ACGGCAAGCGACTGGTACGTATAATTCTGGCTTACCGGGTTGCCATCATTGAATTTGGGACCAAACCAGTTGTCGACACCACCAAGGTAGTACACCACTTTCTGCTCGCCAAAGGAGAAATCACCGGCAGCGCGTACGGCCCAGATAATATTGCGGTAGACCGGAAGGTAATGCCGGGCATCAAAACCGGTATTGAACATAAACCGTCCGATCGGATTGCCATCGGCACCGATATCCGGGGTGTTCATCTGGCCAAACATATCTGCAAAGACCTTGTAACGCAGCCCATGCCAGATATTACTTGCCGGGTTGATGGTGTTGTCAAACACATATTCGAGACTGAGCTGCCCGTATGAAGTTTTCAGTTCCTCGATCCGCAGGATATCCTGACCTACGCTGGTAGCTCCGGCCGTGGTGGCAACCATACGGTCGAAACGAGGTCCCAGTGTGGCTTTCAGGCTCCGTATCCGGTCAAACGGATATTTCACCGTAGCCATGTAATACGAAGAGAACTGTTTTGCCGGCACAGGGATGATGGAACCACCTGCGTTCAGCCTGGCGGTGAGTTCACTGGTGGACCTGTAGTAAATCCCACCCCAGTCGAAGCGCCTGCGCTGGTTCGTAAACGAGAAGTAGATATCGTTGTCGCGCAGGTTTGGCGCGATACGGATCCCGCCGACAAATTTCAGGTCTTCCATCAGGTCCGATGTACCCAGGCGGATCAATCCGTTGAATGCACCGCCATTGGACAGGTAAATCGGTCCGGTACCACCCGCAAAGGGCTGGAATTTATTGAGCATGAGTACCGAGTTGTTGAAACCGGTGACAACATAGTCGGCAAAGAATTTAGGCGGCCGGTATTCATACAATTTCGCCTTCCGGAGAATGGTGGGCTCGGGTATGGACGTTGCTTCCACTACCTGTCCTTCCACCGGTGGTGCGGTCCGCTCGTTATCAAACTCGCTCTGGAAAAAGTCCGTGGCAGGTTTGCTGGTGTCACCCACGGCCTGCTGGATGGGCGCGGTGCGGTTGCGCGACCTCCGTTCGTCATCCATCACCTGCTTGCGGTATTCGGTCGGACGGGCGATCACGTTGCGGCGTCTCAGTGCGTTTTCGTCCACCTTCAGCCGGTACATGTTTTTCATATCACCAAGTTTCACCACTTCGCTCACCAGCTGGTTATCACCGGCAGTGCGTGTTTCAAGCATGCTGCTCTGGTAGTTAGTCAGCGGGAAACTGTAAGCCGAATCATTGGTGATCGACACGAAGCCGATGGAATCGATATCGGTTTTCTCCCATTCTTTCAATGTACTGTCCACTTCACTGAGTGGTGGGTTGCGTAACACTTCATCACCGATAAATACCAGCGTGTCGAGACCGGCCCTTTCGGTTTTAAAGAAACCGGCATACCGGTTGTTTACCCCATTCTGGTCACTCACAAAAGTGAAATGGGAAGTATTGTACTGGGAAGGGAAACGGGCATTACCATAACTCACACTGGTGAGCTGTGAAATCTGTTTGTAATCCGATTTGTTCCAGTTATCGACGAGGAAAATATTAAAATGTTTACCCGGCAGGGAATCATCAGTGGATGCTGCCAGCGCGGATGGACGGTTACTGCTGTAGATGATCCCGGTTTTATTCGGGAAGGCCACAAATGCAGGATCCAGGTCATCATACACATCATTGGTGACCTGGTCGTATGTCTGTTTGTCGATTTTATACGAATAGATATCGGTCTGCCCGCTGCGCACGGCACTGAACAAAAGGGTGTTTGCATCCAGCATGTATTTCATGTCCTGCACCTGGTTAAACATGGGCAGGTCCTGTTTCACCGGTTTGAAACGCTGGATGGCATCGTATACAAAAAGTTTGAGTTTGCTTTTTTCCGAATACAGCACGGCAAGGCGGCTGCCTTTGCCATCCCAGGCAAGAAGGGGGTAGTTCGGGTTCTGTTCCTTTTCACGCGTGCGTGTACCGTACTTCAGCAGGACCCGGCGGTTCACAAAATTTTCCACGAGAACAACGGTGTACACTCCCTGTTTGAATTCCACCACTGCATAGGTGAAACTTTTTGCGTTGGGGTTGGCATTGAAGTGCATGAAATCCTTCTTGCCGACCAGTTCGCTTACACCCAGCTGGCCTTTTGGTGCATTGCGTCTCCCGCGCATATCCTTGTAATAGTTCTGTGGTACCTCGAGCATGAAGTCACTCAGCAGTGCCTTGAATTTTTTGCTCGCGAGTTTCTGGGAGGCATTGTTGAGGTTACGGTAAATCCGTGCGAGATAGAGGAAATACGTGACTTTGTTTTTACCATATTTGTCAGCGATGTATTTCCAGAAACCATGACCGGCAAGTTCAGGTTTCTCAAATGCAAACTGGTAAAAATTGCTGTATTTGCCGGAGAGCATTACTGCACGCAGGTCGTCGTCGAGCACCGGGCTCCAGTTTTCTGCCGCATATTCGATATAACCATCGGTCAGCCATTTCGGAAGGTCGAGTAACGCCTGGTTGGCGGCAAATTCCCCGAGGTCATCCCCGAAAAGCACATTCTCCACCAGTACGCGGGAGAGACCCTGGCGGATCTGGCGGCGGAGATTGTCGTGGTTCCCGTCGAAGTAAACCAGCATTTTGTTGTTCACCAGTTTGGTTACCCCGCCGGTATTCTGCCAGTCGATACCCAATCCGATATTGGACTGCTGCATTTCCTCAAAATTATTATACACCACGATATTGGTCCGGCGCTGCATACCATACTCCACAAATTCCTCGATGGAGGGCAATTCGGTTTCCGCAATCTGTGCCACATATTTCCCAAGTCCGAGACCATCCTGGCTGAAATAGGTATTAAAATTTTCCGTCTGGTAATACTTCCATTTGAACTTCTGAAACTGTACCCTGTTCTTTCCAAACTCTACAGTGTTCACCTGCGCTTCCAGCCCGCTGATGGCAACGAGAAGGAAACAGGCAATCAGGCTTGATACTTTATTCATAAAAGCTATGCTGTTTCGTATTTAATTCGCGGTCGTTAATATTCCGGCCTGGGGATGAGACGGGATGATTCCGTTTATCTTTGCGGGCAATCGGGGCCTTTCCGGAACAAATTTAGCCGGAATCAGGCGTTTAATTTAAAAATACGAAAAACCGTCCATGTTAGGTCTTAAGACATTCACATTTAGCCCCATCCAGGAGAATACTTACCTGCTCTATAACGACAGGAAGCAGTGTTGCATTATAGATCCGGGCTGTTATTTTCAAGAAGAGCGGGAGGAGTTAAAAACGGGTATTGAGAAGACAGGACTGACCCCCGTTCTGCTGCTTAATACGCATTGCCACCTGGATCATGTGTTCGGCAACAAATTCGTGTTTGATACCTGGGGCCTGGTGCCACATATCCATCCCCTGGACAAACCCGTGCTGGACCGGGCGGGGATCTCCGGCGAACGCTGGCAGTTACCCTTTGATAACTATGAAGGTGAACTGGTATATATAAATCACGGGGATGAAATCCTTGTCGGCCAGGAACCGCTCCAGGTAAGGCTTTCGCCGGGTCATTCCCCGGGTAGTGTGGCATTTTACCACGAGGCCGGTCAGTTTGTGATTGGCGGGGATGTATTGTTCAGGGGCAGTGTCGGCCGCACGGATCTTCCGGGTGGCGACCAGGCAGTGCTTTTTGAAAGCATCCAACGTGAATTTTATACGTTGCCGGATGATACCAAAGTATGGCCCGGTCATGGTCCGGCCACCACGATCGGCTGGGAGAAACGCAACAACCCATTTGTTAAATTCCTTTGACATTTTCCTTTAGCCGGATTTCCCCGTCGGGATAACCGATGACCAGGGTATCGGCCATGTCGATAAAGAGTCCTGTTTCCACTACCCCGGGCAACAGGTGGATGCTGGTATTGAGGGCTGCCGGATGGTCAATTGTTTCGTAGTGGCAATCGAGAATATAATGCCCGTGGTCGGTCAGTACCGGTTCATTATTTTTTTCCCGGAGGATGACCTGTTTTGCGCCGGTTGCCAGCAGTTTTGCCACCAGTGGTTTCCATCCGGCCGGAATGACTTCCACGGGCAGCGGGAACCTGCCAAGCGGGTTTACATATTTGTCGTCCCCGATAATGATAAACAGTTTCGCAGAAGCGGCTGCCACCATTTTTTCCTGCAGTAGTGCCGCACCCCCGCCCTTGATCAGCTGGAATCCATGGTCGGCTTCGTCGGCACCATCGATAGTGAGTTCGATCGGCCCGGCATCATTCAGCGACAATACCGGGATACCTTCTTCCTCTGCCAGTTTCTGAGTTGCCGCTGAAGTGGGAACCACCCGGCATTGCAGTCCGTCCCTGACCCGGTTGCCCAGTGCTTTTATCAGCCAGTAAACGGTGGTGCCCGTGCCCAGTCCGATGGTGGCATTGTCGGGTACAAGGGTGGCGGCGTATTCACCGAGACGTTGTTTGATCTGGTCTTTTGTAAGCAGGCTTGACATATCAGGCGTTTTTATGGAGGAACCGGCCAATGACCGGCAGTTTCGCAAATTCTTTCCGTTCCACATTCAGGATAAACCAGGTAAAGGCCAGCAGTTCTGCTGTGGCGAAGGCACGGTTGAACCATACATTCAGCCCGATGGCTTCAAATCCGAGATGGATAAAATAAAGCAGGGCAACGATTACCATGTAGGCAACCAGTTTTTTCCATGCGTAGGGTACATAGTATACTTTTTGTCCGCGGGTGAAGGAGATCACCATCATGGAACCATAACAGAGGAAGGTTGCCCATGCACAGGCCATATAACCGAAGCGCGGGATAAATGCGGCATTGATCGCAATGGTGATCGCCGCACCGATAAAGGTGATCGACATACCTACCCGGGTTTTGCCGGTGAGTTTGTACCAGATACTGAGACTGTAATAAATCCCGAGGAACATATTGGCGAAAAGCAGGATGGGAACCACTTTCAGGCCCTGCCAGTAAATGGGCCGGCGGATCAGCAGCTTCCAGGTATCAAGGTATAATGCCACCACGAGAAACATAAAACAGATCGTGATCACAAAAAATTTCATCACCCTGGCATAGGTCCGCGGGGCATCTTCCCCCTGGGCCTGTTTGAAGAAAAACGGTTCGGCCCCCAGCCGGAAAGCCTGTACAAAAAGGGAGATCAGGATGGCGAGTTTGTAACAGCCCGAATAGATCCCGATCTCGGTATTCGGGGAGGCGCTGGTTGACCACCATCCCAGCATGATCCGGTCGAAGGTTTCGTTGATCATTCCACCAAAACCGGCAACGGCCAGCGGGAGGGAATAAAGCAGGATTTCTTTCCAGAGGGCCTTGTCGATCCTGAACCGGAAGGAAAAAAATTCCTTGCTGAGTGCAAGGAAGGTGAAGGCCGCCTGTACCAGGTTGGCAATGATAAGATAGGTCACCCCATGCGCCGGGTTATAGAAAAATCCGACCGGGCTGTCGGGGTTGTTTTTCAGTATGGCGGGGCAAACGGACAGCAGGAAAACTGTCACTGCGATATTGATCAGGATACCGGATACCCGCACCAGTGCAAATTTCACGGGCCGGCCTTCCTGCCGGAGTTTCGCGAAGGAAATCGTGGTAAGTGCATCCAGTCCGATGATAAAGGCACTGTAGGTGATATATTCCGGGTGGTTGCCCACCGAAATCAGGTCGGCGAACTGATGCCTGAAAAGGATCAGGATCAGGGTAAAGCTGACCGTGCTGATGAGAAGGGAGGAGGTAATGGTATCATAGACCGTCTGTTCACGGCCTTTCTGTTGCACATACCGGAAATAGGCGGTTTCAAGCCCATAGGTAAACAGGACATTGAGAAAGGGGATCAGTGAATAGACCAGGGACATTTCGCCATAGGCTTCTACCGGCAGGATATTGGTGAAATAGGGGAAGAGCAGGTAGTTGAGGAACCGGGCAGCGATGGAGCTGACTCCATACCAGAGGGTCTGACCGGACAATTGCTTTAAACTGCTCAAGGGATAATTTCTAGCAAATGTAAAGGCTTGAGCGCCAAAAACCAATCTAAACCGGTGAGGCGCGCGCACCTGCCTGCGGCCTTGCCGCGAAGTAGTATATTTGTAAAAATTATCTGCTATGAACAAAATCTCTTTCCTGCTCTCGGTGTTGCTCCTGGCGGGCGCAACGGTGATTGCACAATCATACGAAGGCACGGTTGAATTTGACAAGAAAAAGCAACAGGCATTCGTGATTGATTATGCCTATTCGCCCGAAGCGGTGGAAAATGCATTTGTCCAGAAGATCGAAAAACTGGGTTACTCCGCCAAAACCGAAAAAGGGCTGTTCAACAAAAACAAGGGTTTTGTGGTGTTCAGGAGCACGGTCATTTCCGAGATTGACCCGGTGCCACGTGACTATATGGTAAAGGTGGAAAAGAAAAGTAAAAGGGATGACAATGCATCCACACTGTACCTGCTGGTGATGTCGGACGACCAGAACCAGATTCCCGGTATGAAAACTGATGAGGTGGCAAAGGCTAAATTATTCCTCAACAATATGCTGCCGGATATCGAGGAAGCGAAACTTGAAATTGAGATCAAAGGGAATGAAGAGTCGGTGGTAAAATCAGAGAAAAAATTCAAGGAATTGCAGGATGAAAAATCTGACCTTGAAAAGAAGCTGAGGAAGAATGCGGAGGAAATTGAAAAACAGACAAAGGCCATCGAAGTGCAGCGTGTTTCACTCGATGCACTGAAAGGCAAACGTCGTGGCAGCGCCACTCCGGCTACTACATCCAACTGATCAGGGCCGCGTGAAGCGTGTGTCGGTCAGGAAACTGGAATCGGAAAGGGTACGCAGGAACAGGGTGATGTTTACTGCCTGCGCATCCGTAAGTGATATACCTGCAACAAGGGCGGGATCCACGTTGGGTCCCGCCTGTATGCCGGTGCGGTAGTGGTTGACACACTGCAGCAGGGTGTTGAAACGCCCGTCGTGCATGTAGTTTGACGTCAGGTATACACTCCGCAGGCTTGGTACGCGGAACTTCCCTTCATCACCGGCATCCCCGGTCACGCGGATGCGGCCATGGTCGTCCAGCACCGGATCCAGCGGCAGTCCGGTATTACGGAATGAATTATCGGTAAACATTGGTTCCGGGTGGCAGCCCGCGCAATGTTGTGTGAAGAGTTCATAACCTTCCGTTTCCTGCGTATTTAATGTCGCCTCCCCTTTTTTAAAACGGTCATATTTTGAATTCGCTGATACCATTGTGCCCGTAAACTGCGCTAGTGCTTTCAGCATATTGTCCGCGCTGATAAATTCTGTCCTGAAAACTTTGCGGAACATGTTGCGGTATTCCGGATCCTTTTGCAGTTTATCGATCACCCCGTTAAAGGACTCCGCCATTTCGTTATGGCTGTTGATTGGCTGGGCCGCTTCTGAACGGAAGTCGGCAAATTCGCCATCCCAGTGGAAACTGCTTCGCCAGGCCAGGTTATAGAGTGGCGGTGCATTCCGGAGGGTATGTGATCCGTTGTACCCATGGCTGCGGTCATGTTCAAATGTGCCAAAGGCCGCCGACTGCTGGTGGCAGGAGGCGCATGGATAATTGCCATCGAGGGAGAGACGACCGTCGTAAAAAAGTTTGCGTCCCAGTGCGATCCCTTCCTCTGAAAGGGGGTTGTCTGCGAAATGGTAAAGCGGTTCGGGGAAAATCTCCGGTTTTTCCTGGTTGATGTAATGGAGGTCGTTCGGGTTATCCTGTTTTTTACAGGAATTCAGTCCGTATGACAGGGCAACGGAGAGGAGGGCAAGGACCAGTATCAGCTTAAAGCTTTTCTTCACGTTAATTTTTATTCAGGCCATTGGTCATAGGTCACCCGGCCGGTACTTCCTGCGGTTATCCTTAATACCGGATACACGCTTCTTCTGGTCGATCCGTTTCTGTTTGGCTGCCCGGCTGACCCTGGTGGCGATCCGCAGTTTCTTTTTGATTAACGCGGTTTCAATCAGTTTATTGATCCGCTCCGCAGCTTCCTCTTTATTGGCCAGCTGGGTGCGGTGGGTCTGGGATTTGAGCACGAGCTCCCCTTCGCTGTTGATCCGGTTGGCCAGCTTCTCCGTGACGATGATTTTATCATCCTCTGTGAGAAGGGCGGACGCCGGTATACTCAGGCTGGCGACCACAGCGGTTTCCACTTTATTGACATTCTGCCCGCCCTTACCGCCGCTGCGTGTTGCCTGGAATTTTATTTCACCTGAAAAATCGATCATCGGAGCCGTTAATTTTACAGCAGTAAAGATAAATTATGAGAGTGGTTATCCAGCGGGTGAAGCATGCATCAGTAACAATTGAAGGAAAAGTATTTTCTTCCGTGGCTGCCGGTCTGCTCGTGCTGGTGGGTGTGGAAGAAGCCGATACCACAGAGGATACCGAATGGCTGTGCAGTAAAATTACCGGGTTGCGTGTGTTTGATGATGAGGCAGGAGTAATGAACCTTTCTGTGAAAGAGACTGGCGGGGAGGTCCTGCTCGTCAGCCAGTTTACGCTGCATGCCGCTGTAAAAAAGGGAAACCGGCCATCCTATATCCGTGCTGCGCGACCGGAGACGGCCATTCCACGTTATAACGAAATGATCCGGTTGTTGTCTGCCGCCCTTGGCAAACCTGTTGCCACCGGTTCATTCGGGGCAGATATGCAGGTTGAATTGCTGAATGATGGTCCCGTTACGATCTGGATGGATTCAAAAAACCGCGAATAAGGCCGGGCGGATAATCAGTTCACCCCGATTTTTTCCGAATAGGTTTTCCCGTCTGCCAGTTCGATCCGGAGGAAAACCATTTTATGCTGGGTGGGTACCCGGAAGCTGAAAAGCTGCGCCTGTACAGTCTTTTCGAGAATGCGGCTGCCGGTGGTAGTCCATGCCATAATCGTTTTGATATCCTTTGTACACCGGATGGTGACCTGGTTGCCGGTAGTCAGCACCTTGTATGGCCGGGCTTCGGGTTTGACGGTACCCGTACTCACCGGTTGTGCATGCACGGGGATGAGTCCGCCTGCAAGCGACACAAAAAGGATAAAAACGGCCACGCCGGATCGGTAGATCGGTTTCATGATCTGGAATTGTCTGGGTTAGTAAAATGAATTTTCAGCGGGCAGAATGTGGAAAAGATGTTGATAACGGCAATATTCATGCTATATTGCTGCACTGATCAAAATGTTTTGTTATGACTATTTCGGAGCTGCAATCGGACGTGGATGGATGGATCCGGACGGTGGGTGTTCGCTATTTCAGTGAGCTGACGAATATGACTATCCTGACAGAGGAGGTGGGTGAGCTGGCGAGGATCATGGCGCGGAAGTACGGCGACCAGTCGTTCAAGGCTTCGGAAAAGGATGCCGACCTGGGTGATGAAATGGCCGATGTGTTGTGGGTGCTGGTTTGCCTGGCCAACCAGACGGGGGTAGACCTGACCGCGGCCCTTGAAAAAAATTTTGAAAAGAAGAAAGTGCGGGACGCCACGCGTCACCGTGATAATCCGAAACTGGGCTGATCCCCTTCTTGGCATGTTATTTTAGCAAGTATAGGATATGGCATTCAAACTAAAGAAGTCCTGGCTGATCACGAAGCAGACCTTTTCTGATTTCATGGATGATAAGGTGCTCAAACTAAGTGCGGCGCTGGCTTACTATACCATATTCTCGCTGCCCGGACTGATCATCATCGTGATCTGGGTCAGTGATATTTTTTACGGCCAGGAGGCAGTGGAAGGATCGGTGTACCGGCAGATCGAAGGTTTTGTGGGGAAGGATGCCGCGATCCAGATCCAGGAGACGATCCGTAACGCGACACTGTCAACCGACAGTCGTTTCGCCACCATTATCGGTCTGGTCACCCTGATCATCGGTGCCACCAGTATTTTTGGCGAGGTGCAGGATTCGATCAACCAGATCTGGCGGCTCAAAGCCAAGCCCTACAAGGGAAAAGGCTGGCTGAAACTCATCATCAACCGTCTCCTGTCATTCTCAATAATCGTGACGCTTGGCTTTCTCCTCTTGGTGTCGCTGGTTGTGAACGGTGTGATGGAAGCTTTTATCAGCCGGCTATCGCAGGCATTTCCCCAGACGCAGTTTATCCTGGCATACAGTTTCAACCTCCTGCTCACCTTTGGTATTACCGCATTCCTGTTTGGGCTCATATTCAAGATCCTCCCGGATGCAAAAATCCAGTGGCGCCATGTGCGGGCCGGGGCGTTTACGACGGCGCTGCTTTTTATGATCGGGAAACTGCTGATCGGTTTTTATCTCGGCCAGAGCAAGATGACATCGGCGTATGGTGCGGCAGGTTCCATTATCGTGATCCTGGTGTGGGTGTATTACTCGGCCATCATCCTTTATTTCGGTGCGGTGTTTACCCGGGTGTATGCCATCCAGCATGGCGGCCATATTTACCCGAACCAGTATGCGGTATGGATTGAGCAGGTGGTGGTGACCTCGCAGAAGGATCTTTTGCGCCAGCCTGATGCCATTGCCAAAACCGAGGAAGTGAAACAGGCGGTAGGCAACGGTGCCGGTCCGGCTGCCCCGTAAAAATCGCCTCCTTCCTGTCTTCCCTTTTCCCGTTCCCTGTATCTTTGCGGCCTTATGGCAACTGACAGTAATAAATTCCAGGCGATCATTTCGCATTGTAAAGAGTACGGTTTTATTTTCCCGAGCAGTGAGATTTATGATGGTCTCCAGGCGGTGTATGATTATGGCCAGATGGGGAGCGAGCTGAAGAAAAACATCAAGGACTACTGGTGGAAAAGTATGACCCAGCTGCAGGAGAATAATATCGTGGGCATCGATGCCGCGATCTTCATGCATCCTACCACATGGAAAGCTTCGGGGCACGTGGATAATTTCAACGACCCGATGATCGATAACCGCGACAGCAAGAAACGTTACCGGGTGGATCACCTGATCGAAGCGCATGCGGAACAGATGGAAAAGGATGGCCGTATCGATGAAGCCAGGGGACTGCTGCAGGAAATGGAAGTGCTGCTTGGCCAGGATAATTTCGTTGCCCTGAAAGAACTCATCATCAAACACAATATCAAATGTGCCGTGAGCGGCACTATCAACTGGACCGATATCCGGCAGTTTAACCTGATGTTTGCCACCGAATTCGGGAATGCATCGGCCGATGCGGAATCGGATAACAAAGTGTACCTGCGTCCGGAAACCGCACAAGGTATTTTTGTCAACTTCCTCAATGTGCAGAAAACGGGACGGATGAAAATCCCCTTTGGTATCGCGCAGGTGGGTAAGGCATTCCGCAACGAGATCGTGGCGCGTCAGTTCATTTTCCGCATGCGGGAATTTGAGCAGATGGAAATGCAGTTTTTTATCCGCCCCGGTTCGCAGATGGAATGGTATGAGTACTGGAAAACCGAACGCCTGAAATGGCATCTCAGTCTCGGTATCGACCCGGCAAAATACCGTTACCACGATCACGTGAAACTGGCACACTATGCGGATGCTGCCTGTGATATCGAGTATGAGTTTCCCTTTGGTTTCAAGGAAGTGGAAGGGATCCACAGCCGGACTGATTTTGACCTGAAACAACACCAGGAATACAGCCGTAAGAAACAACAGTATTTTGACACGGAGATCAACCAGAATTACATCCCGTATGTACTGGAAACATCGATCGGACTGGACCGGATGTTCCTGCTGGTATTAAGCAATTCTTACGAGGAACAGGATCTCAGTACCGAAGAAAAGAAAGACAGCCGTGTGGTGCTCAAACTGGTGCCGAAGCTGGCTCCCATCAAACTCGCTATCCTGCCGCTGACAAAAAAGGACGGCCTGCCCGAGATCGCGCAGCAGATCCTGAAGGATAACCGCGGGGCATTTAAATGTTTCTACGAGGAAAAAGATACAATCGGCAAAAGGTACCGCCGCATGGATGCAATTGGCACCCCTTACTGCATTACAATCGACCACCAGACGAAAGAAGATAATACGGTAACCATCCGTTACCGTGATTCAATGGAACAGGAGCGGATCCCGATCGATAAGATCAGGGAAATCGTACTGAAGGAAATTGAATAAGAAAGAGTATTCCAGGAAGCCACACAGCACTTGTTGTGTGGCTTTTTTTTATCCGTATAATTCGAGATGGATGGACTTTTTATCATAACCCATTGCTACGATCCGGTCCCGCGCTTCATCAATCATGGCCTTCCATCCGCAGAGGAAAAATGCCGCATCGGGTTTGCCGTTGCAGTGTTCTTCGTACAACGCATGCACATAACCTGAGCTGCCTTCCCATTCCTCCCTTGACAGGGTGGGCAGGTAATGGAAATTATCCAGTGCGAGGGATTTCATTTCCTCGTGATAGAGCAGGTCCTTTTTTGTGCGGCAGCCAAAGATCAGGTAGATATGCTGGTGCGGTATATTGTTCCGCAACAGGTGATGCGCCATACTGCGGAACGGCGCGATGCCGGTGCCGGTACTTACGAGAAAAATGTCTTTTGCGAGGTGTTCGGGATGCAGGGTGAAATGGCCGAGTGGTCCGCGCAGGGTGAGTTCACTGCCCACATGGATTTCATTGAAGAGGTAGGTACTGCCCGCTCCGCCATCCAGCAGCACGATCAGCAATTCGAATACATTGCTGCCGTCCGGCCAGCTGGCGATGGAATAACTCCGCCACCGTTTATTCGGCTTCTCATGGATCGGCAGGTCGAGCGTGACAAACTGCCCGGGTTCAAAACGGAAATCTTCGGTATCCCGGACTTCAATCCAGAATCGCCTTGTGTTGTAGGTTTCATCCACGAGCCGGATGACTGTACCTGTCTGCCAGGGCAGTACTGACATATGCAATCGATTTATATCCAATTTAATGGAAAATTGTGGCATAGTGATTGGATAATT
>SEAD01000258.1 GCA_004173355.1 Chitinophagaceae bacterium | reverse complement strand
GTGGTGCAGCGTTCCGGAACCAGGCGGTTTGGCCGCTGTGCCGGACAAAGGCCCCCGCATTCTTTTGTTTAGTGATTGAACTATGGCCCTTGCCCGACAAGGCGTTCCAAATCCGCCTGGATTCCTGCACTCCTGCCATCCACTTTTTGTCTGGTTACCGGTGCAAAAAAATACCCGCCCGTTCAGGGTCAGGTATCCGGTTCCTTTCGTTTGCATTTTTTAGAGGGGTTAGAATTTTGCAGTGACGCCCGTATAGTTTTGGGGGGAGATTTTCTTCAGTTGTTTTTTGAGGTCGTTGTCGATTTTGAGTCCGTCGATGAATGTTGCGATGGATTCTTTGGTGATTGCGTTGTTGCCGCGTGTGAGGTCTTTCAGTGCCTCGTAGGGTTGCGGGTAATTTTCGCGGCGCAGGATGGTCTGGATGGCTTCAGAAACTACTGCCCAGTTTTTATCGAGATCGGCTTCGATCGCGGAGGTGTTGATCACCAGTTTACCCAGCCCTTTTTCAATAGAACGGAACGCGATAATGGTATGTGCGAAAGGTACTCCGATATTGCGCAGCACCGTTGAATCCGTGAGGTCACGCTGGAGCCGCGAGATCGGGAGTTTGGCAGCAAGGTGTTCGAAGATGCCGTTGGCAAGGCCAAGGTTACCCTCTGCGTTTTCGAAATCGATCGGGTTGACTTTATGCGGCATTGCCGAGGAGCCCACTTCGCCTGCCTTGGTGCGCTGCTTGAAATATTCCATGGAAATATAGGTCCAGATATCGCGGCAGAAATCAATGAGGATATTGTTGATGCGTTTGATGCAGTCGAAGTGTGCAGCAAAGTTATCGTAGTGTTCGATCTGTGTGGTGAATTGCTGGCGGGTGAGTCCGATTTTCTCCATAAAATCATTCCCGAATACCACCCAGTTTGTTTTCGGGAAGGCCACATAATGGGCGTTGAAGTTACCGGTGGCCCCGCCGAACTTTCCGCTGAAGGGGATGCCGATAAACTGTTCGATCTGGTTCTGGATCCGTTCAGCGAATACCATGATCTCTTTTCCCAGTCGGGTGGGGCTTGCCGGCTGTCCGTGGGTATGGGCAAGCATCGGGATATTTTTCCATTCTTTTGCCAGCAGTTTGAACTGTGTGTTCAGGTTGAGCAGCGAAGGCAGGTATTCGTATTCGATCGCGTGTTTCCAGGAAAGCGGTACTGCGGTATTGTTGATGTCCTGTGATGTCAGTCCGAAGTGGACCCATTCCAGGATTTTTTTCCCGCCATTGGCTTCCAGTTCTTTTTTAAGGAAATATTCCACTGCTTTTACATCGTGGTTGGTGGTCTGTTCAATTTTTTTGATCTGTGCCGCGTGTTCCGGTCCGAAAGTCGCGAGCAGTGTGCGGAGGTGTTTGGCGGTGCGCGGGGAGATGGACAGGAAACCTTCTTCGGCGAGGAAGAGCAGGTATTCAATCTCAATAGTGACCCGGTATTTCATCAGTCCGAATTCGGAGAAATATTCGTCAAGTTGCTGAACCTGTTTACGATAGCGGCCATCGATTGCGGAAATGGCGGTAAGGGGGGAGAGTTCCATGTTGTGTGATTTAACCCGCAGCAGACCCGCTTTCAGGCGCGGGATTTATTCTGCGTTATATTTGCGCAAAAATAGCTGAATTGAAGAAGATAAGGGTAGGGATCGTTAATTATCTCAATACGAAACCCCTGATATATGGCCTTGAAAGAGGTCCGGTGAGTGAGATGATTGAGCTGAAGGGAGCCTATCCCGCGAAACTGGCGCAGATGCTGAAGGACGGGGAGATCGACGTTGGCCTGATACCCGTGGCAGCCACACGTTTGCTGCCTGAGTGGCATATTGTGGGCAACCATTGTATTGGTACGGAGGGGGAGGTGGCGTCGGTCTGTTTGTTCAGCGAAGTGCCGATGAAGGAGATCAGGACGGTATACCTCGATTACCAGAGCCGCACATCCGTGGCGCTGTTGAAATGGCTGATGAAAGAGTCATGGGGCATCTTTCCTGAGATCATCCAGGCGGAGAACGAATCCTACCGCGACCTGATCCAGGGCAGCACGGCCGGGCTGGTGATCGGTGACCGTGCTTTGGAACAGCGCCGTATTTCAACGTTTATCTATGATCTTGGCAGCGAGTGGCGGGGTATTACCGGTTTGCCGTTTGTGTTTGCCGCCTGGATCAGTACAAAGCCTTTGCCCGAGGATTTCATACGGGTGTTCGATGCTGCCAACGAGGAAGGCATCAGCAGGATCGATGAGATTGTTGCTTCACTGGATTATGATGTATATGACCTGCAGAAATATTACAGGGTTGACCTGAGTTACAACCTCGACGACCGCAAACGCGCCGGAATGAAGCGGTTCCTGGGGGTGATCGGGGAATAAAAAAAGAGGCTGTATTATTCAAATACAGCCTCTTGGTTATGTGTCATGTTATTACGGGCAGGTAATCGCCGTGCTCACAAATGTACCGGTATTGCTGACGGTTACCCTCCAGCACTGGCCATTAGGTGATTTCATGATGATACCACTTCCGATCTGTTCAATGTTGACGTCTCCGGAGAACACGTGCAACCGGGAACGCGGGGAATCCGTTGGGGCAAAATTGTTACCACCGATTCCTATGTTGTTGTTTGACCCGTTGACAACCCATGCAAAACGAAGCAGGTTGTGATTAATCAGTCCGAAGTTGGTCGGTCCAACTTCGCCGCTTGAGCTGCCCCCCTGGCTGAATGTGTACCTGCTTCCGGACCCTGTGGTATTCAACATGGTTAAAGCAGTATGCCAGACGTCGGCTGACTGAAGCTGAATAGCCGCAGAGCTACCGCCTGTGGCGGCCTGAACCACTTGAAGCGCTACTGCACTCTGGGAATTTCCTCCCACACCCACATTGTTTGAAACACT
>SEAD01000125.1 GCA_004173355.1 Chitinophagaceae bacterium | reverse complement strand
CTCCAGCCATACCGTTTGCCAGATCCCGGAACTAAAGGTATAGTCACCCCGGGGGCCGTTTTTACCGGAAGGTGCCCTGCCATCATTGGGGTCGAATGCAGCAACTACCAGCGTGTTATTTCCGGCATTTAAAAATGCTGTGATATCAAATGAAAAAGCATCGTACCCACCGGAATGCGTTCCCACTTTTTGACCATT
This sequence comes from Chitinophagaceae bacterium, assembly GCA_004173355.1. Taxonomy (GTDB): domain Bacteria; phylum Bacteroidota; class Bacteroidia; order Chitinophagales; family Chitinophagaceae; genus JBEVJC01. The sequence goes on along the minus strand of SEAD01000125.1, from coordinate 12,905 downwards.
AATAAAAACAGTCGCGTTGTGGTCAACCGCCTCAAAATGGAGGAGAACCTGCCTGCCCTTCCATGAATCGGGCATGGCAAAATCCCTTCGATACCACATGTTGATTTCCTGCTTGCGTTTGATCCCGGAAAGAAACGACTCGGGACAATATGGGACCAGGATCTGTTCGGGCTGCTTGCTAAAAGTGATTGGCGTTGTGGGATCAAGCGCGGATGCGGCCTGTTGGCCACCCATGTAATCCCATTGACCATTCAGGCAAAGCCAATCGGTCCGCTGCAATTGAGGACGGGGGTATTCAGGAAACGGCACCTGGGCTTGCTTTGCAGTGTTGGTCCATCTGGTAGGAAGGTCAGCGACCTGCGCGGCGGGTTTGTTGATTGTAAGGCTAGTCAGCAACAGGTAAGCAAAAACAAATTTCCAGTTAGTACTTTTCATGATTGTGTTTGAAAAATCAATGCGAGGATTTGCCACCATTCGGTGCCGTTCAATATCAATCCTTAAATTCCTTCTTGTATTCCACCCGGTAAGCTATGAAAGTATCACTACCTGCATTCCTGATCGAATGGGGTTCTTCGGGATCAACCTGCTGTCCTTTGTTTAACATCTCCGCAGGAAATCCATTGATTTCTGCACTGTCTTTTTTTACCAACCGGTTATTGGCATCAGCTGCATAATTGTAAAAGACCAGATGGGCGCTGTTCGTGAACCACATGGTGCTTTTATATCGATGTGTATGTACGGCTTCTTCCTTACCGGGAGGACAAACAACCATCAGGACTCTCACGGCACTGTCTTCGTAGACAATCTTATGGTTTGCAGGTGCTGCAGCTACTGCATCCAGCGAGTCCGACCATTTCCATGGCTGCGATTCGGCTGACAGTTGTCTTGAACTATCTGTTGCCGTCCCTTTATTCACATCAGCGGCAACGGTTTGATCATTGTTACATGCGATTAACCATGTTGAAACGGCCAGTACTAGAATTAATTTCATATCGGTATTTGTAGGCGGCAAAGTAGAGCAAATAATCCGTAAAACACTGCTTGAAGTTGGTTGAAAAGCTGGATCGCTATCCTGCCTGATCATAGGTAAAGTTGTCTTATTCTCTCCGGCAATGTATCACCGGCCTGATAACATATAATATTTTTTTATAAACCAAATTTTGCAATAACTTCAAGCATCAACAACCACCAGAATCTAAAACAAGACTTATGCATTTAGCAGAGAACAAAAAGTTCATGAATTACTTTATTGAAGAAGTAATAAATAATAAAAACCTGGCAGCTGCTGATAATCTTGTAGCAGAAGATTTTATCGAGCACATTCCATTTCCCGGACAGGGCCCGGGAAGGGAAGGGTTAAAATCTGTACTTCAATTCATGTTCACCGGATTTCCCGACATGAAATGGACAGTTCACGAACAGATTGCAGAGGGTGATAACGTGGTAACCCGATTTTCCTGGACGGGAACGCACAAAGGTGAGTTCATGGGTATACCGCCCACCGGCAAATCCGTTGAAGTGTGGGGAGTAGTGATTGATGTAGTCCGGAATAATTTGTTTGCTGAAAGCAGGATAATTATGGATACTGTCAGCTTACTGCAACAATTAGGGGTCATGCCTTAAGTTGCCGGGAATTGAAAAGTTGATTGATCAGGATAAGCCAACGCTTTGTACTGTTTCCATGACTCTTTATTATACTCCTCCACAACTATACAATTTTAGGTAGTTATGGAGGAGTATAGAAAATCATAATCCTCCACAACTAAATCAAAAGTGCCGTTCCGGAGGAGTATACGCCAGTGCCAAAAAGTGCTAAATATCTTGATAAGTGATATTCAACAGTTTGCGAGCCGCGGATAATTTTCATTGCTGAAGGCGCGAAGCGAATGGGGGTGATCATACAGGCAACGGGATTCTCAAAACAACCGTACTGAAATCTTACACCCGATCGGAAACATCGGAAACTCGCCGTCGCGGTCAAACGAAAAAACGCCGGCGTCAGGCTGGTTGAAAAGTGTTGATCCGGGAGTGAAATCAGTATTCCGGAATTTTTTGACCTTCACTCCCAGTCCGATAAATGTTTCCAGAGCTACCCTGTCGCTCCCAAACAACGGGGAGTGCGAGCCCACGGTGATCATGCCACCCAGCTCCTGTTTGATTCGTTTGTAGGTATCGATCTGGAAATAATCGCAATTGCCGTTCACGCAGTTGATCCCGAATTCCTCGGAGAGTGTTGAGACTACCCTTTTATAATGGAAAACCGGGGCGATGTAAAAGGTAGCCTCCTTGCTGTACTTAATATCCTGGAAGTAATATCGGAACTCGGTCCGTAGTTTCAAACCATTTACACGGTTGCGCTCGCTGGCCACGCGGGAATTGTTCTCATATGAATTCGCGAAAATATACCCCCCGTCCACAATAGCCGCCAGTCGATTGTTCCATTGCACACCCACACCCAACATGACGTTTGCATCTGATTCCAGCGGCGCGAGCAGGCTCGTTCGCAACAACAGGTGCGTATCCCCGGATTCCTCTGTCTGGGCATTTGAATGCGTTGATACGAGTAATACCGCCAGGGCGGCAAAAATAATCCGCATTCGGTTAGTTAAGAATTTCTCCGAAAAATTTGGGTTCTAACGGGATGCGGATATCATAGAGTGCGATGCCCTTATCGGTCTGGGCAATCAGGACATCGCCATACGGAATCACATCATAGAAAGTATGACCATCGATGATTTCAGTCTCTACCGGGGCATAGGCGTTGGTGACGTCAAACACCACCAATCCGTGGTCGTTATCACAAACATATAACGCGTTCCCTTTCACGCCGAGACCAAATGGATTGAACAGGATAACGGTTGTTTTTAACACCGGTGAAGACACATTCCTGATATCATACACCACCAGCTGGCTCTGCGTTCCACCGCAGGGAGATCCGCCACGGAGTGTGGCGTAGGCCACGCTGTCACGCGCAACCACCGGATCGCAGGCCATCCGGATTTGGTACTCTGACCGTGACAACTGGGCAGGCTTTTCAGGATTGGTTAACGAATAGATATACATCGAATTGGAGGACCCGATAAATAATTTATCCTGGTAGGGGAAAATGGTTTCGATGTTCATGCCTATTTCCGTCTGCGACTTATACACCGGTCCCTGGCTGCCTCCGATCTCGAACGCTTTCAGGCTGGTATGATCCACTACATAGAGGTAATCGCCAACAATGGTGAACCGTGCAGTGGAACCGCCCGCACCATTGGCTGTGCCGGCATTGTTGGATTGGCTGTCCTTGGAGCAGTTTCCAAAAGAAAACAGCATAACCAGGCCCGCAATGAGGTAGTTTAATTTTTTCATTATCTCCTGCATTTTGGGTTTTTGATAATTTGTTCCTTCCAGGCGACGACGGTACCTTTTGCCGGATCAGGGCATTCGAAATAGATCATGGAATTGGGATCAGCCTTCGCGGGAAACTGCATAACCAAATCCGGGAAGACGCCGGCAACCCGGTTGACCTCGCGGACATTGTTTAAATCATTGATGTTTATCACCACGAGGTCGCTCAGGTTATTGGTGTAAACCAGCCCGTTTTTCATAGCCAGTTCCTTGCAGAGATAAGAACGGATAAAGCCAATCTTCCGGGGATTCCGGGGATCTGCATAGTTGATCACGTGGATACCCGAGTCCTGTTCTACCTGGAGCAGGGTGCTGCCAACGGTGTAGATCTTGCCGGCGTTGACGGTGGGCCGGGGCGCGGCTGCGCTGATTTTCTTCAAGGGAGCCGGGTCTCCATAGACCGGGACGAAGCCCAGGACTTCGGACGGCGGGCTGTTTCCAGTGTCCGGCGTGCAGGAGCCGGCCAGCAGGGCGAGCAAAAGGAAGAAAGGAAAAGGAACGATCCGTCTCATATGGCGTGTTTTGTCTTGGTAAATCAAATGTAGCCTTCTCAGGAGAGACCTAACACCAAAATATGAGCGAGCGTTGCATGGGTCTGGGAAATACTGTCAGTTCAGCAGGTATCCCCCGTTTTCATCTTTCCGTAATTTACCCGGGTTAAATTTTGGAAACATCCTGCTGCCTAAATAGAACGACAGGAAAGCCATGGTGACCAGGATAACCAGGTCTACCATTACCAGCACATCGAAGTTGCCCCTGGCAACCAGTTGTACAATACCCAACACGGTCAGGAAGCCGCAAAGTTTATACATAGGACCCATGTAATTGATGAACCCGTAGATGAAAAGTGCCGGCAGCAATATACCAACGAGGCTGACGACCAAGCCGAGGATCCCGCCCTCAGACACCAGCGAAAATATACCTATGAGCCGAAACAACAGGGTGACGCCGAGCAAGGCGATCAGTACATTATTGTACAGCTTGTATTCATCTCTCGCTTGTACCGATGCGGTGCCGGTAATCAGCAATGCAAGATTTTTCTTGTTGTCGTAGTGCTGCGAGAGTTCGTTGTACACCTGTTGATCCGTTTTCCCTTCTGCGCGCCTGTCGTCGATTAATTTTTTTGCCGTTTTCTGGTCCATCGTTTTTTGATTTAACGGGTGAATGATATGGTTGGGAATTCCCGCCATCGATACGGCAAATTACTTTGGGTTCCGGGAGGGGCCGGCACCGATCCTGTGAGCGGCTTGTCCGGGAGGACTAACTGCAGGTTTGGTTGTGTAAGGAGCAGTCGGTTATCCCAGGCTCACCGACTGATTGCAAAAAATCCTTATCTTAAAGACCTGAAAATTCACCATTAAACCTTCCCCATGCTCACCCGAATTGTAAAGACCAAGGGCAGCTACGAACTGCCAAGGAAAAACATCCTGGTATTGGCCTGTATTGATCTCAGGCTTACCGACGAGACAATTAACTTTTTGCACCAGGACAATCTGCATAACCGATTTGACTACTTCACCCTTGCAGGCTCTTCGCTTTGCACCTGTATTGATAAAGACAATAAAATCGACTTTAAGGATGAAATTTTAAAGAGGTATGAAAATTTTACTCATTGGGAGAAGACTTTCACGGAACATGTAGAACTGGCGATTTCCCTGCATGACATACACGATGTTTACATCATCGAACACCGCGACTGTGGTGCTTACAGGGGATTTTTAAAAAATGGCAATTTCGGTCCCGGGCAGGAGCAGCAAGAGTTTGACACGCATCAAAGATTCGCAAAACTGCTCGCGAACAGGCTGGAGGGCATGAAGCTCAACAACCCGAAAGACCAGCCATATCCCAAATTGAAGGTACGGGCGTTCCTGATCGATCTCCGTGGCGACCTGGAAGTGCTGTAGCACAAATCATGGCAGACATCAGACATACACTGATTATTGAGACCGCACCCCAACAGGTTTACAAGGCGCTTACCACGGCAGAGGGACTATCTGCGTGGTGGACACCCAATACGATCGCTATCCCCGAAACCGGCACCGTTTCAAGCTTCCCGTTTGGCGACGGCTATAGCAAACAAATGGAAGTTAAAGAACTCATCCCCGATGAATTTGTAAGATGGATTTGCCTGAAAGGAGATAAAGAATGGGTAGGCACATCACTGACCTTTAAACTCATTCATCAGGATGAAACGTCTTTAAACGCTAACCACCCTGAAGTCAGGGGTCAGCTTGAACAAGCCAATGCATCAGTAAAAACTTTGCTGTTGTTTGAACAACGGGACTGGAAAGAATACAGTCCCACATTTGCTGAATGCAGTTATACCTGGGCAATGTTTCTACGTAGCCTGAAATTGTATTGCGAAACCGGGAAAGGCACGCCTTGGCCAACGCAGCATGGTATAACCTGAGACAATTGATATCGGTCGGGACGTATCATCAAACCCATCCTACCCCTTGCGCATTTGCGTCTCAATCGAGGCCTGCATAGTTTCCTTGTCCGCATCGGTGAGTCCGGCAGCTTTTACCCCGGCACCATTTACCATGTCCTTCATTACCCGGCTGATCAGCAGGCTTTGCTGATGGTACAACCTGCAGGAAGCACAACCGCTCAAATGGTATTTCAATTGCAGGTTATGACGCAATGAAATCCCTTCGTACTGTTTTTTTTCAATCAGCCGGGTTGCATGGCGGCAATCATATGCCAGTGCTTTTAATGAAGGCATAGATAAGGTTTTAAATCCAGTTTTTCTGGATGCAGGCACGGAGACTGACCTTCGCGCGGTGCATGATCACCCAGAAATTGGCTGGCGTTATTTTTAAATGGACACAAATGGTTTCGGAACTTTCTTCCTGCATGTGCCGGAGGGTAAACACCGACAACCACAAACCTGGCAATTTTTCCATACACATCTGCAGCACAGCCGTTAACTCCTTCTGCGAGGCCATATCACTGCCTGATGAAAACCGGCCTGGACTGGCAGCCGCCGTCCAGTGACCGGTAGTTATCTCAAAAAAATCAGCTTCATCCATTTCTTCCATTGATTGTGTATTCCGGACCAGCCGGGCAGACTGCCGCCGGTAATGGTCAATGATCTTGTGCTTGAGGATAGCCGTCAGCCAGGTGAGTTCGGAACTTCGGCCCTCAAACCCGGCCAGGTTTTCCAGTGCGGATAAGAAGGTTTCCTGCACGAGGTCCCGCGCCTGGTCGGGATTGGTTATACGCGCCTGGGCATACCCGTATAGGGCATCGGCATAGTTCGCTACCCATAACGCCGGATCAGCGATCCGCACCCCGGTGGCCAGCTTTCCTTCACTGGTTGTACTCATTGTTCGTATTCAGGTTTATTCATTCTGGGTTAACTACACTTAGTCGCAGGCGCCCGGATGTCCTTACAGAAATATTTTTTGTAAGGAAGTCCCTCCCCCTGCGTCCAATTCAAAAATACTTTTTACGCTCAACTCTGGTTCATGAAAAAAATCGCATTCTTAATCGCATTACTATTTACGGGGCTGTTTACCCTGAATGCCCAAACGGGTCAACTGAATCTTGGTAAATCCGGGCTGGCAATCGACGGGTACGATCCGGTGGCTTACCTCAGCACTGGCAAAGCCGTTGAAGGGAAGTCCGCGATCAGCCTGGCACACAATGGTGCCACGTACAGGTTCTCCTCGGTGCAGAACCGCGACCTGTTCAAGGCATCACCAGGCAAATACCTGCCGCAATACGGCGGCTGGTGTGCATATGCCATGGGCGCAACAGGAGAAAAGGTATCGGTTGACCCCGAGACGTTTAAAATCATCGATGGCAAACTCTATTTGTTCTACAACAGCTTTTTCAATAATACGCTCAAGGACTGGAATAAAAACGAACGAACGCTGAAAACCAGCGCCGATAAAAACTGGCAAAAATTCACCCTTTAAACAACAATATGAAACAACTGACCTGCCTCCTGGCCATAGTACTCGTTTCCTTCAGCATGAACGCGCAGGAAGCGGAGATTTTTTCGACCAACGGAAAAGCAATCCGCGGGTATGACGCGGTAGCATTCTTCAACCAGTCAGCTCCGGTGAAGGGTGCTGACAGCCTCTCGTATACGTGGAAAAACACGGAATGGCTCTTTTCCAGCAGGGCAAACATGGAGGCATTTAAAAATGATCCCTCGAAATATGCCCCGCAATATGGTGGCTACTGTGCGTATGGCGTGTCGGACGATCACAAAGCACCGACCCAGACCGACACCTGGACCATCGTGAACGATAAACTCTATTTCAATTATAATAAAAAGGTGAAGGAACACTGGTCGAAGGACAGGGATCGCCTGATTGAACAGGCTGATAAAAAATGGCCGGATGTAAAAAAGATGTAAGTCATGAAAATAAAAACACGTAATCGCCTCCTGCTGATCCCAAAGCTGATTGCTGCCGCGATCATGCTGCAGACATTATTTTTTAAGTTCAGCGCCTCGCCCGAATCCGTGTATATATTTTCCGCAATTGGCCTTGAACCATGGGGACGGATTGTTTCAGGGATAATGGAACTGATCGCCGCAGTAATGATACTTATCCCCGCAACTTCAGCAGTGGGTGCACTCCTGGGTATCGGGATCATGGCCGGCGCATTGGTGACGCATTTCACCACAATCGGCCTGGTGGTGATGGGTGATGGCGGACTGCTTTTTGGCTACTGCCTGCTGGTGCTGGCCTGTTGTTTGTTCATCGCTATTGCGAAACGATCACAATTAAACTCTTTTCTTCCACGATCAAAATCCCTGCATGCACGATAAACTCACCCGGCCCACACAACAGCTGCTTTCGCAATTGCACAGGTTTTTACTGGACCTGACTGATGAACAATACAGCATCCCCCTGCCCGTACTCTCCAATGCGTCCATCGGACAACATGCTCGGCACGTGATTGAATTCTACCAGGAACTCGCCAAAAGTTACACGACCGGTTCGCTGGATTATGACCAGCGCAAGCGGGACCGGCGAATCGAAACGGAGCGTTTGTTTGCACTGGAACAAATCAGCCACCTGAAGCAACAGGTCAACCAGCCGGATAAAACCCTGCTGCTGACAGCTGATCTGGAAAAAGAGGATGGCTACTCGCTTACGCTTACAACCAGTTATTACCGCGAACTGATCAGTAACCTGGAGCATACCGTGCATCATATGGCATTAATGCGGATCGGCTATAAGGCTGTTGCCGGTCAGGCACTGGATGAAAATTTTGGCGTAGCCGTGTCCACCATCAAATCCCGGTCGGCATGTGCACAGTAAGTTTTATTCCTGATTGCGGCAGGGTATATCTCAGCTCCAACCGCGACGAAAAGCACACGAGGCCGCACGCTTTGCCCCCTGCGGTTTTTAGCTCAAATGGATATGAGATCCAGCTGCCATTGGATCCGGTATCCAATGGCAGCTGGATCGCCGCCAGGAATACTGGCGACGCAGCAGTATTGCTGAACGGGGCTTTCGACAAACATCTCCCCCTGCCAGTCTACCGGAAAAGTCGCGGTAAAGTATTGATTGAAATTATCAGTGCCGGCAAACCTGTTGAGGAATTCGAATGGTATGATTGCAATAACATCGAACCTTTTACACTTATATTATATGTACAGCAACAATTGATGGAATGCCGCTGGGACGGTTTGGAAAAACATATCCGCGAACTGGATGCAAACACGCCTATGATCTGGTCATCTGCGACGCTTTATGATAACCGGATAGCGAAGCAACGGCAGCATTGGTTCCAGGACTGGCTCAACAACACCCGAGAAATCAACACGCCGGCGATCCTTGACTTCCATAAAAAAGGTGGAATGGGTGACCGGCAGAATGACCTGGTGATGAACCGGGAAAACCAGCTGTACACTGTCAGTATAACTTCCATATGTATTGACGAAGATCAGGTAACCATGGATTATCTCGATCTGAAAATTGGATCACAACACCGGTCCAACCTCAACCTTTTACCAATCCTTTCCACCGATGGCCAGACTCATCCCTGAACTAAAGGACGCCCTCAGGCGGAAATGGATTATCCTCACCCATTGGGAGTACTGGTCATTCCATGTGGTGTACGGACCAATTTACCTGTACTGGTTCTGGCTGAGTGCCCGGGCCCGGTCATTTTTCTTTTTCAGCCAGGCCAATCCTTCGATTGAGAATTCGGGTTTTACGGGTGAGCGGAAATCATTGATCTATGACCTGATCCCGAAGCAATATTATCCGGCCACTGTCCTTTGCGATGGCAGGCAGACCCTGACTGGGATTCTTTCCCTGCTTGAATCCAGCGCAATAAGTTTCCCGCTAATCGCCAAACCCGACATCGGTGAAAAAGGTCTTGCCGTAAAGAAAATAAAGAATGCGCAGGAACTGGCCCTGTATGCCGCCTCAGCCACGGCTCCATTCCTAATCCAGGAATACATCGCTTACGAAAATGAAGTGGGAATTTTTTATTGCAGGATGCCTGACGAACAGCATGGATATATTACCGGGGTGGTCGGCAAGGAGTTCCTGAAAGTGACGGGCGACGGCCAATCGACCATCCGGTCGCTGGTCCGGAAACACCCACGGGCTTTCCTGCAACTGGCTGCACTGGAAAAAGACCATAGCGATTTAATGCATACCGTGCTGCCCGTTGGCGTGAGCCATGAATTGGTGCCTTACGGGAACCATGCCAGGGGCGCAAAATTTATCGATTTAACCCATCGGGTGACCACGCAACTCACCGCCAGCATCAATCATGTATGCAAACAGATCCCCGGCTTTTATTTTGGCCGGATAGATGTGCGCTATGCCAGCTGGAATGAACTCTGCGCGGGACGGAACTTTTCAGTAATCGAGCTCAATGGAGCGGGCAGTGAACCCACACACATGTATGACCCGGATCACAGCATTTTTTTTGCCTGGAAAGAAATTATCCGGCACTGGAACCTGTTATTTCAAATCAGCCGTCTAAATGCACGTCTGTCGGGTAAACGGTATCTTTCTACCGCTGAAGGTTTACGATTATTGAACACCCACACCAAATATCTCCGGACGCTTGGGGAGAGCTGAAAAACTGCAGCCTGTGGATAGGTTCCAGACTGCAAGCCAACTCAATACGCGGCCCGGTTCTTCCATTCGAATTTATTTTGATTCGCCTTATTTTTTTCCGCAAGACGCGCCAGCATTTCGTGGATTCTCTTCCGATCAATCCATTCACCATTTGCAAATACCCCAGCGATTTTTCGCACATTGGAAATATTGTCGAGGGGGTTGGCATCCAGCAGAACGAGGTCGGCCAGCTTCCCGGTTTCCACCGTACCCGTTTTGTCACTGATCCCCAGCCAGATTGCGGGTAGACGGGTAGCAGATGCCAATGCTTCGCCTGAACTGAGTCCGGCTTTTACGAGCAACTCGAGTTCATCGTGCAGCGAAAAACCCCATATCACACCGGAGGTGCCGGCATCGGTACCTGCAACCATCGGAACACCTGCTTCTTTAAATGCCCGGACCAGTTTCCCATGAAAAGCAATCAGTTTTTCGAAGTAAGCGATCCTCTCCGGATCGGAGCCTTTGTGATAATTGTTAGAGGTCAGCCATTTGCTTTGCATCAGGGGATGCACATACCGGAATGCAGTCTGGTTGGTTACTTCGTCCAATGAACGCGCCTGGCCAGCGATGCGTTCCATCGTTACAAGGGTCGGGGTCAGCCAGGTTCCACTGGACCGCGCGAGCCGGGCAAACCTTTCTGCGTCTGCATCAGAAAATGTTTCAGATTGTTTTGCATATTCTTCCGCATGGGCAACCATATCAAAATGAGGAACAAAGACGTCTTCCAGTTTACCTTTGAATGCATTGGGTATATGCCCGACCACTTTCAGTCCCTGTCTGAATGCTTCGTCCACGATTGCCTTGAACGTTTCAACATTCAACCTGGAATAGACCTTTATAAATTCATACCCCTGGGCTTTTGCAAGCCGAACCGTCTGGCGACCTTGTTCCGGGGTGTTGGCAATATTACCCGAAGTGCCTTCCCCTTCGATCAGCATGGCCAGGGCAATCCTGGGACCGATTACCTTATGCTTTACAATCTCGTTCCGCTGCGCGAAATGCTCTACCCTGCCGCTTAATTCCAGCACGGTCGTGACACCGTTCGCTATATACAGTAACATGAAGTCCTGCGTGTCCGTAAACAAGGTGGCGCCCTTGGTCGGATAACTGTCGGCCAGGTTTACGTCAGCAAGATTGTGCACATGCATGTCGGCCAGCCCTGGAATAAGCCACTTCCCTTTACCATCAATTACCACAGCGTCTTTATCCGGGCTACTTCCATTTATTGACTGGATTCTGTTACCTGCGATCAGTACATGGGCGTTCTCAATGACTGTACCGGCATCATTCATCGTGATGATGTTTACATTTTTTACCAGGTATGTTTTCTCCGGTTGGACTGCCGGATCGGCTGTTATCTTTTTACTGCTTTGGCAAGACTGTAAAATCAGCAGGATAACGGGAAGTACTGCCAGGTATGAGCGTTGCATTTTTTTCAATTTAATCAACACGATGCTGAATAATGATATGATGGATACAGGTTCCGTTTCCTGCGACCAGAGGCGGAGTAACATAACAACTGATCGCACGCACCTTCGCCAGGAATCTTAAATGGGCGATACCCCGCTGTGCACCGTAAACTGGTGTACTTTATCCTGCCAATCCATGTAAAAATAAATACCCGTTATACGTGGATCACTTACCAACGCCAGGTACCACTGACCCACCTCGAACTTTAACGGGCAGACCGCGTGCTCGCCATAATAAGCCAGCCACCAGGTCTTGCTGATGGAGTCCAGCGGTTCCCTCGACATCCCGACATTTTCATAACGGGTGCGTGTGGTGTCTTCGCTCCAGGTGTAGGGACCTGCCTCCTTAAAGCTGATGCGATCCAGTGGTTTAGTGTTCTCCCCTCTCACCAGGCCGCAGTGTGTCTTGTAAACCACCGTATACCGGACCGGGTACCTTCCGGCCCCGATAGAATCCACTACCAGTTTCTCAATGGTCACACCATTTACAAAGTAATCATCCGTGGTAATGGTATTGGCCGTGATGGTGATTTCCGGCGGGGCAAAACTGCGCAGGAAGGTCCGGACGAAATAAATCCCGCCGCCGAGAAGGAGGAGGAATGCGATAATGAGCGCTATCAAGGCGTTTTTTCCCATGCCTGAAGTTATAATTGGTTTCCACCAAAGAATGTCAACCAGCGGTGAAGCTAATTCTTCAATGGTTGACCGGCCACTAATCCTGCAATCCATGCCTTCGCATGACCTGGGATCCAAGATCGGTGCGTACAATTAACAATGCCTTATTGGTTTCGTCCTCCCGATCGATGCGGACAAGCCCAAGCGACTCCATTTCCACATAAAGCCCGGTAGGCTCTTCAGGCATATCGTAAGCCAGGGGGAGTTTTTGGAGGGCGGCCAGTTGTTCGGCAGAGATATCCATACAGAAATGATTTTCCAATAC
>SEAD01000016.1 GCA_004173355.1 Chitinophagaceae bacterium | reverse complement strand
GGTGTAAACACCACGGATTGGGAATAGGATATATCCATATTTTCCACGTTGGGCAGATTGCCCACGCTGCCGGAAATCGCCACAAAACATTCGTTCTCGATTGCCCTCGCCTGCGCGCAGCAACGTACGCGCATATACGAATTCTGGGTATCAGTAAGGAATGGAACAAACAGGATCTGCATGCCCTGTGCTGCCAGCAGGCGGGCGAGTTCGGGAAACTCCACATCATAACAGATCAGGATCCCGATCTTACCGGCGTCTGTTTCAAAAGACTGTACTTTACTACCACCCTGCATACCCCATGACTTGGATTCATCAGGTGTGACGTGGATTTTTTCATAACTGTCCACCTTACCGTTGCGGTGGCACAGGAACCCGACATTTTTCAGTTTCTCACCCTCGATACTCGGCATACTGCCGGTGATAATATTTACATTATACTTGATTGCGAGGTAAAGGAATTTATCCCTGATTTCATTGGTGAAACGCGCAATGGCACGCATGGATTCGGCTTCGCCCAGATGGCTGAACTGTGCCATCAGCGGGCCGTTGAACAACTCGGGAAAAAGTGCGAAGTCGCTTTTGTATCCGGATACTGCATCCACGAAGTACTCTACCTGTGCAAACAATTCGTCCAGGCCGGGATAGGGCCGCATCTGCCATTGAACCAGTCCGAGCCGTACATAACCAGAGGGCCCGAAAGACCTTTTCACCCTGGGGGAATAATAAATATTGTCCCATTCGAGCAAGGTGGCAAACTCTTTACTTTCAAGATCCTCCGGCATATACCCCCGCATCACTTTCATCACGTGAAAATCATTTGCCAGCTGGAAACTCAGCACCGGATCATAAATTTCCTTTGTTTTTACCTTGTGGATATATTCCTTTGGACTCAGCTTTTCCGAATGTTTGAAATAATATGGAATGCGACCGCCAAACACAATGGATTTAAGATTCAGTTCTTCACACAATTCCTTTCTCGCATCATATAACCTGCGGCCCATCCTTAGTCCGCGGTAATCCGGATGGATAAAAACTTCAATTCCGTACAACACATCGCCATTCGGGTCATGAGTGCTGAAAGTGTAGTTGCCCGTGATCTGTTTATAGGTGTGGTTGTCTTCAAACCGATCGTAGTCTACAATGAGCGACAATGCGCAACCAATTACCTTTCCGTTTGCTTTGATTACAATTTGCCCCGCGGGAAAAGTACTGATGAGCTTACTGATCGATACAAGGCTCCAGTAGCTACCGGACCAGCCCGGGTAAGACGCTTTCATCGCTTCAAGTAATTCCTGGTAGTCGTCCACTGAAAGTTGCCCGGTACTCAGTTCATTTATGTTCATATCCATTTGGCCTGTATTACAATATTTATGCTAGTATTCACTTGCCCTGACACATAAGTTTTGTCCGTGATCCCCGTCAGAAAGCGTACCTTCCTGTCCCCCCTGACTGCACCTCCGGCTAATATCAATCATTAATTATGAAAATCGCTTTTATAGGGACATACCCACCCCGGGAATGCGGGATCGGTACGTTCACCCAGAACCTCTTTTCCGCCATGACCAACCGCGGGAAAGACAATCGCAAACAGCATGAAGGAATTGTTGTGGCTATGCATGACCAGGACCAGCCACTGGACTACCCCAGGGAAGTCCAGCTGAAGATCCGTCAGGAACAGCAGGGTGATTATATTGAAGCCGCCCGCTTCATCAACCTCAGCGGCGCTGATACCTGCATACTCGAACATGAATACGGGATTTTCGGGGGACAAAATGGCGTGTACATCCTGCCCCTGCTTCACCGGCTGGAGATCCCCCTGATCGTAACCTTACACACCGTACTGAAAACCCCGTCATACAATGAAAAAGCAATCCTTCTGGAGGTGTGCAAGATGGCTGCCCGGATTATTGTAATGACGCATAAGGCAGTTGAATTCCTGACGGAGATTTATAATGTGGAGCCTTCAAAAATCGAACTCATTGAACATGGTGTGCCTGATTTTGAATTTGATCACGATCTCGCGAAAAAAGAATTCAAACTTGAATCGAAAAATGTACTGCTCACATTCGGGTTTATCAGTCGTAATAAGGGCATCGAAACAGTCATCAAGGCGCTACCGGCCGTGGTGGCAAAGTATCCCGATACCATTTACATCGTGGCCGGTAAAACCCATCCCGCAGTCATCAGGCACTCCGGTGAAGAGTACCGGATTTTCCTGCTCCGGCTGGCAAAAAAATTACAGCTCGACAAACATGTGTTGTTCCTGAATGAATTCATCGACCAGGAAGAACTGTTTCAGTACCTGCATGCCTCCGATATCTATATCACCCCTTACCTCAACGAAGCGCAGATCACCAGCGGTACATTATCGTATGCAGTCGGCGCAGGCACAGCCGTAATCTCCACGCCCTACTGGCATGCCACCGAACTCCTGGCAGACGGCCGGGGCATGCTGTTCGACTTCAATGATTCAGACGGTCTCGCCACTATCCTGACCGACCTGCTTGACCATCCCGCCAAACTGAAAACACTGCGGCAGAAAGCACATACCTACGGACTGGAGATCACCTGGCCAAAAGCCGGGGCAAAATATATCGCCGTGGCAAAGGCAGTCATGCAGGAAGGATCCGGACAGCCACCGAAAAAAGAAACCATCCTTGATCCATTGCTGCTGCCCCCTTTCCTCCTGGATCATATCAAACGGATGACCGATGATACGGGTATTATCCAGCACGCGAAATTCGGGATCCCCAACCTGAAAGAAGGGTACTGTCTCGATGACAACGCAAGGGCATTACTGATGGTGCTGATGGCGCACAAACAAATGAAATTGCCCATTGCGCTGGATCTGCTGCCGGTCTATCTCAGTTATATCCACTATATGCAGAATGAGGATGGCAGCTTCCGCAACTTCCTCAGCTTCCGCCGCGATTTCCTCGATGAACAGGGCTCGGAAGATTCATTCGGCCGCACCATCTGGGCACTTGGATACCTGCTTGGCAATGCCCCGAACGACGCCTACTTCCAGTCGGGGCAACAGATTTTTTTTGAAGCAGTCCCCAATTTCGAAAAGCTCGGGTCGATCCGGAGTATTGCCAATACCATGATCGGTACCGCATACTACCTGCAGAAAAACCCGAATGATGAAAACATACGATCCGTACTGCGGGTAATGGCTTACAAACTGGTGGACCGTTATAATGAGAACAAAACCGAAGACTGGCGCTGGTTTGAAGGCATGCTTGCCTACGATAACGCCATCCTGCCACTTGCCCTGTTACATGCTGCCGGAATTCTTAACGACGAACAGATCCGTAACACCGCACTCGAAAGTATGCAGTTCCTCTCCGACATAACCCTGAAAGATGGGTCGCTGTCGCTGGTAGGTAATGAAAACTGGTACATGAAAGATGGCGAATCCTCGCGTTATGCGCAGCAGCCGCTTGATGCCCTGGCCATGGTACTCATGTTCCACCAGGCATTCCACCTGACAAAAGATAAAACCTATCTCAACAAACTGTATGCATCCTTCATGTGGTTCCTCGGGGAAAATGACATGCGTATGTGCCTGTATGATTTTGAAACGAAGGGATGCTGCGACGGACTGGAGAGTTATGGGGTCAACAGGAACCAGGGTGCAGAAAGCACACTCGCTTACCTGATCTCCCACCTGACGGTGCTTCAGGCATTTGATGATTTCTATAAAGCCGATCAGTGATGCGCATAGCCATACTTGCACCCATCTCCTGGCGTACACCGCCGCGGCAGTACGGTCCCTGGGAACTGGTAGCTTCCAATATCACGGAAGAACTGGTGGCCAGGGGCCATGACGTCACCCTGTTCGCCACTGCTGACTCCATCACGACCGCAAAACTGGAATCCTGCATCAAACGCGGATATTCGGAAGATCCGGACACAGATGCCAAAGTAAATGAATGCCTTCATATCAGCCAGGTGTTTGAAGCTGCAGACAACTTCGATATCATCCACAACCATTTTGATTTTTTACCCCTGACGTATACCCGGCTCACCAACACCCCCGTCATCACCACGATCCACGGATTTTCATCGGAGAAAATAATACCGGTTTACAAAAAATACAACCAGGGCAGCCATTATGTTTCCATCAGCAATGCCAACCGCCATCCCGATCTCGACTACCTGGGAACGGTGTACAACGGGATAAACAGCAGCGGGTTCACGTTCCGGCGGGAGCCGGGTGACTACTTCCTGTTCTTTGGCAGGATCCACCCGGAGAAAGGAACATCCGAAGCTATCGGGCTTGCAAGGCGCTGCAACAGGAAACTGATTATTGCGGGACCGGTACAGGACACAGAATATTTCAATTCGGCGGTGCGGCCGCATATCGATAACGACCGGGTAGTATACCTGGGAAATTGTGATCCCCAGGAACGTGACAAACTGCTGGGTAATGCCCTTGCCTTACTTCACCTGATTTCATTTGACGAGCCCTTTGGGCTGAGTGTAGCTGAGTCGATGTTTTGCGGTACACCGGTGATAGCTTATGCACGGGGTTCGATGCCCGAACTGATCAGGCATGGACGTACAGGATTCCTCGCGAACAACATGGACGAGGCTGCCGACGCCGCAGCACAGATAGCGGCTATCAACCGCAACGATTGCCGGGAATGGGCCATGTCGATGTTTACCAGAGAAAAAATGGTAGATGATTATATCAGTCTGTACAAACAGGCCCTGTCTGCCTAACCCACAGGTGATTTTTTCAATTCCCCCAACAGCTCTTCCAGGTTAACCGTTGCATAGGTGGATGCATAGTCCGACATCGCATAGGGGATCACCAGGTTCTCCCCATGGATCATGGAGCCACAGGAATAGACCACGTTCGGCACATAACCTTCCCGCTCCTGCGCGTTGGGTGTGAGTAATGGTACAGACAATCGCCCGATCTGACGGGCGGGGTTCTCCAGGTCAAGCAGCGATACACCCAGCACATACTCCCTGATTGCGCCGACGCCGTGGGTAATCACCAGCCAACCTTCAGAAGTCTCGATGGGTGATCCACAATTACCCATCTGCACAAACTCCCACGGAAAAACAGGTGTCTGGAGAAGACTCGCTTCGCGCCACACATTGATATTATCCGAGAAAGCGATATAATTATTCACGCCATCAATCCGGCAAAGCATGGCAAACTTTCCATTGATCTTGCGGGGGAAAAGCGCCATGCCCTTGTTCTGCGCTACCTCCCCATGGACAGGCATTACCTTGAAATGATAAAAGTCTTTTGTCATCAGGAGCTTTGGCAGGATGGTTATGCCGTCGAATGCAGTATAGGTTGCATAGTATGTCACTTCATTATCCTCCCCCGTAAACCGGACAAACCGCGCATCTTCTATGCCCTTCATTTCGGTGTCGGCGATCGGGAAGATCACCCTTTCCGAAATCGCCGTATCTACGGAGAAGTCCATTTCATAATGGGAAGAAGCCAGCCACATGATCTCTGTCAGTAATGCCTGGCTCTGCAGGTCGTCGGACACCACGGCACGCGTTTCTTCAACATACCTCTTTAATTCTTCATAGGTAAAAGTTTCAGTCAGTTTCCCGCCCATGATGGAATATGCGTTGCTGTTCCAGGTCTGCATTTCTTCCAGTTTCCGGAGGAAAGAAGTTTTATGGTAGGTGTGGTTTTTTACCTGCTCCGGCGATTCCAGCATCTTACCCGGGGGTTCAATCTGGATATCGTTGTTGCTGTCAATAATGCCCGACCGGAACACTACAGAGGAAATATGTCCCTCACCAGTGGCGCGGAAACTGAGAATGACCCTTGTCTCGCCCTCTGCAAGACCCGTCTGGTCGGGGTCCTGCATGATACTGGGATTAAAAAACGCAGCTGCCTCGATGGAGTACTCCATGGTGAAATAAGCACCGATCAAACCCTTTTGTGCGATGCTGAGTGAATGGGGATCGATTCCGAGCTGCTCCAGTAATCTGCTGAGCTTTCCAAAGTGTTTTTCAAAAATCCTTGAAATACTGCGATGCCTTTTAGAATAATCCCTCAGCACCTGGGTCAGTGCTTCCTGCTGTTCTTTTTCGGGGAGCGCCAGTATGCGTTTAATGAGGTCGGTCGCGCGCGAATCACTTGGGTAAAAAAAACGGCTGATCACTCGGCTTGCGTCCGGTTCAAACTGGACATTCTTTCGGGTAACACTGACTGGCATAAAAATAAACTTGGGGGAAACCGGTGTTGAATTAATTGGACCGGGGTGGATATAAAGGACAAAATAACCTTTTTTCTATCGGCACGGTATTAATTCGACATGGATCTGGTTTTACTTCACCACCAGGTTTGTCAGCACGGCAAGACCTCCACCCGGCGATATCTCCTGGACCGCCCCGTTTTTCCAGATGCGGATCTGGTTTTCGCCCGTCGTCCTGATCGATTCATGGCCGCAGATATATACGTCTCCATCCATTACCGAAATACCATCTGCCGACAGGTGGTTCCCGGCGCCGGGAATGCGGTGAATGATTTTTCCGTTTTTCCATAAAATCAATTCGTCACCCGCGAGTGTTGACCGGTTTTCCGCCACAACATACACGTTACCGTTTTCCACTTCAACACATTGCATATAACCCTGGGCAGGCAGGTTGTCCAGTTCCTGTCGCTGGCCGTTCTTCCAGAGTCGTGGTTTTACCAACACGCCCTCTTCTTCCAGTCCGACCATATACACATCTTTCCCCGAAATAAAGATCCGCTCGGCATGCGATACGGTATTGGCCAGGGTGTCAACGCCCATCCTGCCGCCACCTCTCATCAGCGTTGCCTTGGCCGTACCGCGGGCGTTGCGGGTTGCACCGCAGGTATAAATATCGGTCCCGTCTACGGCCAGTCCCACGTTCTGGTTACCCCCATTGTATGGATGCGCGGGCAGTGGTACTGCCTGTTTAACGCCGTCGACCCATAGAGCAGTCCGGTAACTGAAATCATCAAACCCCAGGACATACACTTTGTTGTTTGCCACATATACCTGCTCACCCGAAGCATAACCGGTACCGGATGGCAGGGTCTGGCCTACGCCATTCTTCCACAACCTCGCAACCCGGTCGCTCCCGGTACCGGTCAGTTCATATCCGGTTACATACACATCCGATCCCGAAACAAACAGGTCGTACGCTTCCCCTTCAACCGAACCAAGCGTTTGCGGAACACCGTTCACCCAGACGGCCGGCACCGTTATCCCGGCATTATTCTCAAACGAACCGACTGCGATGACAGTCCGCCCATCCGGATCCGGTTGCATACTTTTTTTATCCTTGCTGCAGGAAAGGTTCAGGAAAAATGTGACGTACACGGCGAACAGGACAGGTATTTTTTTCATGATGCTTGATTTTGAAATGGCGATTACGACTGACCGGACGCAAATTCAACCTATCCGCGGTTTCCTGCTATACTCAATTTATAGTAGGCCCCGGCGGCGACCCCCGCCTCCCGCAGTTCCTTCCTTATCAAAATCACTGTTTTCGGGTATACCCATCACTGGCCATCTTCTATAAGTTTACCCCTTAGTCAAACTCCAGTCCCATGCTCAAAGTTGCCCCGTTCCTGGCCTGCCTGCTCCTGACGGCCAGTGTAACCAGTTCATTCGCCCAGCCAACCAATGAAAAAGGCTGGTACGACTCCAAAGACCTCGAAGACGTGCAGGTCGGATGGCTGGAAACCATACAATACAAACTGGCGCCAGGAGCGGTGGTGAAAAATGGCTGGACCTATCCGGCAGTGCAAGGTGCATTTACACAGAAACTGGTGACTGACTGGCAGCGGACGTATAGCCCGAAAGGACTGCTGGGCGAAATGATTCCGAGTATACTGGCACCTGTGCCGGCATTACCCATTGGCAACCGGTCATATGAATACAATGAAGCAGAAAAGGATAATAAACGCGCACTGCCCAATACCTACGGGGCATTTGCGCGTTTGCATAAATGCCTGGTCAGAAACAGCAAACATAAATTCTTTCCGATGCCAGGCAACTGGTGTTACACCACCTGGAATGTAATGGCCAATAACGTGGAACTGATCAGCCGGCAGATGGCATACCTCTCTTCCCCTGAGGACTACTATTGTATCCAGCCGCGTTATACTATCGGGATGAAAGGGCAGTATGAGAAAGACTGGAGGGACCAGATGGCACAATACCGTGACTTTACCAATAGTCCCAACCTGAAAAAATTTGATCATTACCTGCGACCCGACGCCAACCTGTACGTGGTTGTATTGACCCGCGACGGTAAGCCACTACCCTTTGAACAGGTCACCATGGGTGAATATATTGCCCGTCTGGAAAAGCAACTTCCCACGATGTACAAGATCGCGATGAATATGAACATCCGGTCCACCAACCTGCTGGAGAACGCACAGCGGGGAATACGGATCCTGAAAAACAATTATAAAAACCGGCTCGGCGATTATGTCTATTTCACCGATGTCAACAATGATATTGACTGTCTCGATCTCGCCGGTATCGAGGAGGCAAAGGAAATAACCTGGATCGGTACACAGCCTGTAAAACAGGGCAAAAACGGTTGGGTGGAAACGGCTTTCCCTTTACTGCACCTGAAAAAAGAGGCGAAACAGGCCTGCGCGACTGGTGGCCCGCAATGGATCGTGTGTACGATCCAGGGTGCCCTGGACGAGAGCTTCGGAGGCTGCTCCGACCTGATGGATAATTTCACCAGCCGGTTCAATTACGATTACCTCTACAATTATTATTTTGAAAATAAAACAACGCAGGCATATACTGTTGTGCCTTTTGCCACACAGGAGGAAAAACAAAACAACCAGGCCTCCACTGCCCTTTCCGATAATGCAAAAAGGCTAACGGCCGATAAATCGGTTTTGTTTTTTGAAGACTTCTCTTCGGTGGCCACAGGTGGCTCGCCGAAAAACTGGACCACCGAAAAAAACCATTCGGGTGATGGCGTAAGTGTCGGGGAAGTGGATGGGGTAAAAGGAAAATGGCTGAAGCTGCAGAAAAAGGCAACTCCGAAACAGCTGGCACTGGACCTGAAAGACGACTTTGAATTCAGTATGGACCTGCTGGTGCGGAAAGGGGATGTGCCATGGGGTACGCCGGGTATCGTGATCGAACTCCCTTTCATGACAAGTGCCGGTGAAAAAAAATTTACGTTTGATATTTCACCCGGGGATATGAACCGGAAAGATGCAGAAGGATGGGTAATGTTCAACTTCGGCAACGCAGGCTGCACGATGAAAAATTATTACTCCCTTCCGGACTTCAAAGGCAGCGCGCCCGTCAACCAGTCCACGGTTAAACTTCGCAAAACAGGAAGCACCATCAGTTTTGTTTCCGGCAACAAAGTCATTTACGAATGCAACACCTCCTACAATGCCGATATGCGGTTAAAAGGTTTTTCGCTGGTAGTGAATGAAAAAAACCTCTACCATGTCAGCAATATCAGCATACGTAAACTCTGACAACACGGGACCGGTCAACTTTCTGTAACCCCTGCTGCCCGCTGGTATCCGTGTGATGCAATTTGAATTCCTGAAAAGAATGTTTACTTTGGTAATCCAAAAGAATCAGGTGTGAAATACATCATACCCTCAAACATTAATTCCAAAATGAAAAGACGAAACCTCCTTTCCCCGCTGGTCCTGTTGTCAGGACTTTTTTTTGTTGTGCTTATGGCATCCTGCAGTAAGGATGGTTCAACTGGTGCTGATGGAGCCACCGGACCCGCCGGACCTGCAGGACCCGCTGGACCTCCCGGAACGAGCAATGTGATTTATTCAGCCTGGCTGGACGTGTCCTACAAGCCTGATACTATCCACCTTGGAAACGGTGGCATTGACACTGTTGGGTATTACGCAATTATCGATGCACCGAAGCTGACCACAGCCCTGCTGGCATCCGCGGATGTAAAAGCATACATCAATTCCAATACGGCAGCAGATCCCGTCATTCTTGCCTTACCCTACAGCAGCCTTAACTCCGGCCTGTACATCCAGATGGTGGCTTACACCCAGACAATTGAATTGTATTCCAATGCCGACCTGAGTACCGTTTCATCGGGTGGTAATAAATACCAGCAATACCGTTATATGATTGTGCCAGGCGGCACCACTGCAAGATCGTCCACAGCAGTTGACTGGTCTGATTACACGGCAGTAAAAGCCTATCTCGGATTGACCGACTAAGGTCAGCTCCTTCCAAAAAAAAGATGCCTCCGGAAAGTCAGCGTTTTCCGGAGGCATCTTCATTTACGGCAGTCAGGCCTATTTCCCGATACAGAATTTGCTGAAAATATAATCCAGGGTATCCTCATTCGAAATATCACCGGTGATCTCGGAGAGATAGTGCAGGCAGCGGCGGATATCCAGCGCGAGCAGGTCCCCGGGAAGTCCGTTGTCTAGCCCGGCTTTTATTTCATCAATCGAAATTGCGGCTTCCTTCAACGCATGGTAGTGTCGTGCATTGGTGACAATGGTACTTTCGGTATTCACCTGGCCATCCAGCACCGCAGCCGTCATTGCATCCCTGAGCTCATTGACCTGCTGGTTGTTTTTTGCGGAGATAAACGTGATGCCTCCCAGGCCTTCAAACTTCTTCATCCCCTCATTGTACCGGTCAACTTTGTTGGCAACCATCAAGTATTTCAATCCAGCGTTTTCGATTTCATTTTTCATGGCCAGGATTTCCTCCAGCGGATCGGCCGCATCGAAGAGGAACAATACGAGGTCTGCCTCCTTCATCTTCTCCCGGCTGCGTTCGATACCTGCATGTTCAATGAGGTCACTGCTGTGTTCACGGATACCGGCTGTATCGATCAGGCGGAACAGGATCCCTTCGATATTCAGTACTTCTTCGATTGTATCCCTGGTGGTTCCGGGAATATCGCTCACGATTGCCCGGTTTTCATTCAGCAACACATTCAGCAGTGTGGATTTGCCCGCGTTGGGTTTGCCGATGATGGCCACGCTGACCCCGTTTTTGATCACGTTTCCGAGGTGGAACGACTGCATGAGTTGTCCAGTTGATTCCCGGAGCTGCCCGATCAGGATATAAAAGGCGGAACGGTCTGCAAACTCAACGTCCTCTGTGGCGAAATCCAGCTCGAGTTCAATCAGTGCGGAGAATTTGATTAGCTGTTCACGAAGCTCGCGTAAACGGGCTGAAAAGCCACCTCGCATCGTATTGAGTGCGGTCCGGAGGGATGCTTCTGTATTGGAGGAGATAATATCTGCCACGGCCTCTGCCTGCGCGAGATCCATTTTGCCATTGAGAAATGCGCGCTGGGTAAATTCTCCTGGTTTGGCCAGCCGCGCGCCCTGTGAGATACAGGCATCCAGCACCTGCTGGTGGATATAGGGCGAACCGTGACAGCTGATTTCCACCACATTTTCCCCGGTGTACGATTTTGGGCCATGGAACAGCGAAACCACCACTTCATCGAGCACCCGGTCATCCTGTTTCAGGTAACCTACATGAAGGGTATGGGTGGGTTGGGCCGCCAGGTCTTTCGACGGGAACAGCCGGTCGGCAATATGAACTGCTTCTTTGCCGCTCAATCTCAATACCCCGATGGCCCCGATACCAGGAGGGGTGGCCAGCGCTACAATAGTATCGTCCCAACCTGATAACTTAAGCATGCGCAAAATTACACCCTCAGACCCAATTGCCGGACATCTTTGCGCTCCGCGCAAAACGGGCATCCCGTTTGACAATAACCCACCTAAACAAAGCACATGAAATTCCCGAAATCAATTGTCCCTGTCGTTGCCGCGCTGCTCCTGGTAACAAGTGCCTGCACCACCAGCCGCCCGCTTCCTCCCGGCCAGGCCAAAAAAGCCAGCGGCTCAAAATCCGCCAAACCCTTTGCTCCCGGACAGCAGAAAAAACATTAAAACACCAACCTCACTCAAAATTCCCGCCTTTGCGTCATGTGGCTTTCAGGCCTGCGTGGTTCATAAAAGTCAGAAGTGCGGACAAACCAGGAATGATCCGGCATTAGGCGGGATGCCGAAGGCGTGCCGGCGGAGCCGGATCAACCTGGTTTGCCCCACGCTCTCCCATCAACCTGGTTTGCCCCACGCTCTCCAAAAAAAACCGCACAAAAAAAATCCCCAGGCGCAAACCCGGGGATTCATATACTTACTAACTCAACGTTATTCAGAAGTAACCTGGAACGTGATCGGCTGTTTCCGGAATGCATTCACGGGACGACCGTTCTGCACCGCTGGTACCCAGCTCGGACCTTTTTTGATAACGCGTACCGCTTCAGCTTCCATACCATATCCATGACTGGTCAGGGCTTTAACGTCGCTGATGCTACCGTCTTTGCTCACAACAAACTGCAC
This sequence comes from Chitinophagaceae bacterium, assembly GCA_004173355.1. Classification (GTDB taxonomy): domain Bacteria; phylum Bacteroidota; class Bacteroidia; order Chitinophagales; family Chitinophagaceae; genus JBEVJC01. The sequence goes on along the minus strand of SEAD01000016.1, from coordinate 41,958 downwards.
GTACACTGTATACACACCTTCCGGTGCACCGTTATCGATCGGGGCGTTCGGGTTCAGCTGCCTTTCGAGGAATTTCCTCCAGGCACCTTCACCGCCTTTGAACGAGGCTTCGATCTCCACTTTTTCGAAGATCTTGTTTTCGTCTTCAACTTTTTTAGTCTCAACGATACCTTTACCATCGTCCACTACTACAGGGGCAGCAATACCTTCGTCCTTGATACCTTCCTGGCTAACCACGTCAATTTTTGCTTCTTTCAGTTCTTCCTGCGCGGGAGGTGGCTCCTGCACTTCCTCATCCTTCACGATCTTGGGAGGGGTGAACTGTTTCATTTCAATTTTTGGAGGATCTGGTGGCTTCGGCGGAGGGGGAGGTGGCGGTTCCACAATCTTCTCCTCTTCCTTCAGGTCCATCATCGTTACCTCTTTCACCTCTACCTTGGCAGGTCCGTCATCTTCCATGCGATTGGCAATGAAAGAACTAACCAGCGCCAGCAGGGCAACAGAAGCCGTGATTACGAGGGCCAGGATAATGCGCTTATTGTAAGTTTTGCGCAACTGGTAAGCCCCATACTCCTTGTTCCGACCCTCGAAAACGAGGTCCAGCAGGTCGGCAGATAAAATCTTATTAGCTTCCATTTGTCAGTTTGTTTAATAATTAGATGCAGGTTGTGGCACTTTCCACAAGCTTTCCGGGAAAATTATGGTGCCGGGGTTGTCCCTGTTGAAGGACCCTCGGTAGCCACAATCAGTTCCTTTTCAGAGTCAGCGATTTTTACCATGGCAAAACGTTTCACCTGGTTGATCGTCATCTCATCAAGGATATCCACGGTGTTTTTGTAAGTAGCATCCGGCATCGGCTTGATAACCACCACAAAATCCTCATCGGCACATTCGGAACGCACATCCAGTTTCTTGGCACGTGCCTTCTCTTCACAGGCTGCGCTGCCGGTATACGCCGCAATCACCGATCTCTTTTTCTTGATGATGATATCACGGATACCTTTGAACGTAGTCTGTTTGAACCCTTCCGCACTTAACTCACCCTCGTAGTAATAAACATTGTTATTCTTACCGAGCATGATGGTCAGCGCGCCGGACTGTTTGGCCTTGGTCTGCTCCTCATCCTTGTCTGTATCCTTCGGCACGTTGAGATCCATCGTGGACGGAGTGCTCAGCGTAGCAGTAAAGATGAAGAAAGTAATAAGCAGGAACCCGAGATCCACCATGGGAGTCATATCCACGCGGGTAGACAGCTTTTTGGCTTTTTTCACCCCGGGGCCTTTCTTGTGGCCCCCGCCGTCTCCGCCTTCAATACTTGCCATAATAAAATGGTTTACTTATTTGAATAAATTTATTTCCGCGAGTCAGCTGACAGCTTGTTCGCAAGATCCGAACCAGCCGGTGCACCTTCCTGACCGGTGATCAGGAAATACTTGAATTCCTCGTTCCTTTTCAGTGCGTTGATAACGGACTCGAACGCGGGGAACTTGGAAGTATTATCTCCCTTCACCAGGTACATCAGTTTGGTACCGCCAAAGGCTTTCTTCGCTGCACCAACCCACCATACAAGCTCGTTATTCAGGCTGTCAGAGACAGGAATACCGGGTTGTTTGATTTTTTCACGCTCAGCAAGCGGACGACTCAGCAGGTTTTTGATACCGGCGAGAGGTACACCAATAAGCGGGGTCGACTGGAAAGCTTCGATTTCCTGAGGGGTGAGACCGAGACTGCGGGAAGAATTCAGGTCATTGATAATGCCGGTGATCTTGCCTTTGTCTTCCGTGGTTTTACCACCAAAGCTCACATACACCTTGCTTTCATTATCAATAGTGATCAGGACTGAATTCTCCTCCTTGAGCTTTGCAGAGGAAACCGAATTCGGGGTTTCCACTTTCACCGGCTCAGGCGGCTTAAACTTCGTTGCCATGATGAAAAATGACAACAGCAGAAAAGCAATGTCCACGAACGGCGTCATGTCCGTGTCAGTGCTCTTCTTTGGTAATTTTACGCTTGGCATTGTTTGCTACTTTTAAAATAATGAGATGAATAGTCAGGACAAATCCATAAAACTATTCCGGATTTATTTGTAAAGTGAACCAAAGCTCTGCGTAAGTGTGAAACCAGACTCATCGATACCATAAGTGATCGAGTCGATCTTGGTAGTAAATACGTTATACATTACAAGCGCCAGGGCAGATGTACCGATACCGATCGCTGTGTTGTAAAGTGCTTCAGAGATACCTACCGCAAGTGCGTTGGTATCAGAACCACCACCGGATGCACCGAGACCAGCGAAGGCACGGATCATACCCATTACCGTACCCAGGAGGGCAACGAGGGTACCAACTGATGTAATAGTGGAAAGGAACACGAGGTTCTTCTGGAGCATTGGAAGTTCAAGCGCAGTAGCTTCTTCCACTTCTTTCTGGATAGAAAGCACTTTCTGCTCAGTGTCAAGACCACCTTCGTTGATCATTTCCTTGTAACGGCGGAGACCAGCCTTCATTACGTTGGCTACAGATCCACGCTGTTTGTCACACTCGCTCAGGGCCGCATCTACGTTACGGTTAGCGAGGTGATATTGTACTTTACGGATGAAATCAGAAATAGAACCGCTACCAAGCGCTTTCTGAATTGTGAGGAAACGCTCGATCGAGAACACGAATACCATCAGCAGCATCCCAACGAGAAGAGGAACGATGATACCACCTTCATAGATACCATTGAGGGCTCCTTTAGGTCCGTGGTGTTTCGGCCAGAATCCACCTGCTTTGTCCGGATCTGTGAAACCACTTTCAGCGCCGAAAACGAAACGCCAGATTAAATAACCAGCAACAATACAAACGATCGGAGCGATCCACGAGATAGAATTACCGCTTTTCTTGGGTTGAACAGAAGTAGCCTTAACCGATGCGCTTGCAGTTGGTTTTGTCTCAGCCATGATCTAATTTTTTAGTGTTTTTAAAATGTTAGTGAGCCTCTTTAGGCTACAATTCTACTGAAAAAGTTTATACAAAAATCCTCTTAGTCGTTTATTTTTTGGATAAACAAGGGCGTCAAGTTAAGGATTTTTTCAACTTGAAAACGCCCTGCAAAAAAAATGATAACAAATTAATCCTGATGATGCTAACCCTTATTATTCATATCGCAGGGCATCGATGGGATTCAGCCTCCCTGCTTTGATGGCAGGGTAAATGCCCGCGGCAAGACCTACAACTCCGCAAAGCAGTATACCCCCAATCACCCAATCCCAGGGAACTACGAAACCCGTACCAAGGAATGACGAGAACAGATTGCCCACGCATACCCCTAAAACAATGCCGAAGAACGCGCCGAGAAGGCTGATGATCATGGATTCCAGGAGAAACTGCCGTTGCACCATCTTCCCTTTCCCGCCAATGGCCTTAACCAGGCCCACTTCCTTCGTGCGCTCGGAGACCGATACCAGCATGATATTCATCAGCCCGATCGCTGCACCGGCCAGTGTGATCAGGCCGATAACCGTAGCCGCAATAGTGAGGAATCCAAGGCTTTTCATCGCCTTCTCAGCCACACTGTCACTCCGGTCAAGCGCAAAATTACTCTCCTCTGTTGTAGTCAGTTTGCGGATCGGGCGGAAAGCTGCTTCTGCCTCGCCCATCGCCTGCTCCATCTTCAGCAGGTCATCTGTCATCACGGCCACCACATAGGAATTACCGGTTGAAAAATATTTTTCTATACAATTATAGCTGGTGATGATCATATTGTCGCGGCTGAAACCAAAACTCGACCCACGGCTTTCCAGCACAGCGGCCACCCTGAACGGAATATTGTTTATCCGGACCTGCGCATTCACCGCACGTCCGGCCTGTCCGGGAAAAAATTTATTCGCCACATCAAACCCAAGCAGGCACACATTTGTACCGGCACGGACTTCACTGCGGCTCAGGTTACGCCCATCCGAAATAGCCATACCATTCAGCTGCACATAATTTTCATCCGCACCCATGACCATCACATTCGGACTGGTCTTTTTTTCCCCCATCGACACAATACTGTTACGGTTGCCAAACACCGACACACCGGTAAGCGCAGGGTACTGGTAATTACGGATAAACAACTCCGCCTGGTCACGGGTAATCCTGCGGCCGAGACTCGATGTCTTTTCCTTGCGCGCCGACTTGCGGGATAACCTGATGTTGCCGGAACCCGGTCCGCCCATGCGGAAATTGCGTTCCTGGAAACGGATCGTAAATGAATTGGCGCCCATGCTGGAGAAACTTTCGGTGAACTTCTGGTTCATCGCCTTGATAGCCGTAATAATTCCCACCAATGCCATGATACCAAAGGCAATAATAGCCACGGTCAGTCCCGTACGCAGCTTGTTACCACGTACAGTACGCCATGCAAGTGAAAATATATCCCGGAAACCCATGCCCTAAATTTAGTCATTACGGGGCATCCGTGGTTTAGAAATATAACCAGTAAAGGATACTTGAAGGGAAAGTACCAACCAGGATGATCAGCACCGCCACCACAACCAGCAGGACCTTGAACCCGGTACCAGCCTCAATGGTAGCATTCCCGTCCTTGAAATACATTGCCTGGATAACGCGGAAATAATAGTAGGCGCTGACCGCCGCCATCACTACTGCAAAGATCACCAGCCAGAGATACTTACCGGTAAGCATCACCGCACTGAGCATGTAAAACTTGGAAATAAAACCTGCGGTAAGCGGGATACCGGCAAGCGAAAGGATACAGATGGTTGTCACCGCCGCCACGAGTGGCTGCTGTCTGGCCAGTCCGTTAAATCCTTCAAAACTATAATCAGCCATTCTTACAAGCACAGCAAAAATAGCAATGCTGGCAAGTGAGTAAGCCAGGGAATATAAAAGGATCCCTTCCTTGGCATTGCTGTTCATGGCAAACAAAGCCAGCAGCATAAAGCCTGCCTGTGATATACTGGAATAGGCCAGCATACGCTTCACACTCTGCTGGAAGACCGCAGTGATATTACCGATCAGGAGCGTGAGCGCCGCCACCACGGCAACCCAGAGCTGCCAGGTATTGTGCAGGTGTCCAAAGGCATCCTGGAACAAACGGATGAACCCGATGAAAACCGACACCTTCACGATCGTTGCCATAATGGAGGTGAATACCGTTGGCGCACCGTCATACACATCCGGAGTCCAGAAATGGAAAGGAGCAGCCGATACCTTGAAAGACATGGAAAACAGCAACAGCAGCATACCCGCAACCGCCGGGAGATCCGGGGTCTTGGTGCCGATGCTCATCAGTGTGGTGTTGAACGTACCGGTTGAACCATAAATAAGCGCAATACCCATCAGCATCAGGCCGGTTGAAAAAGCCCCCATCAGGAAATATTTCAGCGATGCCTCATTACTCCGGAGATTTTTCTTGTCGCTGCCCGTCAGGATATACAGCGGAATCGAAATGATCTCGATCCCAAGGAAGAGGATCAGTAATGAGGTAAACGAAGCCACCATTACCGTTCCCGCCAGGATAAAAAAGATCAGTGCAAAATATTCTGCATAGTCCGCCCCTACCTTTTCCATATCACGTGCCGTGAGCAGGAAATAAACCAGGGTACACACAAATACAATATTGTTGAAGAACAGCGAAAAGCGCTCGAAACGCAGCATCCCCTCCACAGGGATATGGAATAACGGCCCGCTGCACATCTCGGCGATATTAGCCGCCAGCAGCAACAGCACGCCGGCTATGGCCACCGCCCGGATACTGCCTTTGTTCTTCAGCAGGATCCCGCTGAACATCATGATCACTCCAAAAACCGCCGAAATTATTAATGCGTTCATACCTGTTCAGTTACTTCTTTATCAGATGCATCACATCTGCTTTATTTAAAATTGCATCGGTGATATTCGATGTAAGATCCAGCAACGGCTGCGGGTAAATACCGCTCCAGAGGATCAGGATCGCCAGTATCCCAAGGGCCAGCGTTTCACTGCTACGCAGGTCCACCGCTTTTGCAGTCAGGATCTGCGCATCACCAAAAAACACCTTACGGATCATATTCAGCGTATAGACCGCAGCAAGGATAATACAGACCAGCGCAAGCACGGTCAGGATCACATTGTACTGCGTTACCTGCGAATTGTAAATACCGGAGAACATCAGGAACTCACCGATAAATGCATTGGTCAGCGGAAGCGCAATGTTTGCAAAAGCAATCAGCACAAAAAAGATCGCCATCGCGGGCGCCTTCTGTGCCAGTCCGCCCAGCTCCGACATCTTCCGGGTGCCAAACTGCCGTTCGATCAGTTCCACCACAATCCAGAGCCCGATAATATTGATACCATGGCTGAACATCTGGATCATCACACCCTGGATACTCATCTGGCTTTCGGAGAAAATAGCCAGCGACATCAGGCCAATATGCGCAATGGAAGAATAAGCCACCAGGCGTTTGATATCATCCTGGCGCATCGCAATAAGTGATGCATACAGCATGCCCGTTACCGAAAGCGTGGACACCAGGTCACCCCAGCTGTAGGATGCCACCGGCAACACGGGAAGCAACCAGCGAAGCACCGCAAATACCCCCATCTTCACCATGATCCCGCTGAGCACCATCGTGACAGCAGTAGGCGATTGTTCATAGGTGTCGGGCTGCCAGGTATGGAAAGGAAACACGGGCATCTTCACCGCAAAGGCAATAAAGAACAACCAGAATACCCATGCCTGCTGGTCGTTGGGGAGATTTGAATTATAGAACGCCTCCATTGAGAAGGACTGTGTATGCGAATAGACAAACAGGATCCCGGTCAGCATCAGCAGCGAACCAAGGAATGTATAAACAAAAAACTTGAACGTAACCGGAATGCGGCGATCCCCTCCCCACTGCGAACAGAGGAAGTACACTGGTATCAGTGCAAGTTCCCAGGAGAAATAAAACAACAGCGCATCCATGGCCAGGAACACACCCATCATACCGGCCTGCGCCAGCAACAACAGGCCAAAGAAATTATTCGCCTTCCGGTAAGATGAATTCCAGGTCGCAAGCAGGATAATCACATATGCCACCGCATTGAGGAGGCAGAGCAGCTGGCCCATGCCATCCAGCCCGATGCTGAAACTGCTGCCGAGATTGCCCATCCATTCACCCGTGAAACGCAGGTTGGCCGGTGCTTTCAGCACAGTGAGCCCAAGAACCGAAACCGTCAGCGTACCGATGGCCGACAATAGGGCCCAGCCCCTTGCCATCTTCTCCTCGCGGAAAAAGAAAGCCAGCAGCCCGGTCACCAGTGGTATCAGTATCAGAAATAATGCAATCATAAATCGTCCCAGTTTAGCTAACGCTTATTTTCTTAAAAAGAATTGAATCACAAACACGAGCAACATGCCGATCACCATCAGCAATACATAACTGCCCACCTGCCCGCTCTGCAGCAACCGCAGCTGCCGGCCACTGTAATTTACCAGCCGTCCGACACCATTCACCAGCCCGTCGATCACCAGCCGCTCTACCACATTGCTGAGGAAACCGGCAAACTTATAAATCGGCTGCACGATCACTTTATCATACAGCTCATCCACATACCATTTGTTTTCGAGCACTTTGCCAAAACCCTGTGCTTCCGCGATATCGGGTTTTGCACTGAATTTTTTCCACGCAAATACCACCACCACAATGATCAGGGCAGATGAAAGCCCGGTAAGTATCCATTCCGTCTGGTGGTCGGGATGCGTATGGCCATGCTGTTCAAAAATCTCCTGCGAGGACGCAAAAATGGGATGCAGGAAATCAGCGAGACGGTGTGCCCCATGCACCATGAATTCGGGGATGCCGATATATCCGCCAACCACCGACAATACCGCAAGGATAACAAGCGGGATGGTAATTGCGGCCGGACTTTCATGCAGGTGATGTTCCTGGTCGTGTGTGCCGCGGAATGAACCACGGAACGTGGTGGCATACAAACGGAACATATAAAATGCGGTCAGCAATGCTGTGAATAAACCAACCCCGTAAATAATGGGTGACCTGGCAAACGCACCCGCAAGGATTTCATCTTTGGAAAAAAAGCCGGAGAAACCCGGGATACCCGCAATGGCAATACAGCCAATCAGGAATGTCAGGTTGGTAATCTTCATGTACTTTGATAAGCCACCCATTTTCCGGATATCCTGTTCACCACCCATCGCATGGATTACGCTGCCGCTGCCAAGGAAAAGGAGGGCCTTGAAAAAGGCATGTGTCATCACATGGAACACGGCTGCCACATACGATCCGGTACCCAGCGCCAGGAACATATAGCCCAGCTGGCTCACGGTTGAATAGGCAAGCACCTTTTTTATATCGTTCTGTTTCATCGCGATAGTGGCTGCCAGCAATGCCGTGGCAAGACCAATACCCGTGATAATATTCAATGTAAGTGGCGACAGCGTATACATGATATTGCTGCGCGCTATCATGTATATACCGGCAGTCACCATCGTGGCCGCGTGGATCAGGGCCGATACCGGGGTAGGACCCGCCATCGCATCCGGCAGCCAGGTGTACAAGGGGATCTGTGCACTTTTACCGGTGGCACCGATAAAGAGCAGGATCGTGATACCGGTCAGGTCAGCAGGGGAAAATTTCCCGGCTTCGGTGAAACTGATAACCTCGCTGTAACCAACACCACCTACTTTCCCGATGATCCAGAAAATGGCCAGCAGGAAAGCAAGGTCACCGATCCGGTTCATGATAAATGCCTTGTTTGCGGCTTTGTTGTATTCGGTTTTCTTAAACCAGAATCCGATCAGCAGGTATGAACAGAGACCAACCCCTTCCCAGCCAATAAACATGATCACATAGTTGGCGCCCATCACGAGCAGCAGCATCGAGAATACGAAGAGATTGAGGTAGGCGAAATAACGGCCAAAATGTTCGGCCGGTTCCTCATGCATGTATGAAGTGGAGTACACATGTATCAGGAAACCCACACCGGTGATCACCAGCAGGAAAATAGACGACAGCTGGTCGATCTGGAAAGCAAACGGGATGCTCAGCTGGCCGACATGTATAAAATTGAAATAAGTAACCACATGGTCAGCAGCACCACCCTTTACCTGCAGGAACAGGTATACGCTCACCGCAAAGGAAGCGAGGATCATGCCGCTGCCGATCACGCCGATGGCGCCTTTCGACAACGATTTCCGTCCCAGTCCGTTGATCAGGAAGCCCAGCAGGGGAAACAGCGGGACCAGATAAGCCAGTTGTAAAACATTCTTCATAAAACGCAGTTACAGTTGCACCTCCGGGTGCAATCAGTGTTTTAACCTGTTCAAAAAATTTACATCCACCGAATGGATATTCCGGTACATCATCACGATAATGGCGAGACCAACACTCACTTCCGCCGCTGCCACCACCATGATAAAGAATACGAAAAGCTGGCCATCGGTTCCTGCAGTGTTCACCGTGCCCGCCGCTTCGGCCGCGAGATGGTGCATTTTGGAAAACGCAACGAACAGCAGGTTCACCGCATTCAGCATTAATTCGATACACATAAATACGATGATCGAGTTCCGCCGCGTAAGCACACCGACAATGCCGATGCAGAACAGCGCGATGGACAGGAATATGTAATAATTTATAGGCATGTCCTTTTCTTTAATTCTTTTTACCCATCAGCACCGCACCCACCATGGCACTCAGGAACAGGATGCTGCTGATTTCAAATGGTACCACAAACGTGGTGAATAATTCCTTCCCGAGATTTTTGATAAGCCCGATATCACCTGTCACAACCTCTGCCGATCGGGTATTGAACTCGGTATTCTTCAGCGCCGCCACGATCACGAGCAGGAGGCAACCACCCGCAACGGCACCGGCCATCCGGATCCAGCGGTTCTTGTTGGGTTCCGATTCCCGGTTGAGGTTGATCAGCATGATCACAAACAGGAACAGTACCATGATGGCACCGGCATAAACGATGATATTCACGATCGCCAGGAACTGCGCATTCAGCAGGATATAATGTCCGGAGATAGCGAAGAATGTGACCACAAGCCACAGTACGCTGTAAACAGGATTCTTACTGGTAATAACCATCAGTGCACCGAAGAGCGCCACCACAGACAGCAACCAGAATAGTATTTGTGTAATCATTTCTCTAAGCTATATACCGGTCCAGTATCACCGGCTGGTTCGATTTCCTTCCCCTTATTAATTTGTTACGGACTTCTCACCCCTCGCCTTCGCAAAACCCGCCGGGTCTTCGATCGGATGGGGAATCAGGAGGTCCTGTTTTTTATAAATAAACCCATCGCGTCCATAGTTGGATGGCGCAAAAGTCTGTGAAAGGTAAATCGCATCCTTCGGACAGGCTTCCTCACAATACCCACAGAAGATGCAGCGCAGCATATTGATCTCATATTTCGCGGCATACTTCTCTTCACGGTAAAGGTGCTCTTCACCTGGCTGCCGTTCAGCCGCCTCCATACTGATGGCTTCGGCCGGACAAGCCACGGCACATAATCCGCAGGCGGTACAATTTTCACGCCCCTGCTCATCCCGGTTGAGGATCTGCAGTCCACGGAAAACTTTTGAAAAAGTCCGCTTCTCCTCGGGATACTGGACCGTTTTCTTTTTCATGAACAGGTGACGCAGGGTAATCATCATACCCTTCGCGATATTCCACAGGTAAATACTTTCCAGCCATGTCATTGGCCGGCGATCAACCTGTTTAGCTCTTTGTGTTAACTGCATCTCTTAATTTCCCGACAGGGATTTTAAATTTTTCGCAAATATAGTATCCGGTTGCACCGGTGTTCCTTATCATTTTTTCAACCACAATATCACCGCAGCTGTTACCAGCATATTCACCAGCGCCAGCGGGATCAGCGATTTCCAGCCCAGCTTCATCAGCTGGTCATAACGGAAACGCGGTACTGTCCACCGTACCCACATAAACATAAATATGAAGAAGAAGGCCTTGGACAGCAATACCACAAAACCGATAATGCTCAGCCAGTAGTCAGCTATTCCCCATGACGCCTCATTCACAAACGGGATATCGTAACCCCCGAAGTACAATGTTGCCATCACCACACCACTGATAAACATGTTGATGTATTCGGCAAAAAGGTAAAACCCGAGTTTCATTGAAGAATACTCCTGGTGGTAACCCATGTTCAGCTCATTCTCCGCTTCCGCAAGGTCAAATGGCGTACGGTTACATTCGGCAAGCGCACACACAAAAAAGATCAGGAAACCGATCGGCTGGTATACAATGTTCCACCCGTTCTCGAGTTGCCCGGCAACAATTTTACTCATCTGCAGGTCGCCGGAAAGCATGAGCACCGCGATGAGCGCAAGACCCATCGGCAGTTCATATGACACCATCTGGGAGGCACCACGGATAGCAGCCAGCAGGGAGAATTTGTTGTTGGATGCCCATCCCCCGATCATGATCCCGTATACACCAAGACTTACCACACCAAATACATACAGGATCCCGATATTGATATCGGCAATCTGTACCGGCACAAGGCGGTCGCCGATGGTCAGGCTCGGTCCCCAGGGGATTACGGCGCTTGTCAGCAGGGCAGTCACCATTGCGAGTGCCGGGCCAAGGATAAACAGGAACTTATTCGAAACCGAAGGGATAATTTCTTCCTTGAAAAATAATTTACCGCCATCCGCAAGCGGTTGCAGCAATCCGAAAGGTCCGGCGCGGTTAGGTCCGTGGCGATCCTGCATCCATCCTGCAATCTTGCGTTCGCCATAGGTGGCATACATGGCCACGATCATCGAGAGGGTGACAATAAATGCCACCAGCACCAGCTTTTCGATAATCAGGAACCAGTCTATCGCGAGTAAAAACATGTTCATGTATTAAGCGTTCTTTTTTTCAAATGTTGCACCAGTTGCCGGACCACTGATCCTGCTCAGATCAACGGAAGGATCATTCACATCACTGACTTTATGGATATCCATCAGCAATTTCGGCTGTCGGCCACCCATTACTTCCTGGATAGTTTCCTTTGGTTTTATCGTGTCCACATAATGGTTCGCCGAAATCACCGAGTGCCTTGCAATACGTGCCGGGCCTTCGATGGTCCAGTCCTTCAGGTCTTTTTTATCAAAACGGCAGGTGTTACAGATCCAGCCGGTTTTACCATCATAACTTTTCACCTCACCCCACTCGTCTTTCCGTGCCGTCACCCGCAACACCTCATCACCACGGTTCCAGAGCGTCACCTTGCCACAGCATTTGTCGCAGTTGCGGTGTGCTTCCACGGGTTTGGTAAACCAGACCCTGTTTTTGAAACGGAAAGTTTTATCGGTCAGCGCTCCCACAGGGCATACATCAATCATGTTGCCACTGAAATCATTGTCGATCGCTTTGGAAATATAGGTGGAGATTTCTGCGTGGTCACCGCGGTCGAGTACACCATGCACGCGGTTGTCTGTCAGCTGTGACGCCACATAGGTGCAGCGGTAGCAGAGGATACAACGGGTCATGTGCAGCTGGATATAAGGTCCGATATCCTCCTTGTGGAAAGTACGGCGCGAAAACTCGTAACGTGTACCGGCTTTGCCATGTTCATACCCGAGATCCTGCAGGTGGCACTCACCTGCCTGGTCGCAGATCGGGCAGTCGAGCGGATGGTTCAGCAACAGGAATTCCGTAACCCCCGCCCTTGCGTCCACCACCTTTTCGCTGGTAATATTTTTCACTTCCATGCCATCCATCACCGTAGTACGGCAGCTGGCAACCAGCTTTGGCATGGGACGCGGGTCTTTTTCGGAACCCTTGCTCACCTCTACCAGGCAGGTACGGCATTTACCACCACTGCCCTGGAGTTTGCTGTAAAAGCACATGGCCGGTGGTGTCACATCGCCGCCAATCATCCGCGCTGCCATCAGCACCGTGGTGCCGGCAGGGACTTCGACGGTGATGTTGTCGATAGTGACTTTGAAAAGTTGTTGTTCGCTCATGTTATTTGTTCAGGACTAATTCAATATTTTTCTGTCGCACCCTCAGGCCACCACGCTCAGCGGCTCGGCATAATGTGCCAGCCCGTAATTGCGGGTGGTTGCTTCGGCTGCATTGGTAACATGCCATTCAAACTCGTCACGGAAGTGACGGATGGCAGCAGCCACCGGCCAGGCAGCGGCATCACCGAGCGGGCAGATCGTGTTGCCCTCGATCCGGCGCTGGATATCCCAGAGCAGGTCGATATCACTCATTTTACCCATGCCGTTTTCAAAACGGAGCAGGAGTTTCTCCATCCAGCCTGTGCCTTCGCGGCAGGGTGAGCATTGTCCGCAGCTCTCATGCCGGTAAAAGCGCGCGAGTGTATAGGTATGTTTCACCACACACTGGTCTTCATCAAGCACGATAAAACCTCCCGAGCCCATGGAAGTACCTGTGGCAAACCCGCCATCAGCAAGGCTTTCATAGTTCATCAGCCTGGATTCACCCTTCGCCGTCTTCAACAGCAGGTTGGCAGGCAGGATCGGTACGGATGATCCGCCGGGAATACAGGCCTTCAGCCGTTTGTTATTTTTTATACCACCGCAGTATTCATCACTGTAGATGAATTCCTCCACGCTGATCGTCATATCGATTTCAAACACACCCGGGTTGTTGATATTGCCGCAGGCGGAAATAAGTTTGGTACCGGTTGATTTACCGACACCAATTTTTGCATACTCCTCACCACCTTCATTGATCACGGGCACCACTGCTGCGATCGTCTCCACGTTGTTTACCACGGTCGGACGGTCCCACACACCTTTGATGGCGGGGAATGGTGGTTTGATCCGCGGGTTACCGCGTTTTCCTTCCAGTGATTCGATCAGGGCAGTTTCCTCACCACAGATATAGGCACCGGCACCTCGTTGCACATAGATTTCACAATCGAAACCGGAGCCGAGGATATTTTTCCCAAGGAAACCATTGTTTTTTGCTTCCTGGATAGCCTGCTCAAGGATCTCAACGATCCAGGCATATTCACCACGGATATAGATATAGGATACATTGGAACCAAGTGCAAAAGAGGAAACCACCATGCCTTCGATCAGGCTGTGGGGGATATATTCCATGAGGTAACGGTCCTTGAAGGTACCGGGCTCGGATTCATCTGCATTGACCACCAGGTGACGGGGCACGCCTTCGGGTTTGGCCAGGAAACTCCATTTCATACCGGCAGGGAAACCCGCACCACCACGACCACGCAGGCCGCTCTTCTTCACCTCCTCGGTTACCGCATCGGGACTCATGGTCTTCAGCGCTTTTTCCACGCTCCTGTATCCGCCTTCACGACGGTAGGTATCAAAATACCGGATACCCTCCACGTCTTTTTTTGCAAGTAATAATTGTCTTCCCATGTTATAAATTATTGGCGACTGCACCCCTCCGGCACTCTTCAATCAGCGCGTCCACTTTTTCTTTCGTAAGGTGTTCTTTATAATGTTTTCCAAGCTGCATCATCGGCGCGTAACCACAGGCACCCAGGCATTCCACTGTTTTCAGTGTAAACATGCCATCCGCCGTGGTCTGCCCCGGTTTGATACCGAGTTTCTCCCCGATATAATCAATGATCTCATCGCAGCCATTGATCATGCAGGGACCGGTCTGGCAAACTTCAAACATGTATTTGCCAACCGGTTTCAGGTTGAACATACTGTAGAAAGTAGCCACCTCGTACACTTCAATCGGGGTAATACTCAGCAGTTCGGCTACATAGTCCATTACGGGTACATCCAGCCATCCGCCGAATTCCTCCTGCGCCAAGTGAAGCACCGGGATGACCGCACTTTTCTGCCGGCCTTCCGGGTAGCGGGCCATCAGGGCCTTTACCTCATTCAACTTATCATCTGTGAACTTCACCATATAATTCCCAATTAACATTGATCTTTTTAAGCATCCATTTCACCCGCGATCAGGTTCAGGGACGACATCGTGATGATGGCATCGCTGAGCATCGACCCCTTGGTCATCTCCTCATACGCCTGGTAATAGATAAAGCAGGGGCGACGGAAATGCAGCCTGTAAGGGGTGCGGCCGCCATCACTGACAAAATAGAACCCGAGTTCACCGTTACCACCCTCCACTGAATTATACACTTCACCGGCGGGCATTTCCACTTCACCCATGATGATTTTGAAATGGTAAATCAGGGCTTCCATTTTTGTGTATACATCCTTTTTCTTCGGCAGGTAGTACTCAGGCACATCGGCATGGTATACCTCTGCTTCAGCACCGGTAAACTGTTTCAGTTTATCCAGCGCCTGGCGGATGATGGACATCGATTGCCACATCTCCTCGATCCGGACCATGTACCGGTCATAACTATCGCCGGTAGTGCCCACAGGGATTGTAAAATCAAAATCCTCATAACTGCTGTAAGGCGAATGCACACGCACATCGTAGTCAACACCCGCTGCACGGAGATTGGGTCCGGTGAAACCATAATTCATTGCGCGATCGGCGCTGATAGGACCCACACCCTGTGTACGGTCCATGAAAATCCGGTTCCTGTTGAGCAGTGATTCCAGTTCTTTCAGTGCTTTGGGATATTCGGCCAGGAACTTATCGATTTTTGCAAATGCGATATCATTGAAATTGCGTTCGAAACCGCCGATACGACCGATATTGGTCGTCAGCCTCGAGCCGCAGATCTCTTCATAGATTTCATAAATGAGTTCACGGTAACTCATTACATAAAGGAAGCCCGTGAATGCACCCGCATCCACACCCATGATGGATGTACAGATCAGGTGGTCGGAAATACGCGCCAGCTCCATGATCACTACCCGGAGATAATCCACGCGTTTCGGCGTCTGCACACCCAGCAATTTCTCGCAGGTGATATGCCAGCCCATATTGTTGATCGGTGACGAACAGTAATTGAGGCGGTCCGTCAGCGGTGTGATCTGGTAGAGTGGCCGCCGTTCAGCAATTTTTTCAAATGCACGGTGAATGTAACCAATGGTCTGTTCGGTAGACACAATCCTCTCCCCGTCCAGTTCCACAATATTCTGCATTACCCCGTGCGTGGCCGGGTGGGTCGGGCCGAGGTTAAGGGTGGTAGTGGTCTTCTCAATACTCCCTTCGGGTAATTTTATATGCTGGTCAGCCATAGCTAAATTGTCTTGTTATTTAAGTTCCTCTCCCACGTTATCCTTTTCATCTTCTGTCACGGTGCCATGGGTTGTCTTTTCCGTACCAAATCCCGCAGACCCGCCCCTGCCAAACATTTCATCATCCTTATCGATTCGCGTCTGGTCTTCCAGCGGGAACTCCTTACGCATCGGGAAGTAGTCCATTTCATCCACGTTCAGGATGCGGATCAGGTTGGGATGGCCCACAAAATTGACCCCATAGAAATCATAGGTTTCCCGCTCCATCCAGTTGGCCGATGAAAATACACCGGTGGCGGTAAAAATATCAGGCTTCGCAACCGGGGTGTACACCGTAAAACGTAAACGTATATTGTCAACGAGATTGTGCAGGTGGTAAACAACGGCGATCTCACGGTCCTTTTTATCCGGGTAATGTACCCCGCAGAGATCTGTCAGGAAGCGGAACCGGAGTTCCTCGTCATCAAAAAGGAAATTGAGGACCTTCAGGTTCATTTCGCGCGGGGCTTCGAAACCCAGCATACCGTAAGTTTCACTGAAGCCGGTGACTGATTCCCCAAATTTCTCCGTCAGTTTTTGTTTGATCGTTTCGTTGCTCAGGCTCATAACTATTGTATACCGTAACTTTCGAGAAGTGCTTTGTATTGTTCGCTGTTGCGGCGGCGGAGGCTTTCCTTGCCTACCAGCTTCTGGATATTCATCACGCCGTCGAGGATCGCTTCAGGGCGGGGAGGGCAACCCGGCACGTATACATCCACGGGTACCACCTGGTCGATCCCCTGGAGTACGCTGTAGGTGTCAAACACGCCACCGCTGGAAGCGCAGGCGCCCACGGCCATCACCCAGCGTGGCTCGGCCATCTGGAGGTAGACCTGTTTAACCACAGGACCCATTTTTTTGGAAATCGTACCCATCACCATCAGCAGGTCACACTGGCGAGGGGAAAACGCAAGACGTTCACTCCCGAAACGGCCAAGGTCATAGGTGGCGGCCATGGTGGCCATGAATTCGATCCCACAGCAGGACGTGGCGAAAGGCAGCGGCCAGATTGAGTTTTTCCGCGCCAGCCCGATCACACTGTTCAGCTGCGTTGCGAAAAAACCTTCACCCTGGAAACCCTCGGGCATTTCGGCCATGCTGATATCATCTACCAGCTTTTTCTCTTTAATGTTGTATGATACGGGACGGGACATATATCAATTTTTTAATGTTAAGGAAGGTTTTTACCTGCCTTAAATAACAAACCAAATCCGCGCCGGTTGCGGATTCCGGAAGCATTTTCCCAACTGGCCGGATTAATCCTCCCAGCGAAGTGCCCCCTTTTTGATGATGTAGGTAAATCCACAGAGGAAAAATGCCACAAACATCAGCACGGCCACAAAGCCGTCCCAGCCGAGACTCTTGAAATTCACGGCGTAGGGGTAAAAAAAGATCACCTCGACGTCGAAAAGCACAAATAAAATAGCAGTGAGGAAGTATTTGATAGCCATTGGCTGTCTCGCGTCACCGTGCGATTCAATACCACTGGTAAAACTGGCGAGTTTATCGGCGGTCTTCCGTTTCGGACCCAGGAAATGGGTCAGGACAACGAGGAACACGATCAGACCTACGGCGAATATAACCTGGAGGGCGACCGGGAGATAACTACCGGCGTCGTTTGCGGATGGATTTAGCTGGAGTATGTGGATCATAATATCTACCTGGCCGCAAAAATAAGACAGGGAGCCCAATTATCCTATAAATGGAGGGGCTAATAATGACAGTACCATGATAAACGGCGACCTGGCCTGCAGGCCTTTACCAGTACCGCTTACAGGGTTATTCCGCTTTTTCGCAAAATCCCTGGCTAACGACGGTTTACGGGATAAGCCCTGGAATTGTCACAAAAAAAACGGTCCCGACCTCGAGGGCCGGGACCGTTCCAATGGTTTGTAGTCCGCTAAACCAGCTCCATTTCGCGAAACGCGGCCTTGAACTTACCGGATGAGCCTGTTTTCGGCGACTGGTTGGAAGATCTTGGCGCCGCGCCCGCAGATTTTTCCAGTTGCTTTTTCACATTTTTGTAAGATTCATTGGTCGGGTCCATGATCAGGGCCTTGTCAATATATTGTGTTGCCTTCGCTCCATCCTTACCGTAGTTAGCCCAATAGTCAACCAGGTAAAGCGCTGCTGTGATATACTGTTTTTTGTATTTCGCAGTGTCCTTTTCTGCAAATGCCAACAGGCTTTCTGCCATCGGTACCGCAATACTGTCACGCTTGGTCGTGTCAATGGCTTTGGCGTTGTTGAACTTCCACTCATAACCATACACTTCATCCGGGTATTTCACCTGGAAGCTGTCAAATGCAGCATAGGATTTTGCATATGCCCCACCGAAGTAGTAAGCACGACCTACGTCAAACATTTCATTGATGGTAGGTTTGGGCTTCAGGTTAACGAGTAACTGCAGGAGATCCCCTTCTTTTTCACGCTGTCCTTTGTTCTTGAAAAATTCTGCGCCTTTTTTCAGGAGCTCTACTTTATTGTTCAGCACAGTATCTGCCTTTACGCCTTCCTGGTAGATAGCAAACAACGCTTCTTCCTGGCCAGGGATCGCCGAATAAACATCCGCCTTCAGCTTGTAGTCAAGGGCAAGAACCTCTTCAGGTTTTGCTTTTGCAAAATATTCATCGATGTATTGCTTTGCAGAAGGGGTATCCTTTTTCTGTACGTAGGCATCTGCAATCAGCTTGTAAGTACGTGCTTTTGTAGCGGCACCTGCCTGGGCAATGATATTTTTAGCACCGGCAATCGCTTCGTCAAAAGATCCTTTTTTCCAAAGCGTTTGTACACGCAGGTAGTCGTTCTGCGGATCAGCATCGGAACTCTCGATGTATTTCTTTGCCCACTGTTCAGCGACCGTCAGGTCTTTTGCTGTGTAGTACAGGTCATAATACGCGGGTGCGAAACGTGGATCCTTGGTGATCGCCTCGTTCAGGTACTTTTCAAACATCTCTGAATTTTTCTGGCTTTCAAAAAGTTTTGCCAGGCGATGGGATGCTGCAGCAAAATTGGCGTTTGCTCCCAGTGCAGAATTATAAGCCTGGTAAGCCTGGCCGCCGCCTTCACCTGGTTTTGCTTTACGGTAAGCATTACCGAGGTTCAGGTAGATATCCGCGAGTAGGGCATTGTCCACTTTTTTCTGCTGCGACGCAAGCTCGAGCTGCTGCACGGCATAGTTGATATCACCCAGTTTATTCTTTTCTGTGTACACGGAAGTGATCGCACGACCCACTGCATTCAGGATCTGCGGGTCATCTCCTTTTTTGCCACGGGTCATAGTAATAGCTGCTTCAAAACGCTGCCGTGCTTCACTGACTTTCTTTTCGGTAAGTTCCACCTGGCCCATTCCCACTATTACGAGCGGGGCATTGGCACTGGCGAGCAATGCTTTTTCGTACAATGCTTTTGCACCTGCCACATCTTCCTGTTCGAGGTGTACCTGGCCAAGCCAGTAGGTAGCCTCAATGTTGTTAGGGTTGGAAGCAAGCAACTTGTCAAAGGTGGCCTTCGCACTTTTGTAACGTTCTGCATACAGGTCATTAATCCCTTCCTGTAAAGACTGGGCCTGAACCACGGAAGCAAATAATAACCCCGTTATTAATGCAATTGAAAATTTCTTCATGGTTTAATTCACTTTTAGAGGTTCGCAAAAATATAAGTATAAGTATAAGCCTTGTTACTGTTCGTTCAACTGGATCGGGCGGAGGATAAAGTTTTCGAGGGCCGGAGCAAGATAAGCCCTTTTGAATATCAACTGACCTGTCCTCTGTTCCAAAAACCGCGCAAACCCGTATCCCAGCCCCAGATGGACCTTCTCTTTCAACACATATACCAAATCACGTACCATAGGGTAGGATTTCTCGTAAATATTTACCTGTACCGGTGAAACATAGGACCCTGGCTCAGTTGCGCTCTCGATCCATGCAACTTTAACTTTTTTCAAAAAACTAACCTGCTCCGGGTCTTCATGGTTACCGATCCATCCTACACCAATGAAACCCACTGCATTGGGACTTCTTGATACATAGTCCAGTACCTCCTGGCTGCTTTTGGCGGCCATCGCATTTTTCGAGAGCGGAGCGCCACGCAGTACTGAATCGACGATATAACGTACCGTACTGGTTGCCTGTGCCCCGTCAAAAACCGGAACAAGCTTTGATCCGGCGTTGCCTTCCAGCAGGGCCCGGATCTGTGCCATCGTAAACATCGAATCCGGTGATGAGGGATGCACGATCACTGCAATCGCATCATGTGCCACCACATTCCAGCTGGGCGTGGCATGTGCCGAATCGATAATAAATTTCTCCTCCGCCTTCGAATACTTCCGGGTTGCAATCACCATCCGCACGCTGTCATTCGCCAGGTCTTTCAGGCACTCGGATTCCGGTTTGTAAAACACGTTTACGGTAGCATCCGGATTATTTGCATTAAAAACTTTCACCTGTTCATCAATCACAGGTTTGAATGTTTCATCCGCACTGATATTTATGTAACCCCGTACCGGCGTCTCCAACCGTTCGGCATCCTGCTCGCTGTAAGACTTACAGGACGCAAGGGTAAACATGATTGTTCCGGTAGCAAGGAAAATGGTCAACAAACGACTCTTCAACGAAATCCTTTTATTTGAAATAATTCTTTTTATAACCCCGGTAAATACGCCAGCCCCCGTACAATACACAGAGCCCGCCAAAGATCTTGTCAAGTGAATTGGGTGGAAAGGTTTCGTTGAATTCAAGGTGGAAGTAATTGCGGAAAAACAGGAACAAACCAAAAGTGACGATCGCAATGCCGATCCCGTAATCGAGAATCGACCGCATACCCGCTACCTGCTTTCTCCTTTTCTGTTCATATTCCTCAACCATACCACTTGTTTTCAGGATTGGCAATTTATCGAATTTCCCCTTTCCCCGCTTTAAATGCATATTAAATTCCATCTTTTCCCCCTTTTCTTTGAGTTCTTCACATTTTAGATGCAAATCGTTGGAGAATCCACAGCGGGATAAACGGGTTCCCTGTGTTTTAACATAGCCTGAACGATTACCTTTGCGCGCATGAGAATCCTGATGGTTTGCCTGGGCAATATCTGCCGCAGCCCGCTGGCGGAGGGCATCCTGCGACACAGGGCCAGCGCGGCGGGTCTTGAATGGGAAGTGGACAGTGCGGGAACAAATGGTTACCATACCGGGGAAGCTCCCCACCGGCTCTCGCAGAAAGTGGCAAGGCTGAATGGTATCGAGATCTGCGACCAGCGCTCCCGGCGGTTTACGGCCGCCGATATGGACCGGTACGACCTGGTCTATGCCCTCGCCGGGGATGTGCTGGAAGAAATCCGCCGCATTGCCGGTAAGTCATTTGACCCTGCAAAAACCCGCCTGCTGATGGACGAGGCATATCCGGGCAAACAGATGGACGTACCGGACCCCTGGTATGGGGAAGAGCCGGGATATCACGATGTGTACAAAATGATCGACGGGGTCTGTGACGCCATCGTAAAAAAATATAAAAACGGAATTCAGGATTTATGGCAAAGGTCAATGTGAGCCTGCCCCAGGGCACGCGCGATTTCCCACCCGATGTGGTTCGCAAACGCAACTATATCCTCGGTTGCATCCGCTCGGTATTCGAGGCCTATGGGTTCGAACCACTGGAAACACCTGCAATGGAAAACCTCAGCACGCTGATGGGAAAATATGGAGAAGAAGGGGACAAACTGATTTTCAAGATCCTCAACAATGGCCTGGGCGACCCGAAAAATATCGATAAATCAAGGACTGCATTTGAGCAGGCACTGCAGGGAAGAAATGAAAAGGACCTCACTGAACGTGCGTTGAAATATGATCTCACCATTCCCTTTGCGCGGTTTGTGGCAATGAACCATACCATACTGACATTCCCGTTCAAACGATACCAGGTACAACCGGTCTGGCGGGCAGACCGTCCCCAGCGCGGCCGCTACCGCGAGTTCTACCAGTGTGATGCCGATGTAGTGGGCAGCCGTTCATTGCTCAACGAAGTGGAACTGCTCTTCATCTACCACACTGCATTCACCAACCTCGGTGTACGGGTGGAAATAAAAGTCAACAGCCGTAAAATCCTTGCCGCCCTGGCCGAAACCATTGGTGCGGAAGACCGGCTCACCGATATGACGGTTGCCATCGACAAACTCGACAAGATCGGTATGGACAAAGTGGCGGAAGAACTTTCGGGGAAAGGTTTCGCTGAAAACCAGGTAAACCTCGTGCGTGAATTCCTGTCAATCCATGGCGACAACCAGCATAAACTGAACAGTCTCCGTGAACTGCTTGGCGTAAGCCCCATCGGTGCCGAAGGAATCACCGAACTGGAAACACTCCTGCACTATCCCGGGGTGGAAAAAGCCGCACCGGTACTCGACCTTACACTTGCCCGCGGTTTGAATTACTACACCGGTGCCATCTTTGAAGTAAAGGCACTGGATGTTACCATGGGCAGCATCGGCGGCGGGGGACGGTACGATGACCTTACCGGTCTGTTCGGTGTAAACGATATCCCGGGGGTCGGGATTTCATTTGGCGTGGACAGGATATATGACGTCATGGATGAGCTGAAACTGTTTCCGGAAAACCTGCTCAGTACTTCAAAAATCCTTTTCTTCAACCTGGGCGAAACCGAGAGCAGGCAAGCCTTCCAGCTCCTACAGCAATTGCGTGCCACCGGCATCAGCGGGGAAATTTACCCGGAGAATGTCAAATTCGACAAACAATTTAAATACGCCACGAAAAAGAACATCCCCTTCATTGCCATCATCGGGGAAAAAGAAATGGAAGAGCAGGTCGTTACGGTAAAAGATCTCCGTACATCAACCCAGTCTTCCATCTCCTGGAATAAATTGGCGGCTTTTAATTTCGACTGAATGAAAACACTTCATTCCTGAAAACAAAACACTCCTGCAGTTTTGCCGGATCCTGTTTTGTTCCCTCCATCACCATGCCATCGACTTCCACTTTGACACCGGTAACTTTTTTATCGGTGTTGCGCACGAACGTGGCTACGCCATCATACGCATCCACCGAAAATACATCCGCAGAGATTTTTGTCATTGGTGATCCACCCACTTCAGCTTCCACATACAGCAGCCCGTTCTGTACGGAAATCACTGCCTGGGTGACCGGGCTTCCCTCGGCAAATTTGTATTTGCCGGTATATTCCTGCAGGGAATCAACCTGTGCAGATGCGATATAAACAGTGAGCAGTAGAATAGTGGAGAACAGGAACTTTTTCATATTGTGGTGCTGGTTTTTACTTTTTATTAATACTGTAATATCTTTTACTTCATGCACTGTGACAAATTAATCTTGCGTTACCCCTACAGCGCTTCGTAAATAATTGCGGCTCCCTGCCCCACACCCACACACATAGTTGCGAGACCATACCGGACTTTCCTTCTTTTCATCTCATGGAGCAGGGTAGTGGAAATGCGCACGCCGCTGCAACCAAGCGGATGGCCAATGGCAATCGATCCGCCGTTTACATTCACTTTATTTATATCGAGCTGCAGGTCGCGGATACAGGCGATGGCCTGTGAAGCAAACGCTTCATTCAGCTCCACCAGGTCAATTTGCGACATATCCAGTCCGGCCCGCTGCAATGCCTTCCTGCTGGCAGTCACCGGACCGATTCCCATTACGGCGGGATCAACCCCGCTTACGGCCATTGATACTACCCGCGCCATCGGACGCAGCTGGTATTTTTCCACTGCCTCAGCTGATGCGATCAGCAGCGCGGCCGCCCCATCATTGATCCCCGCTGAATTACCGGCCGTGACGGTACCGTTTTCCAGGAATGCCGGTTTGAGCGAAGCCAGCTTCTCGCGGGTAACCTGCCGCGGGTGCTCATCAGTTTCGAGCAACCGGCGTCCCTCCTTTGTATCCAGTTCAACCCCGGCAATCTCCTCCCTCCATTTCCCCGCGCTGAGCGCCTCAAAATATTTCTGCTGGGATGACAAGGCAAAAGTATCCTGCTCTTCCCGGGAGATCTCCCACTGGCGGGCCACATTCTCGGCCGTTTCCCCCATGCTGTAGGGATGATAAGCTTCGGCCAGTGCCGGGTTGACAAACCGCCAGCCAAGCGTGCTGTCAAAGGTTTCCGTATTCCGCTGGAAGGCAGTACCGGCCTTGGCTGTGACAAACGGCGCACGGGTCATGCTTTCCACCCCGGCAGCAATGATCAGCGCGGCGTCACCGGCGGCTACCTGTCTTGCCCCGTCCATAATAGCCTGCAGGCCGGAAGCACAGAGCCGGTTGACGGTGGTACCGGCAACCGTCACCGGCAAACCCGCCAGCAGTGCGGCCATCCGGGCTACATTGCGGTTGTCTTCCCCTGCCTGGTTGGCCGCGCCGGCCACCACGTCCTCGATCGCAGCAGGGTCGGCCGTCGGGTTACGCGAAAGCAGGGCACGGATGGAAATGGCAAGCAGGTCGTCGGGCCTGACCGTGGCCAGTGAACCGCCATAGCGGCCAACAGGTGTGCGGCAGGCATCAATAATATAAGCTGGATTCATTGCAGGCATGTTAATTTCTGGTTGCAAATATCCGGGAATTCCCCTGAATCCCTTATTCCGTGCTATCTTTGCGGGATTATGAAGAGCGCTATGCAGAACATCCGTCACCTTGAACTGGAAGACCTTGAATCCTGGGTGGTCACACAGGGGGACAAAAAATTCAGGGCACGGCAGGTCTATGACTGGATCTGGCTGAAACAGGCCCGGGGTTTTGAAGAAATGACGAACCTGAGCAAGGAATTCCGGCTTTCACTCGCGCGCGACTTTGTATTAACCGCCCTCACCACCGATATGACCCAGCATTCGGACGATGGCACTGTCAAATCCCGCTTCAAAACCCATGACGGACACCTGGTGGAAGGGGTACTGATCCCCACCGACAAACGGAACACCGCCTGTGTGTCTTCCCAGATCGGATGTTCACTGAGCTGCAAATTCTGCGCAACGGGTTATATCGACCGCAAACGCAATCTCGAGTACGACGAGATTTATGATGAAGTGGCCCTGCTCAACGAACAAAGCGAACAGAAATACGGGAAGAAATTATCGAATATCGTGTTCATGGGGATGGGCGAACCACTGCTCAACTACCGCAATGTGCTGAAGGCAATCGACAAAATTACCTCACCGGACGGGATGGGTATGAGCCCTCGGCGGATCACCGTTTCCACCGCAGGTGTGGCCAAACAGATCCGTGCACTCGGTGATGCAAAAGTCAAATTCAAACTGGCCCTGTCACTGCATGCTGCCACCGATGCCAAACGGCACGAGATCATGCCGATCAATGACAGCAACAATATCAAATCGCTGATCGATGCGCTGAATTATTTTTACAAACAGACAAAGAACGAGATCACTTTTGAATACATCCTGTTCAACGAATTTAACGACAGCCTGCAGGATGCCGACGAGCTGATCCGCATCTATCGCCAGGTACCCGCCGATCTTGTAAATATTATCGAGTACAACCCTATTTCTTTTGCCAGGTTTACCAAACCATCGGAAGAAAAAGTGGATGCATTTATGGCCTATCTCGAGAAACACAAGGTAAATGCGCGACTGCGCCGCAGCCGCGGGAAAGACATCGATGCTGCCTGCGGACAACTGGCCAACAAAGGCTGATAATACACTAGTCCCAGTCCGGGCGTGAGATGTAACCAATCAGCCAGCTCCTTTCATTCCGGTACATTTCAAACTCATATTCGACCGAAGGATCGGCAGATGACGTACACCTGGCCAGCACCACGTCCCGGTTCATCGAGATCATGCGCCAGCGCAGTTCCCTGATATGGTCCAGGATACTACCCGGCTCCTGCGTCTCCAGAACAAAGTCCATATCAAATCCTTCGGGCACTCCCTCATTCATTTTTTCGCGGCGTAAGCCTTCGGCCTGGTCATTGAAAAAAACCTTCCAGATATTCAGGTAACTGACCGAGAAGAATCCGCTTTGCCCAAGCAGGCCAAGATAACCTGACACTGCACCGGTGTCAACCCTGTAGTATCCGTCGCTGTCTTTCCCGAGGAACGGGAAACTATTGGCCTTGTTCAGGTTTGTCCTGTACCATTCAAGGAATGAAGTGATGCTTTCAACCACATGCGCACTGTCCATACCCAGGAACGGCGTGCCTTCCACATAGGTTGCGTATTTGAATTTCAGCTGACCCGGGTATTCCCGGATCGTATCTACCAGGTATACCGGCTGCCTGGCGTCTACATTTATTTTCAGGTCTTCTTCGCTTGGCCTTCCGGATGCAGCCCTGAAGAAGGACCAGGCGAAACAGAAAATAAAAGCGACAGAACCCTGCAGCAACAGGATTTTAGGGTTGAGTTTGTTGATCTTTTTCATGATGAGGTTTAATGGTCTGGTGAAAAGCAACCCGGGAATTGGTCCGGGTTTCCGCTTCTGCCGGCGAAACTAAGGGGAAGGGATAAAGCCGCGGGGCAGGTGGTAGTGGATGGTTGTTACGGATGGGTAGGCGGCAGGTTTGCCGTTACCGGCCGGACAAAAAAAACCGGACAACAATGAAAAATCATTTGTTGTCCGGTCAGGTGGAGGATACCGGGATCGAACCGGTCACCTCAAACATGCCATGCTTGCGCTCTACCAGATGAGCTAATCCCCCCTTTGTCCGCCGGCACCTGGGTGAAGGCGGGACGCAAAAATAAGGGATTTGATCATCTGAACAAACAACGCCTAGTAATATTCAGGACTTGCTTCATGGTCTTCGTGTTTCACTTTATGACCACGAAGTTTATTAAACCAGGATGCTAGTTTTCCGAGGATCTGCGTTTTGTTGCCAGCCAGCACATGGGATGAAAAATTCTTTGCGAGGAAGGGTACCGCCAGTCGGGTGAACCAGCCCGCATTCCGCAGGAAAAGGTTTTTCACAACCAGGTTGATCACCCTGTTCGATGCAATATTCAGCAGCGGATTGGTTTTGTCTTTTTTGAAAAATTTGCCGACAAAACCTGCAGCAGCACGCACGGGTTCAAATTCTTCCTTGATCCCACGTATATCATCGCGGAGCACCTCTTTCTGGTGGCTCAGCAGTGTCTGCAACCGCTCTTTTTCTTCGATTAAATCCTTGTAGGTAGAGATCTTGTTAGTCATATACCTTCTTTATAATTTGGTCGCGTATGAGAGGGAAAATAATATTCTTGCGAAGCAATGCGATGATGAAAAACAATAAAATAAATCCGCCTGCGCCCAGCACAAAACCAAGTGCGCGGTTGCCCACGAGGTCGCCCAGCCATAATGACAATGCAATACCGAGGAACATCAGCGCAAACACAGCAAGCAGGGTCACGGTAATCACTACAATCGCAAACGATACTGCATTAGTAGCCTTTTCCGTAACCTTGACCTGGGCAAGCTTTATCCAGGTCTGTGCGAACTCTTCGGCGTGATCGACAAGCCCCGCGGTTTTTTCTTTGAGATCTTCCATAATTCAAATCAGGTTAGTCATAATACAATAAATGATGCAGGCGCACTCCGGCGCCTGCATCATTTACGTCTTTATCGGGATCAGCTGAAGTTTTCCTTCACCTTGTTCGCTTTGTCCTCAGCTGAAGATTTTGCGCCTTTTACTTTATCACGTGCATCGCTGTAAGCATCTTCTGCTGCAGCACGTCCTTTCTGCCAGAGGCCACTCAGGTTGTCGGCCCAATCGCCGGCGGTGTCACGGATTTTTTTACGGGTATCTTTTCCTTTTTCAGGAGCCAGTAACAGACCAATCACTACACCTGCAGCCGCAGCTCCCAGGATACCTATCAATACTTTACTTTTAGTAGACATAATTTGAAGATTTAGAGTTAAGGAATAAAACAGATACCACATAAGGATAAAAAACCGTACCAGAACCAACTCAGGGTTTATACGGGTCTATACCCCCAAAGTCAAGACGGTGGCGGGCCTCAGCTCGTTTATCTACCTGTATTACAGGCCCCGCCTGCCCTTACAAAAAAACCCTGCCGCTGGGCAGGGTCTGTTTATCAGATTCCATGGGGCTTAATCTCCCCATATTTCGTCTTCTCCGGCGAGCCATTTTTTTACCAGGTCCGTGGTAACCGATTTGGGGCGTTCGATTGCAAAGCCGAGGGCCCTGTCCCAGCAAAGGCTTGCCAGTACACCCAATGCACGGCTTACACCAAACAGCACCGTGTAATATTCGTATTCCTTCATCCCGAAATGCAGGAGCAGTGCCCCGCTGTGTGCATCCACATTCGGCCATGGGTTTTTCACCTTGCCCAGTGACTGCAGGATCGGGGGAACGGTTTCATAAATGTTCCATACCGTGTTCACCAGCTTGTCATCGGGCATGTGTTTTTTCCCGAATTCCATCTGCGCGGTAAAACGCGGATCGGTCTTGCGGAGTACTGCGTGGCCGTAACCTGGCACCACTTTACCTTCACTGAGGGTCTTTTTTACATATTCGCCGATCTGCTCCGAAGTCGGGCTGTCGGTACCCAGTTCTTCCTGCATATCCAGGATCCACTTCACCACTTCCTGGTTGGCAAGACCATGCAGGGGACCGGCAAGTCCGTTCATCCCGGCAGCAAAGGACAGGTAGGGATCACTCAGCGCCGAACCCACGAGATGTGTGGTATGCGCGGATACATTGCCTCCTTCATGGTCGGCATGGATAGTCATGTAAAGACGCATCAGCTCCTTGAATGTTTCATCCTCGAACCCGAGCATATGGGCAAAATTGCCTGCCCAGTCAAGCATGCCATCCGGCTGGATATGGTCCCCGAATTTATATTTACGGCGGTAGATATAGGCCGCCACGCGCGGGATGCGTGCGATCAGGTCCATTGAATCATCAAATGCCGCGATCCAGTAATCCTTCTTGCTCATCCCCTGTGCATACTTTTTTGCAAAAGTGCTCTCGGTCTGCAGGGCCATGATCGCCACTACAAACTGGGTCATCGGATGGCTGTTGAGCGGTAATGCTTCGATAGCGTTCAGTACATGGGGAGGTACATGGCTGCGGCGCTGGAGTACGGTTGTCACATGCTGTACATCCTCCTCGGTTGGTAACTCACCGATCAGCATGAGGTAAAAAAGTCCTTCGGGTAATGGTTCGGAGCCACCGGGTGCTTTCGGGAGTTTTTCCCTCAGTTCCGGGATCGTATAGCCACGGAATCGGATGCCGTCCTGCGCATCAAGCAGGGATGTTTCACTCACCAGGCCGGTGATTCCCCGCATCCCCTGGTAAAGTTGTGAAAGCTGTACTTCACCAATTTTTTTTGTGCCGTGTTCCTTTAAAATATCCTTGATCTCCGCACCGAGCTTATCCGCCTGAAGCTTGAACCGTTCTTTTAATATACCCATGACAAACGTTTAGTATGAGGTGAATTATGAGAGGGCTTAAAGGTAGTCAAAGCCCCTTGCTGGAACAAACATTTACCTGATATTGTTGGGTGTTTCACCGCATTGCGACAGAAATATTTCCTTCTTATCCGGGGCTTATTTCGGGGTGCGGCGATACATGTACCAGGCCACCAGCGTGAACACAATATTGGGCAGCCAGGCTGCCAGTAACGGGGGGAAATTACTCTTCGTGGCGAATACGGTGGAGAAGCGGTCAGACACGATGAAAAGCACAGCCACTATGATTCCTATGGCAAGGTGCAGGCCACTTCCACCCCTCGTTTTCCGGCTGGCAATGATCACCCCCAGCAGTGCCAGCATCACCACCGCATAAGGGGTGGCAGTACGGCGGTACCGCTCTACCTGGAGGGCACTCAGTCCTTCCCGCCCGCGTAACTGTTCTTCCCGGATATATGCCACCAGTTCGGGGGTGGTGAGACGGTCTTTCAGGTATTCATCCTTACGGAGTTCATCCGGTTTGAGGCGCATCCGGAGCCCGAGTTCCTTGAATGTTTTTGTCCGCTCACCCATGCTGTCGACCTTCCGCTCCACGGCATCGAGCAGTTTCCAGCGCCGGCGGTCGGAATCCCATTTGATGGTATTGGCCCGGAGGTTATACACGATTTTATTATCCTTTACCACCTCCATGAAAAACTTATTGGCCGACTTGCTGACCGTATCATAGTTCTTCATACCCACATAGGTGTTGGAGTCCACACGCTGGTAAAAACAGTTATAACAACTCCCCTGCTGCTGGTTTTTTGCCGGGTCATTCTTGTCGATATAATTTGCCTGGAACGCACTGCGGAGACCGTTTGCACGTGGTATCAGGTAACGCGTGCCGAACCAGAGTATGGTCCCGAGGAAGAGTCCGCCGACCAGGTAGGGACGAAGCAGCCGGCGGTAGCTGGTGCCACTTGCAAGGATCGCAATGATCTCTGAGCGCGTGGCCATTTTGCTGGTAAAAAATATACAGGCGATGAATACGAAGAGCGGGAAGAGCAGTCCCCAGATAAAGGGTACAAAACCGAAATAATACTGGCGGATGATCTGGCCGGTACTCAATCCTGTTTTTACAAAATCATCGGTTTTCTCACTGCTGTCGACTGCCACGGCAACCACCATGAACATCACCATGCAGAAGAAAAACGTAACGATGAATTTTTTAAGTATGTACCAGTCTATCTTACCCATGCCGGTCTCCGGGGAGACATTATTTTTTCGTTTACATATTCCGACCTGCGAAGTAACAGAATAAACGGGGAATGAAATGTGAAAAATCGGCGCGGGCGCATGGCAGCCGTGTCAGAGACGGGTCTTCAGCCGCCCGCACATTTCCGTTTTCCAGGAGGCAAATTCACCGGTCCGGATTTTTTCGCGTGCCTCGCCTACCAGCCAGAGGTAGAAAGCGAGGTTATGGATACTCGCGATGCTGAATCCGAGCAATTCCTTCGACTTCATCAGGTGCCGGAGGTAGGCCCTGCTGTAATAGCGGCTCACTTCGTTATCGAGTCCTTCATCAATGGGGGAAAAATCCTTTTCCCATTTTTTGTTATCAATATTGATCACCCCCTGCGTGGTAAACAACATCGCGTTGCGGCCATTGCGGGTTGGCATCACGCAGTCGAACATATCAATGCCCATGCTGATGCATTCAAGGATATTCCAGGGTGTGCCGACTCCCATGAGGTAACGCGGACGGTCCTTTGGCAGGTGATCGCAGCACCAGTCACAGATCTCGTACATCACCGCCTCCGGCTCACCCACACTCAGTCCGCCGATGGCATTACCCGTGGCATTTTTTGAGGCGATGTATTCGCAGGACTGCTTCCGCAGGTCCCTGAAAGTGCCACCCTGCACAATCGGGAAAAGATTCTGCGTGTACCCGTATTTGTCGGGTGTGTTACCGAAGCGGTCCACGCAACGGTCGAGCCAGCGGTGCGTCAGTTCCATCGACGTGCGTGCATAGGTATAGTCACTACCACCGGGCGGGCATTCATCAAAAGCCATCATGATATCACCACCGATACTGCGCTGGATATCCATTACACGTTCGGGGCTGAACAGGTGTTTGCTCCCGTCAATATGTGAGGCAAATGTCACCCCCTCTTCTTTGATCTTCCGCGTGCCTGCAAGGGAAAAAACCTGGTACCCCCCGCTATCGGTCAGGATCGGCCGCTGCCATCCGTTGAACCGGTGCAGCCCCCCCGCACCTTCCAGCACTTCCAGACCCGGACGCAGGTACAGGTGGTAGGTATTGCCCAGGATGACCTGTGCCTTTACCTGCTCCACCAGCTGCTGCTGGGTGACGGCCTTCACGGTACCCGCGGTACCAACCGGCATAAAGATCGGGGTGAGGATCTCACCATGATCGGTACTGATTTTTCCCGCCCTGGCCTTTGACCCGGGGTCGGTAGACTGGAGTTCGAATGCTAATGCTGCCATGACGGCGCAAGATAAAAAGATAATGGCATACCTTCGCGGCTATGCCACCGATTCACTGGAGTGTGATACTCTTTTCTGCTTTCGCTGCCGCTGCAGCCATCCAGGTCTTTTATTATCTTTTCTTTTTCAGGCGAATCTCCTGGTACCAGCCCAAAGAGCGGGGCAACTCGCAGCAGCACCCGGTATCCGTGATCGTGTGTGCGCGCGATGAAGACGAAAACCTCGCGAAATTCCTGCCGGGGATCCTGGTGCAGAAATACCCGACAAGTTACCAGGTGATCACCGTGAATGACAATTCACTGGATGATTCAAAGTACATCCTGGAAGAACTGGGAAAGACGTTTAAGAATCTCCATGTGGTGGAACTGAAACAGGAAGCCAAACTTATTTCCGGAAAAAAATATCCCCTCTCGATCGGGATCCGCGAAGCGAGACATGAGATCCTGCTGCTGACCGATGCCGACTGCGTACCCGCAAGTGAAAACTGGATCCACCGGATGCAGGATGCATACGAAGACGGAATCGAAATCGTACTCGGGTATGGTGCTTACCACAAGAAGAAGGGCATGCTCAACAAACTGATCCGTTTCGAAACCTTCCATACCGCATTGCAGTACCTTTCCTATTCCCTCGCCGGTACGCCATATATGGGTGTGGGACGCAACCTGTCTTATAAAAAAGACCTGTTCCTCCGCAACAAGGGTTTTTCTTCGATCAACCATATACCGAGCGGTGATGACGATCTCTTCATCAACCGGGTGGCTACTTCCACCAATACGGCCGTGGTGATCGACCCCGACGCAATGACCTACTCCCTGCCCGAAACCACCTGGTCCGGCTGGCTCAAACAGAAACGGCGCCACTACAGCACTTCACGTTTTTATAAACGAAAACACAAATACCTGCTCGGACTTTATTTCACCACGCAGTTCCTGTACTACCCGCTGCTTGCAGCCAGCCTTATCTTTTTCGACTGGCGGATAGTTGCTGCTGTGGCCCTGTTGCGCCTGGTCATCCAGGGTATCGTGCTGTCGAAGGCCATGAAAAAAATGGGCGAACCCGATCTCCGTGGCTGGTTCCTTGTCCTTGATATCTGGATGTTCTTTTATTATATCATCTTTGTGCCGGCACTCTGGAAGAAACCTTCCAAACGCTGGAACTGATTTTTTGAATATGGAAAACATCCTCCGTTACTTCGACGATTTCACACCGCAGCAGCTGGCACAGTTCGAACAGCTGAAACCACTCTACCTGGAATGGAATGAAAAGATCAATGTGGTGTCACGCAAAGACATTGACAGCCTGTATGAACGGCACGTGTTACACTCACTGAGTATCGCTACACTCAACCCGTTCAGCGATGGCATGGAAGTAGTTGATCTCGGTACCGGGGGCGGATTCCCTGGCATCCCGCTGGCTATTTTTTACCCGGAGGTAAAATTCCATCTCGTTGACAGCATCAATAAAAAACTGACAGTGGCCGCAGCCGTTGCAGAAGCGATCGGACTGTCCAACGTAACCGTACAGCACACGCGGGTGGAAGAAATCAAAAACCGGAAATTTGACTTCGTGGTATCGAGGGCAGTGGCCCCGCTGAAAGACCTCTGGCGCTGGAGCAAACCCCTCCTGAAAAAACCTGGCGCACCGGTGGAAGGTATGATCGGGGGCGGACTTCTCTGCCTGAAGGGGGGCGACCTCGCACTGGAAATCCAGGAAAGTGGTACGCGCCCGCG
Organism: Chitinophagaceae bacterium; assembly: GCA_004173355.1. Lineage (GTDB taxonomy): Bacteria > Bacteroidota > Bacteroidia > Chitinophagales > Chitinophagaceae > JBEVJC01. The sequence continues at coordinate 8,221 of SEAD01000016.1, read as the reverse complement.
ACTGATGAACATCCATGAGATTTTCGGGGAAGACTTTTTTGAGGGTAAATACCTTGTTTACGTTCCCCGCTGATCCAAAACTACCACAATGTGGTATTGGGATAATCTGCCAATAAACGGAGTTTTGCACTATGAAGGAAATATCAGTGTGTATTGTGGACGACAACAGTGACCTGCGCAACGCGCTGGAAGAAATCATTGACATGTCTGAAGGTTACAAGTGCCTGTGTACCATCGGTACGCCGGATGAAGCGATCCAGAAAATACCGGCGCTCATGCCGGATGTGGTGTTGATGGATATCAACCTGGGCTCAGAAGAAAGCGGGATCGACCTCGTGCGCGTGCTCAAGGCGCAGGCCCCGGCCATTAATTTTATGATGTGTACCGTTTATGAGGAAGATGAAAAGATCTTCCAGGCCCTGCGTGCAGGCGCCAGTGGGTATATCCTCAAAAAAACAGCACCTGCCCGTATGCTCGAGGCCATCCGCGAACTGTACCAGGGTGGCGCCCCGATGAGCAGCCAGATCGCCCGTAAGGTAGTGGCCGCGTTTATCGACAAACCGGTGAGCAATGAACCGGAAGAACTGGAAGTACTGTCCAACCGGGAGATGCAGATCCTTGAACAACTTTCAAAAGGACTGATGTATAAAGAGATCGCGGCAGAATTATTTATTAGTCCCGAGACTGTACGTAAACACGTATATCATATATACGAAAAGCTCCATGTCACTAACCGTATAGAAGCTGTCAACAAGTATTTCAGGCGATAGGGGTAGTAAAATACCACTAAAGTGGTATTCTGCGGGGTAGCAAAAGAAAGTACATTCGTATTTCAAAGGCACCCTGAGAACGTCTACCATTAACCTTAACCGCGTTCTGACGCTGAACAATTGAATTTAGGGGCCCTAATCAAAAGAAAAAGCTATCCTTACCGATAGCTTTTTCTTTTGATATATGCCGTGGCGGATCAGAGTTTGATCCGGTTATTCTTTCGTTCCACATCTGCCATCCGCTGGCTGGGATCGATTTCCGCAACGGAAAGATCGGACAGGCGACGGTTGGTTTCCACGATATAAGTTTCGCTGGTCCATTTCCAGGCAGCGTATACTTTGCGGGTGGTTTCGTCCTCGGCTGGTTTGGTACCATACATCAGGTCGAGCGGAACATAATGTATTTCCGAACTGCCATCCTTGAAAGTCAGCTGCAGGTCAACCGGCATCGGCATCATGCCCACCCTTTTGAGGCGGATCCGTGTCTTGCCAGCTTCTTCCCACAAACTGTCAAAAGCGTAGTCAATCGTTTTGATGGAATTTACCCAGTACTCCTTGTACCAATCCAGTTTCAGGTCAGACCGTTTTTCAGCCAGCCTGATAAAATCGGCCACATTCGGGTGTTTGAACTTCCACAACCGGTAGTAATCCAGCAGGATCTCATCCCGTTGTTTTGCGCCCGTGATATAACCAAGCTGTTCAATAAATACCGCACCTTTTGAATAGGCGGCGGCAGAATACGCGGAGTTGGTATTGAAATGATCGGCGTGTGTGGTGAGGGGTTCTTCCTTACCACTCTTCACGAGGCTGAAGTAACCGGCATAATTGCCTCCCTGTGCGAAACCTGTTTTGTTGTCGAGGAACTGCCCTACCCTGTCATCGGCGTAACTGGTAAAGCCTTCGTCCATCCAGGCATACAATGACTCATTGGTGCCCATGATACCCTGGTACCAGTTGTGCATCCATTCATGCAGCCAAGCGCCCGGACTGGCCAGTAAGGTTGCCATCGGGTATTCCATACCGCCATCACCACCCTGGATAAATGAATATTGTTTGTACGGATACAATCCGAATGTCTTGTCGATAAAAGGCAATGCTTTCTCCGCATTGTCAAGGATATCTTCCCAAGTCTTTGCACTGGCCGTGGATTTATACAACAGGTGCAGCACGATCCCGTCGCGTACTTTACGGGTCAGGTGTTTGTATTCCGGATCAGCCGCCCACATAAAGTCATGCACATTGGGGGCAATAAATTTCCAGGTCAGTTTATCGCCTGCGGGACGAACCACTTTTGTACCAGGAGCTTCATAACCATATCCGATCTGTGCTGTATTCTGGAGGTAACCGGTACCACCAAGTATATAGGATTTATCAATACTGATATTCACTTCGAAGTCGCCCCATACCCCGTAAAACTCGCGGGCGACATAGGGTGTGGGATGCCAGCCTTCGTAATCATATTCGCAGAGCTTGGGATACCACTGGCTCATGGAATAACGCACACCGGTATTTGGATTGTCCCTGCCGCTGCGGCGGACCTGCAGTGGTACCTGCGCCTCAAAATCCATATCGAATGTGACCTTGCTGTTGGGGGCAATGGGTCGGTCAAGCTGTACCTCAAGGATAGTCTCCAGCACCTCGAACTTCTGCGGCCTTCCGTTCATGGTCAGCTTCAGGATTTTCTGGTACCCGATCTCATCCGGTTTGAGGTTACGGATCCGGTCTTTTACCCGGCCATCCCAGTCGGCCCCGCGGCCGGCCTGGATGGTACCCTGGCGTAAACTTCGGGTATCCATCATACTGCCCGGCTGGAATGCATTGAAGTATAGATGGTAAAAAACTTTTTTAAGGGTATCAGGTGAATTATTCCAGTACTCGAGTTTCTGTTTGCCCGTAAACTGGTTGGTCACCACATTCATGTCCACATCCATTTTGTATTTCACCTTCTGCTGCCAGCGGTTCGGCTGTGCGGAAAGGGCGAGGGTGAAAAGGCAGAAAAAAGCGGTGGCGCGGATTTGCCTCGTGTGTAGCTTCATTGCAGTGTTTGTTGAATAAAGGGAATTGGGTAAAAATAAAGGAAGAGTGTCAGACTACCAGCAAAAAAAATGTCCGCCAGCGGGTATTACCGGTGGCGGACAACAATATTTAATGCACCCTTAAATGGTCGGCGATGTGCGGAGCAGCCGGCCTGTGGTGTTGTAGAACAGGTATGTTTTCTGCACATCATTCTTACGTGCGCGGAGCCTGTACTGTTCACCCCCACCCGGCAGGAAAATCATGATCACTTCATCTACCTCGCGATCAGCATACTTGCTTTTTTTGAAACCGTCCTGTACCTCGGGCGATAATTTTTCCCAGGAAAAATCTTTCCAGGTTTCCCTCCACACGCCTTTGTTGTTGTAGGATGCAACATGGTGTTCATCATTCTGGGTAAATGAAACATCCACACTTACGAGTTTGTCCTTGTACTCGATATTTGATGCAGACGGGTATTGTTTCTGGAATGTTTCTTCCACAGCTTTCGGGATCTCACGCACCTGCGCGAAACTTATGGTGAAGGCGAACAGTAATGTCAGTGATAATAAAATGGTCTTTTTCATCTCGGTAATTTTTATGGAATACAAATTTGATGGTTTATGATGGGATCAAAACCATGCCAGACATATTTAAAGTTTTATTATCATTTGGAAGAGCCTTCCACCACAATCACGATCTCGCCCTTTACTGTTTTGGCGCTGAAGTAAGTGACCAGTTCGGCCAGGGTGCCGCGTTTGTTTTCCTCGAAGAGTTTGGTGAGTTCGCGACTCACGCTGCAGGTACGGTCAGGACCAAAAACCGTGGAAAATTCTTCCAGCGTTTTTACCAGCCGCATGGGTGATTCGTAAAAGATCATGGTACGTTCTTCCTCAGCGAGTTTTTTCATCATGGTCTGACGCCCCTTCTTCAGGGGAAGGAAACCTTCAAACACAAAACGGTTGCCGGGGATCCCGCTGTTGACCAGCGCGGGTACAAATGCCGTTGCGCCGGGGAGGCATTCGACTTTCACACCGGCTTTCAGGGCTTCGCGCACCAGCAGGAATGCAGGATCAGAAATGGCTGGGGTACCGGCATCGGTGATGACGGCAATATTTTTACCATCCTGCAACTGGGTCACCAGGTGGGGTACAATCTGGTGTTCATTGTGCTGGTGATAGGAAGAAAGGGGACCGGTGATCTGGTAATGTTTGAGCAGGGTGCCGCTGGTACGTGTGTCCTCGGCAAGGATCAGGTCGACCTCTTTCAGCACCTCCAAGGCGCGAAGGGTAATATCCTTCAGGTTGCCGATCGGGGTGGGAACCAGGTACAGCATATCAGTTGACCGATACCTCGAAGTATTCCATTACCGGGTTCGCGAGCAGTTTCTTCGTAGCCTCGGTTGCAATTTCCTTTGCCTTGTCGGCAGAGTCCGCATCAACCTGCAGGGTGATATTTTTTCCGATCCGCACGTCCGATACACCTGCCAGCCCGAGGTTCTGCAGTCCACCCAGCACGGCTTTACCCTGCGGATCGAGCAATTCTTTCAGAGGCATAATCTTGACCTGGACTGTGTATGTCATGCGATTTTATTTTTGAAGAGCAAAGATATTAAAACATAGGCGAGGAAAACCAGCGGTACAGCCAGCCATTGTAAAAAAATGGCGCCAATCACGGCCACACCGATCACGATATAACGGGGCAGGTTATCCGCAACCCCGAGGTTTTTGAATTTGAATCCAAGCATCGGCAGGGTGGACACCATCAGTCCGGACACAACAGCTATCACCCCATAAATAAGCCATTTGCTGAGCAGCAGCTCACGGGCCTCCTGGGTGCTTACGCTCCAGTAGATAAGCGGGAAGGAGGCTACCAGCAAACCCACTGCGGGTACCGGTACTCCCCTGAAATTGGACTGGGAGGTAGTGTCGAGATTGAACCGGGCGAGCCTCCATGCCGCTGCGCAGGGTACTATGAACGCCGGCACCAGCCAGGCAATTGAAGCATCGATCCCATTGGCTTCGCGGGCGATACTCAGACGGAGGAACTGGTAAAGGATCATTCCGGGAGCCACGCCGAAACTCACCACATCAGCCAGTGAGTCCAGCTGTTTGCCCATCTCGGAACTGGCTTTGAAAAGACGCGCCACAAAACCATCGAGGAAATCAACAACGGCCGCGATCCCGATAAACAGCGATGCCATCCAGATCTGCTCGGGCATATCAATCAGCTGTGAAGTGCCATTGACCGCGTAGATCGTGATCCCGTTCTGGATCATGAACACAATGGCAATACAACCCAGGAACAGGTTGAGTAAGGTAAACAGGTTGGGGATTTGCTTCATTAGTTTGGTTTATGGTATGGCGGCAGCTTATTTGCGGGATTGTTTTTTCATCAGCGTTTCAATCTCTTCCACGGTGACAGGGATATTTTTCATCAGGTCCCGGTTGCCGGTCTTTGTGATCCAGATATTGTTTTCGATCCGGATGCCCATCTGCTCTTCTTCAATATAAATACCCGGCTCCACGGTGAGTACCATCCCTGCGGTGATGGGCTCGGCCATCGGCCCCAGGTCGTGCACATCGATGCCCAGGTGATGGGAAATTCCATGGTAAAGGAATTTGCGGTATGCACGGTTGGCCGGATCCTCATTCCGGATATCAGTCTTGCTGATAAGGCCAATTTTTTCAAATTGTTTGGTGGCTTCATCACCTACCGCCTCGTGGTATTTCTGGATAATCACACCGGGCTTGAGGACCGACTTTGCGTAATTATGCAGGGCGAGACAGGCATTATATACTTCTTTCTGGCGTTTGGTGAACTTACCGTTGACCGGTACAGTCCTTGTCAGGTCAGCATTATAGCCGCCGTACTCTGCACCGAAATCCATCAGGATCAGTTCACCGTCCTTACATTCCTCATTGTTGCTCACATAATGCAGGATCCTTGCGCGGTCGCCGCTGGCGATGATGCTGCCATAAGCCTCACCGGCCGAACGCTGGCTGAGGAAGGAATGCCAGATCTCGGCCTCTATTTCGTATTCCATCACACCCGGACGGATAAACCCAAGCAGGCGGCGGAATGTATTTTCCGTGATATCGATGGCCTGCTGGATCACCACCACTTCTTCGGGTGTCTTCACGGCCCGCAGGTCTTTCATGATCTTCGCCGCACGCTCAAACCTGTGCAGCGGATATTTTTCCTTCATCTCGTCGATAAAGCGATAGTCGCGGGTGCGCAGCAATACCGACTTCCGGTTGTTTTCGTTACTGTCGAGGTAGATCGTATCCACCAGGTGGATCCATGGCTGCAGCAGCCCTTCAAGGGTATCGAGCCACACAATGGTCCGGATGCCGGTCATCTTGCGGGCTTCCTCGGCGCGCAGGCGTTTGCCATCCCATTTTTCCTTCAGTTCGTTCGGCCGCACCAGCACGAGTACTTCCCGGTAGGCAGGATCGGCATGCCCGGGATTAAGGATGACCATACTATCTTCCTGCTGCACCCCGCAAAGCCAGTACAGGTCACTGTTCTGCCTGAACTTATACGTGGCGTCGCCATTGCTCGGCACTTCGTCATTGCTGACAAATACCGCAATCGAATTCTTCTCCATCCGGCTGCTGAAACGTTTCCTGTTCTGTGTAAAAATGGCCGGATCCAGGGGCAGATTCTTCATCTCTTCAACATTTATAGGGAAGCCTTTGGTAAATCCCTGTGACTAAATGCGATAAAGATAAACCCCCGCCCGTTACCAATAAAAATTGAAAAACCCGTCCGGTTTTAAATTTTCATTTTTTTACAAAAACTGATCCGGGTGACTACAATTTCCCGATTGCTAAATCGAAGATGGATGGAGATTTTGCAACTTCCCGGCCGGATGCCTCAAATCCGTTTAATGTGTAATACTAACACTTGTTCGTATGATGTCTTGCTTTCCCCCTATTTTTGTGGCTTAACAAACGATTGCAGTATGAATTCTTCCGTCCTGGCCGCTCCCCTGGCCGGTATCCGGCGACTGGGGCTTACCCGTGCCGACCGCATCCGCTACCAGCTCACACCTGAAGAACTGGTGGATGATACCCTCCGGATTGATGAGGGTGAGGTAAACGACACTGGAGCCCTCGTTATCCAGACAGGTGAATTTACAGGGCGCTCGCCAAAGGACAAGTTTATAGTAAAGGATGCAATGACGGAGGCGACTGTCGACTGGAACGAATTCAATAACCCGATCAGCGAAGCAGCCTTTGATATTATCCATGCAAATATCCTCAGCTACCTGAATGCCCTCCCTGAAGTATGGGTGCGGGATGCCTATGCCTGCGCCGATCCAAGGTTCCGGCTCAACCTGCGGGTGGTAAATGAAAAGCCATGGAACAACCTGTTTTCCTACAATATGTTCCTGCGGCCTTCGGAACAGGAACTGGAAGACTTCGAACCGGAATGGACCATCCTCTCTGCACCCGGACTGCGGCTTGATCCCGTTACCTGCGGTACCCGGCAGCACAATGCCACCGTTGTGTCCTTTACAAAAAAGATAGTGCTGATTGCGGGCAGCGGTTATACGGGGGAAACAAAAAAGAGCGTGTTTACCATCCTTAATTATCTCCTGCCCATGCAACACAAAGTGCTCAGCATGCACTGCAGTGCCAATGCCGGGAGGAACGGGGACACTGCCATATTCTTCGGACTGAGCGGTACGGGCAAAACAACACTCAGCGCAGATCCCAACCGCCAGCTTATCGGCGATGATGAACACGGATGGAACACCCGCGGTGTGTTTAATTTTGAAGGGGGTTGTTATGCGAAAACCATCAACCTCTCGGCAGAAAAAGAACCGGGCATTTACCAGGCTATCCGCTTTGGTGCGCTGGTGGAAAATACCATGTTCAGGCCCGGCACGAACCATATCAATTTTGACGATTCCTCTGTCACCGAGAACACACGGGTATCCTATCCCATCGATTATATCGAGAATGCGGCAATGCCATCTGTGGGAAATACGCCCACCGATATTTTTTTCCTGACCTGTGATGCATTTGGTGTGTTACCACCGTTATCAAAACTGGACGCGGGCCAGGCAATGTTCCAGTTCATTTCCGGTTACACCGCAAAGATTGCCGGTACCGAAGCCGGGATCACTGAGCCCAAACCCACGTTCAGCGCATGTTTCGGGGCTCCATTTATCCCGCTTCACCCGACGGTGTATGCCGGGATGCTTGGCCAGAAAATGCGGGAACAGGAAGTCAATGTATGGCTGGTCAACACCGGTTGGACCGGCGGCGAATACGGTACCGGGAAACGGATGCCATTGAAATATACCAGGGCCATGATCACCGCGGTGCTTGATGGCAAACTCACGGGCACCGGCTTCCGAAAAGACCCCCTGTTTGGTTTTGATGTACCGGTTTCCTGCCCGGGTGTACCGGCTGACATACTCGATC
>SEAD01000257.1 GCA_004173355.1 Chitinophagaceae bacterium | reverse complement strand
CCCTGGGCACGATCGAAGTCCGCAGCACATTGCTCAGCAGCGAGGAGGAAAGTTTTCTGCCGCTGGGCTTTTTGGTCAGGTACAGGTAGCAGCTGTGCTCCAAAAAGGGACGTTCGTTAAAAAAACGCTCCGAGGAAGCGGAAAGAAAGCTCCGTTCCTGCGAGAAATCCGCCCTGAAGCTATCCTCCAAAAACCAGTCCTGCTTGTGCAGGACCGAATGCTGGGGCAAAACCCGGATTGCCCTTACCCAAGCGGCATGGAAACGCCCGTAGTCGCTGTCGGAAAGACTGAAAATTTCCGGCAGCAGCACCTTGAAGCCTACCGTTACGTCCCCCGCCATGGAAAGGATGCACCCTTTTTCCACCTTCTGCAAAGGCAGCATGTCCCTTGCCTCTACCATACTGGCCTCCTTTCCGATACCGCCTGCTTGGAGCCGGCATATTTTAGACCGGTGAACAGCCTTCTGGACCTGAAGCGTATGCTGCCTGGCACCTTGCCCCTTGCAAAAAACTTCAGCATGCCGTACTGCCCAAACCTGCGGGAAAGGTAGCTTACCCCATATAGCAGCAAAGCTGCCAACAAGGCCACTATACCCAAGACCACGTAAACGTTTACCCTCAGCAGGTACAGCACAGCAAAGAGCAGCAGCAACGCCACCATGCCTATTCCCAGATAGGCGATATAAATCCCTACAATCCCCTTAAAGGTGATGGGCCTGCCAACCCCTTTGTTGATATGGTACAAACTAGCCATAACCCCTAACATTAGATTCCAAAAAACGACTTCAGCACCGTAGCCACCACTACCAGAAAGATGCAGGAGCCAAACCAGGCCGCTGCCACCTTGTTGGTGTCTGGCTCCCCGGCGTTCCATTTGGAATAGACCTTCACTGCGCCTATGATCCCGATCACCGCTCCGATGGCGTACATCAGGTCGCAACCGGTATCAAAATAGCTTTTTACCTTGCTGGTCGCCTCCGCTATCCCGGAGTTCCCGTCCTGGGCGAAGGCCCCAAAAGAAACCATCAACAGTAGCGTAGCCAATGCTCCGCAAAAAAACCTCAACTTCATCATCATCGAATTATAATAAAACCAGAAACTTAAAACACCAAAACCTAATTCTATCCCCAAACCTCCATCAGCTCTGCAACCGTAAGTTCAAAGGGCGCATGCTCCAGCACGAAGGCATTGATACTGGCAAGGGAAGGAAAGCCAGCAATTCCCGGATAGCGATCCGCCACTTCTGCCAGCAGGAACAGAAATTCCTTTTTTCCTCCCCCTTTCTCCTGAAGCAGCGCAAACACTTCCCTAATCTCCTGTACCACGTCCGATACCATTCCAAGTTTGTGCACCTTGTCCCCTCCCGCATCGCCAAAACCTACCTCGCTCGCCGAAAGCAGCTGCATCCCTTCGGGCAGTTTCCTTTTTCCCATCAGCCCGGAATCGTCCACCCCGGCAAAAGGCCCCGGAACATCTCCACTATCACCAAACCCTAAACCTGACTTAGCAAATCCAGCCTTCCCATCACCCCCGCCACGATCGGCAGGCAAGGAACCAATTCCAAGTCCCAACATTTTTTTGATTTCCGGGCTGTAGCAAACCAGGCCCACACCCAGGTACCAGAGCAGTACCATCATTCCAATAGCGAGCAGAAAGTCCCGCCAAGCAAACATTTCCAACATAGTTCCATTTATTACCAGGGGCAACATTGCCACCTTTGACAGCACAAATTTGCCCACTGCAACACCTGCCTCTACCCATATGGGAGAGATTCCTGAAATAATTTTCTATTTCCTCCTAAATCGGTCCTCCTCATCGATTTTGGAAATGATGGAATCCCGCATTTTATCGATGAAATGGGTTTTTGACAGGCGCTTCCGGCGTTTGATGTCCTCAAAGCCCCGCTTTGGTACGCCAAGCTTTACCCCAAAGAACCCGCCAAGACGCTCAAAGAACTCCACCACTCCAACCGTGCTGTCAATCTGCCCCTGCAGGTAGATCCCGTAGGCCAGCTCGATCAGGTTCACCGCCTCCCCTGTCCAGCGAACCTGCGAAATCTCCGGACCATATACCTTCCCAGCACCACTCCGCAAGGCTTCCAGCTTAGCCATTTCCCCTGCATAAAGTCCGTACAGCCTTTCATAGGCCATGAGCTTTGCCAGCAGCAGGTCAGCTCCGGTAGAGAACCTGGGATCGGTGTCCAAACCGGGCCTCCCAACCCATGGAACAGCGCCAGCAGCGTTCCTTAAAAAAAGCAGCCTGTCCAGTCCGACCTCACCGGAACGGTAGTACCTGAGCATATGCCTGTGCCTACGGAAAAAAGCCCTGATACTTTCCATCCTTTTGGCATAAAACCTGCCCAAAAGACGCTTGTCACCTACCGGCCTTTCCTCTGTTGCTTTCAGCACCATTCCAAAAAACAGATGCCAGGAAACAACCGTAGGCTTTAATACCTTAAAAAACCTGATCTCGTCATCCTCCTGCTCGAAATAGCCCAAGCGAACCACATCCCGCATCTTCTCCAGCGAAGCCTCGCACAAACCGCTCATCGGGTGCGGATCGGTTTCCAATAAATTCCCGTTATTGGTACTGGCTTCCATTTCCAAAAGGAAGCCGTCCAAAATCTCCTGTAATTGATTGACTATCATAAACTGTCGGATTAAGTAGTCCAAAGACTACAGCTAAACATTAAACCATTGACTACATCATAGGTACAACCCTTACCTAATCCTATAGCACAGCAAAGTTTAGTGCTCGAAGTGGTGATTTTAAGTGGATAGAGACGCTACATAAATCCACTAAGGCAAGTAAAAAACAATCCAGTTGCGTGTCGGAGAATATTTGGGTGTAGACAAATGTTCATATCGACGGAAAAAATCATCAATTTGTTCAAAGGTTATATGCGATAGGGTGCATGTAACAATAAATCTGTCCCCCTTTCGACAGTTTCAAATTGCCCCCCAGAGTTGTTGCCTGAAAAAAAAGAAGTTGTTGTGCCGACTCTTGTAAAAGAAGTCAATAAAGGCAGGCC
>SEAD01000124.1 GCA_004173355.1 Chitinophagaceae bacterium | reverse complement strand
AACGGCGTTGTCCGTTCCGGTGCAGTTTGTTCATCTACTGGTGTGGCCTGCCCGGTGACCGAAACCGTGGTGACCACCGAAACCGGCACTACCATTCCTTACAACGGTGACAAAGTGAACCAGCCTGTGTTACAGCTCCACAACCCTGCCGCAGTTTGTGCCCCGGCTACCGTTGACCTTACTGCCCCGGCCGTAACAACTGGCAGCAGTGCAGGCATGACGTTTACCTATTTCACCGATGCAGCTACCACTACCCCGCTTGCCAATCCGGCAGCTGTGGCAGCGGGCGGCACCTATTATATCATGGGCACTTCAGTAGCCGGCTGTACGGTGGTAGCCCCGGTCACCGTGACCATCAACCCGCAACCGGTTGCCAGCATCAGTTATGCCGGTGGACCATTCTGCCGCACGGGTAATGCAACTGTAACTATCACCGGCCAGGGCGGTGGAACTTTCTCCGGCACGGGATCACTGGTCATCAATCCGGTTACCGGAACGGTAAATCTCGCAGCAAGTGCGGCGGGTACCTACACGGTCACCTATGATTTCAGCAATGGAACGTGTACCAACAGCACCAGCACCACGATTACGATTATCGATATCCCGAACCTGGTCATCCATGACCCGGCGCCGGTCTGTGCACCAGCAACCATCGATCTCACAGCTGCTGCCGTAACAGCCGGAAGCGAGGCGGGTCTTACATTTGAGTACTTTACCAATGCTGCCGGCACCTTACCCCTGGCCAATCCTTCTGCAGTTAGTGCAGCAGGTGTCTATTATATCCAGGGCATCCTGCCATCCGGTTGCAGGACCGCAATCATGCCGGTAAACGTAGTGTTCAACACGCTTCCTGTAGCAGGTATCAGCTATCCCGGATCACCTTATTGTGCCACGGGCACCGCAACGGTGGTACGCACAGGACAGGCAGGCGGCACCTACACTGCCGGACCCGGCCTTTCCATTGACGCATCTACGGGAGCTGTCAACCTCGGAAGCAGCTCACCAGGCACTTATACAGTGACCTACACGTACAGCAACGGCACCTGCACCGGAAGCAGTACCACTACCATCACCATCAATGCACAACCAGTGCTGGTGATTACCAACCCTGCGCAGGTATGTGCCCCGACGACGGTGGATATCACCAACCCTGCGGTAACTGTCGGAAGTGAACCCGGACTCACGCTGACCTATTTCACCGATGCAGGTCTTTCCAACCCCCTGGTCAATCCAGGATCCATTGCCATCAGCGGAACCTATTACATACATGCAGTCAATGCAACGGGTTGTTCAGTGACCATGCCCGTTACAGTGACCATTGCACCATTACCGGTTGCAACGATCAGTTACACCGGATCGCCGTTCTGCCATACAGGTACCGCCACACCGGTGATTACCGGACAGGCAGGGGGAACATTCAGTTCCACAACCGGTCTGGTCATCAATGGCACAACCGGCATCATCGATCTCACTACCAGCACGCCGGGTACTTATACCGTGACCTACACCTCAAGCAACGGAAGTTGTTTGGCAGACGCCACGACTTCCATTACGATCGAGGCTACGCCAACACTCCTGATCACTGATCCGGCTGCGGTCTGCCAGCCATCAACGGTGAACCTTACCGCAGCAGCAGTAACGGCGGGCAGCAGTACCGGACTTACGTTCAGTTATTATACCAATGCCGCAGGGACCACTGTAATCAGCAATCCGGCGTCAGTGTCTGTCACCGGCACTTACTATATCCAGGGTGTAACGGCCGGGGGTTGCCTCACAGCGATCATGCCTGTAAACGTTATAATCAACCCGCTGCCAGTGGCCGCAATCAGCTATCCCGGCTCACCGTTCTGCGAAGGCGCGGCCATCGTGGTGGATGTGACTATTACCGGCCAGGCCGGTGGTACATTCAGCGCACCTGCCGGGCTCAGTATCAATACCGCAACCGGACAAGTCAATATCGGAACCAGTGCACCAGGCACCTATACCATTACCTATTCGTTTACCAATGGCACCTGTCCGAATACAGCCAGCACCAGCATTACCATTGAACCAACACCAGTACTCGTGGTGAACGACCCGGCTGCTGTATGTGAACCCGGTGGGGTCAATCTCACAGCCGCTGCAGTAACTGCTGGCAGCAGCAGCGGACTGGTATATACTTATTACACCGATGCTGCGGGCACCACCGTCCTTGCCAATCCGTCAAATGTAACATTGACCGGCACCTACTATATCCGCGGAACCTCTGCGGCCGGTTGCGGATCTCCGATCAGGGCAGTGAATGTGGCCATCAACCCGCTTCCTGTAGCAACGATCAGTTATGGTCCGGCCCAGTGTTACACAACAGGCGGCACATTCACGGTGACACATACCGGTACCACGGGTGGCACTTATGCCTCCGGGGCAGGACTTTCCATTGATGCAGCTACCGGCACCATTGCTGTTGGCAGCAGCACACCGGGAACCTATACGGTGACGTACAGTTTCACCAATGGCAACTGTCCTAATACAGCAACCGCAACAGTTACAATCAATGCAATACCTGTCATCAATATCACCGATCCGATGCCGGCATGTCTCCCGAACACAGTTGACCTCACCGCAGAACGGTTGAAGACTGCCAATATGGGCGGACTGGTGTACAGTTATTACACGGATGCCGCGGGCACTATCCCGATGACGAATCCATCTGCGGTTGATGTGACAGGCACTTATTATATCCAGGCAATGAATCCGATTACCGGTTGTATCAGTTCGATCCTGCCCGTGCACGTGGTAGTGAGCAGCAACCCGGTCATTGCCGTTGCGGCCAGTTCGTTACTGGTATGCCGTGGTGAGGAAGTGACACTGACGGCAACGTCTGCTGGCAACAGTATTACATGGACATCCCCATCAGCAGCTGGTCCGACCGCAGTGATCCATCCGCAGGGAAATGGATCCTATACGGCTACTGCCACCAATGCGGCAGGGTGTATGGCTTCAGCCAGTGTGACGGTGAATATCCGTGATTTCAATATGAACCTTACGGCCAGTGCCAACCCTGTGATACCTGGTGCAGCAGTCTCGCTGATGTCATCGGCCAATAATACATACACGGTTACCGGATGGACACCCGCGGTGTTATTCCCGGGACAGACCAACCTGAACCAGACCATCGCAATGGGTGGCCAGCCGCAGACATTTGCTGTGATTGGGGTATCTGCAGACGGCTGTATCGATACAGCAGAGGTTACGATCACCCTTGAACCAGGTGACAAGGATTTTTATATCCCGAATGCCTTCTCCCCGAACAATGACGGAAAAAATGATGTGTTCAGGGTGTATGGTACCGCAGTGCAGTCAATCGATCTCCGCGTGTTTAACCAGTGGGGGGAACTGCTCTACGAATCGAAAGATAAAAACCAGGGCTGGGATGGCCGTTATAAAGGGGTTATCCAGCCGGTGGGTGTATATCCGTTTGGCATCAAGGTGACATTCTATGATGGCAGGGTGATCACCAAAAAAGGACTTGTAAATCTCGTCAGGTAAGGCATCAATCAATATTCTGAAAAACCAATAGAATGCGTAAACATCAAATTATCGGAATCTGCTGCTGGATGACTGCTTTCGCTGTTATTCCAGGGAAAAGCCATAGCCAGGTTGATCCCCACTTCTCGCAGTATTTCATCCAGCCCATGACAGTGAACCCTGCCATGACGGGCCTGATCGAGGGTGACTACAAAGTAGCAGCAGTGTGGCGCAGCCAGTATGGCAACTCCCTTACCACGAAAGGTATTTCTGCAGAGGCTCCAACCAACCGCAATATCAACCTCGGGGTAAACCTTCAGCACCAGTCTTCATCCGACGGATCTTACACCTATACCACGGGATATATGAATTTTGCCTACACGGGCGTGCACTTTGGTGACCACCACATGGTGCTGGCGGTACAGGGAGGACTTATCAACCGCCGTTTCAATATCAACAAGCTGCACTTTGGTGACCAATGGGTAGCAGGTACCGGTTTTGATCCATCGGTGGCCACTTCAGAAGTATTTTTCAAACCATCCGCCACCACCTTTGATGCAGGAACCGGCATTGCCTACTACGACGGTACACCTGGACGTAAAGTGGCATTGTACGGGGGTGTGGCCGCGTTCCACCTCACCCGCCCCACAGACCCGTTCCTGAATGGCGGCGACAAAAAACAGATGCCTGTCCGTTATGCCGCGCATGCCGGCGCAAGGATCAATATCAATGAGACTTTTGACCTGATCCCGAATATGCTGTACATGCGGCAGGGAAATGCACAGGAAAAAATGATCGGCGCCTATGCACAGATGTTCGGTGCGAAGGATACCGACCTGATGTTCGGTGCCAACTACCGTTTCGACGACGCCATCTCCCCCTTCTTCGGGGTATACCATAAAGGCGTAACACTCGGACTGAGTTACGATACCAATGCTTCAAAAAAAACCAATGGTTCCATTAACAGAAGTAGCATGGAAGTTTCGTTATCCTTTACAGGATGGGGCGGCAATTCGGAGATCAGCTCCAAACCGTTTTATTGTCCACGTTTTTAAGAACAGCTGAACTGATAATTATGAAAAACCTAATCACCGATCGGAAGTATGGCCGATTCATCCCGTTGAAAACAGCAGGCCTGGTAGCCTGCCTGTTGGGTGTTTCGGCATGTTACTCACAAAACCAGGAACCGAGCCTCATCCAGGAGGCGGAGAAACTTTTCGAGGAAAAAAATTACTACGAGGCGGCCCAGCATTTCGAGAAGTATCTCGACGGGGGCAAGACCAATGCCCATCGCAGCACCCCATTCAGTACGCGGAAACGCGGCAATGCTGAAACGGAGGATAAAGTTGCCAGGCAGATCGTGGTATACAAACTCGCGGAAAGTTACCGTTTGTACAACGACTACCACAATGCAGAAAAATGGTACAGGGTTGCTTCATCCTACAAGGTGATGTCATTCCCCAACAGTAAATTCTGGTATGGTGTGTCGCTGAGGGCTAACCAGAAAATTGATGACGCCTACAAAGTGTTGTCAGAGTTCAGGAGATCAAAGCTGGATAAAGATGAGTGGACCATCGCCGCTGACCGTGAACTGGAAAACCTCCGGTTCATCCGTGCGCAGGCAGTTACATCGAAATCGACTTTCAGTGTAACAAAGGACAGCAGTAAGGGAACAACTTCCGCTTACGCGCTGACTACGCTTGCCCCGTTCAGCGAAGTGTTATTTACATCCGTATATGCGGATACCGTAACCAGGCACGATGGACATGCTACTTTTTCCGCGCAGTTGTACCGTTCATTTGACAGTACCGGCAATATCCGCGACAAAGCGAAGATGCTGGCGCTTCCCTATGAACCAGGTTTCAACAATGGTCTCCCCTCGCTCACCGGGGATGGCAGCCAGCTGTATTATACACGCTGGAAGAAAGAGAACGGGATTATCCGTTCGGCCATCTATGGTGCAAAAAGATTGCCCGATGGCAACTGGAGCACACCGGTCAAACTCGGTCCTATGGTCAATGAAGAAGCTTCCAACAGCACGCAGCCGTTTGTTACTCCCGACGGGAAATACCTGCTTTTCTCTTCCAACCGTCATGGTGGCCAGGGAAAGTATGATATCTGGTGCGCCGAATTAGGCGCAGGACAGATACCGCTCGGGGTGAAAAACCTTGGTATAATGATCAATACTCCCGGTGATGAGTCATCGCCGTGGTTCCATCAGGGCACAGGCAAGCTGGTCTTCAGCAGCAACGCCCTGGTTGGGATGGGAGGATTTGACCTGTTCTCATCGGAGGGTGATCTTGAACTGAATGACTGGAGAAGCCCGGTAAATCCCGGCGCCCCTATCAACTCGGTGAAAGATGACCAGTACTATGTTGGACTGGATCCATTTAATATCTGGGGAAATGGCTGGCTCAGCTCAGACCGGGAATCAGATTGCTGTCTTGAATTGTTCCGGATCGCTTCGGACAACAGCCAGCATGTAACCGGTACGGTAGTGGACGAAGCAACAGGCGAGCCGCTTGAGGGCGCCTATGTGTATGTCCAGGATCCCGCCGGTACAGGACGCACGGTGATGAGCAGGCAGACAGACAGTCTCGGCCGCTATAGTTTCGATTTAAGTAACATGCCATTTTATAACCTTGTCACTTTCAAGGACAGGTATGATCCGGACAGCACTTCATTCAGTGTCCGTATCAGGGCGGGTCGTGATAGTATCAGTAATGATACCATCCGCCTCACTCCAATCCCGGCCGCAGACCCCGATGTGGGTGAACCCGGACCGGATCCACCGGAACTTCATCCTGAACCGGATATCCCGGACAAACAGGATAAAGAACCACCGGATAAACCGGATGAACAGGAACCGGGCATAGCCCCGCTCCCATTCAACGGGAATCCGTTTATCGCAAGATTCGATTTCGACAGGGCGATCATCAAACAAAAGTATTATTCCAATCTAGATTCACTGGCGATGTATATGAAACAGAATCCATCCATAGTTGCAGAGTTAGACGGTCACACCGACGCCTTCGGCACAGACGCATATAACATGCGCCTTTCGCAGGAGCGTGTCAACTCGTGTATCGCCTATCTTGAATCAAGGGGCATCAGCGCCGGCAGGCTGGTAAGCTCTTCCCACGGGGAGCGCTCACCGATGGTCAGCGAAAAAGTCGATGGCTCTGATTATGCAACCGGGAGGAGCATCAACCGCCGCGTTGAATTCCATCTCCGCATGGAATCAAACGGCACTACATCTGCCGTGTCAACAGGTGACTTCGCCCACACGACACAAGGCAACCAGCCGAAATCTGATGGACAGTACACTTCCACATCTGAAACGGGCGGTACCGAAACCGGAACCTTCCAGCCCGTTGTCCGGTTCAATTTCGATAAGGCAGATGTGGACGATGAGTATTTCGCCAACCTTGACCGGTTAGCCGCACTGATGAATGCTGACCCATCCATGCGTGTTGAAATGAGCGGGTACACAGACGGGAAAGGAAGCAACAGCTACAATCTCCGCCTGGCCCAGGAAAGACTGGATGCAGTGACAGGCTATCTCGCAACAAAAGGTATCAGCAACAACAGGCTGAGTGGTAAAGCACTTGGGAAATGTTGCCCGCTTGAAGCCGAACAGGTCGATGGCAACGACAATCCGAAAGGAAGATGGATGAATCGCCGGGTAGAATTCAGGCTCATCCGTGCGTCGGTAGCCTCTACCCATTAAAATATAAGAGACGTCTTATCAGGAAACCCTCCGGCTGCAGCCAGGGGGTTTCCTGTTTCAGGGATATTCCGGATGACCGGCCAGGCAGGAAAAAATATTTGTTTCACCGGAAAATCCTTTTTACTTTGCATTTCAAAGTACTTTCAATTAAGATATCGACGGATGTCTTTTTTAAAATACACTCACTTTGAAATACAAAGTGAAACCACCATTTAAACCCTGGCCAATGCACATTCTCCGAATTAAATTCAGTGACAGTCTTTACCTGACCGGTATTGTCCTGTTAAGTATCTGCACCGCTATCCTCGTTTTAAGTCCCCTTGATCCGGCAGGCAGCGGTGATATCCTGTCCCCCTGGTTCATCGTCAGTTTTACAATCGCCACCGGTTATTTCATTATGCTCTGGGCTGCCGGCAGGCTTCGCCGCGGTCGTGAGGGATTGCAGCCACTCATTCTTTCGCTGGTCTGTTTTCTCCTCAGCGCATTCCTGCTCAACCGGCACATGCATGTATTCCAGCCACTGACCGGATGGTTCCGCCTGGTGCTGGTTACCTGTACCCTCAACCTCCTGCTGTACAATTTTATCGAATACCTTCCCCGGCCCCTCCCCTTCATTGTCTCATTTATCGGTGGCGTATCCTTCATGACCTTCCTGTACCTGAGTCTTTACCTCGCCCCTGTTTACCCTATCGGTATCCTCGCACTGCCGGTACTCGGGTTGTCAGTTGTCACGTTTATTCCCATGCTGCTCTGTATCTATTCCGTCAGGCTCAACAACCGCTTGTCGGAAAACAAACCGGTGATGATCCGCGGGTACTTCGCAGGCATGGCGACCATTGCAATCGGGGCGGTGGTTTTCCTGTCCTGCTGGACGGTCGCCTCCAACCGGTTAGGCACTACCTACCTGCATCCAGAAGTACAAAGCGAACTGCCAGCCTGGGTGCAGGTTGCCGCCCGCACGGCACCCGGTAGCATGAGTGAAAAAATCCTGCAGACAGGTATTGAATACGATGCCCCTTCCCCGGGAAGTTCCATCCTCAACCTGAGAAGCAATGAAAATGTAAAACATGATCCGCTGGTCATGTTCGCCGCCTTACTCGTGCCGCCATCGCGGATCCCGGAGGCGGAGAAAGAAAAAATACTCCGTTCGATCCACGGCGGCTCACATGTGTTCGAAGACCGGCTCTGGTCAGGTTACGGACTGGAAACAGATTCCGTCCGGACCACCGTTGAACTCTGGCCTGCATTCCGGATGGCTTATACCGACCTGCTGATGAATGTGAACATCAGGGACGACCAGGACCGGTTCGGCCAGCGCGAAGCCATCTATACTTTCCAGTTGCCCGAAGGAGCCGTGGTGAGTTCACTTTCCCTCTGGATTGATGGCATTGAACAGAAAGGATTACTTACTTCCCAGGGAAAGGCGGACACTGCCTACAAAACCATCGTGGGTGTGCAACGCCGCGATCCTTCGGTGGTGCACTGGCGGGAAGGCAACCGTGTAAGCGTCCGCGTATTCCCGATAGTTCATGGTGCGGGACGGAAATTCCGTATCGGTGTGACTTCACCAGTAAAGGAAACAGCCACGGGGCTGGATTATGAACGGATTGAATTCACTGGACCCGATCCGCAGGCGGCATCGATGAAGACGGAAGTATTCCTGCACAGCCAGTATCCACTCGTTGATCCGGCTGGAGTTTTTGCCCAGGTGCAGGCAGGACAATACCGCGCCGGAACCGGCACTGGAACCAACTGGCAACTGTCCATGGTAAAAGAACCCATTGCCACCGCAGGCTTCAGTTTTGACGGCAATCATTACCAGCTGGTGGAATCACCAAAACGATATGCGCATTTTGCGCCGGGCTCCGTCTGTCTCGACCTTAACTCCAACTGGACGCGTGAAGAGTTTGACAAAGTACTTGCAGCCACCGCTGGGAAACCGGTGTATACCACCGATGCAAATCACCGGCTGGTGCGACTGACCGCAAACAACCAGGAAGCCCTGTTCAATGATGCCCGCCTGCTCCGATTTTCACTCTTCCCTTTCCACCAGGTCACCGATGCAGCCAATACGATCGTGATCGGCAAACCAACTGTGATCAGTCCCGACCTGCAGGTACTAAAGGAAACTGATTACATGCGTGGTCTCCGGCAATCATTAAAAAACCAAACGACGAAAACAAAATACTTTTCACTTAATGACACCCTCTCGCCACTTCTCCGTTCACTGCAGGAATCAAGACACCTGCTGGTTGATCGCGGTACTGTTGCCCAACTGACCACCCTGATCGGGCGCAGCGAATTTGTGGCTGATCCGGAGACCGTTGACCGGCAACAGTTCGGCCGGGGGGAGTATGTCATCCAGCGATCGGAAAAACCCGCAGCCACACTGGCGCCTGACCACCTTATGCGCCTGTATGCCTACAATCATATCCTGTCGGCGGTGAACCGTGCAGGTACCGATTTATCAACGCCTTCCGACAGCATCCTCCGGGAAGCCACAGCGGCAAATATCGTGACACCTTTTTCCAGCCTTATCGTATTGGAAACACAGGCTGACTATGACCGCTTCGATATAAAGGCTGACAGCAACAGCCTTGGCAATGCCTCCATCAAATCGAAAGGCGCAGTACCCGAACCACATGAATGGGCATTGATCATCCTCGGACTGGGTTTCATTCTTTACATCCGCTTCCGCCACCGGTTCAGTTTCAATTTTAAAGGTTAAGCCATGATGCGTACTGTTCCCGAACGGATAAAAAAACAATGGCCATGGTTGCTGGCGGCTCTCTACACAGTTGTGATTTTCGCACAGCTCAAAACCTATATCTGTGCGGCGCCAATACTGGTCCTGCTCGGCATCGGCGGGCTGGCTAATGCAGTTGAACCCGCCACAAAACCGGGCAGGGTCCTTCCGTTTATCCTGCCTGCCATCCTGTTTACAGTTTTGTACATGTATATCCCTGCGAAGACATTCCTGTTCATGGCTGTCATCACATCAGTGATCGGGATCATCGTATCGCGTAACCTGTACATCCCGGGCATTGCGTGGTTTATGCTTGTATTCATGACGCCGCTTTGCGAGTATGCCTGCACGGTATTCAGTTTCCCTGTCAGGATGCAACTCAGTACTGCCGCCGGTTTCGTCCTCCGGCTGACTGGCAGGGATTATACTGCTGAAGGCAATATGATCGGCAACAATGGTGAATTATTTTCCGTTGACCCGGCATGCATGGGACTCAGCATGCTCAGCATTTCCTTACTATGTTCGGCGATTATCTTTTCCATCCTCGCAGCACGTGCCCGGAAAAAAGTTTCCTTTCTTACCCTGTTCACCTTTTTCTGTTTAGTAGTGATGTTTAACATCCTGAGCAACCTGCTGCGGATAGTCATCCTGGTGTATTTTGCGGTCCCGCCGGCTTCTGTCACACATGAACTGGCAGGACTGGCCTGTTTCCTGGTATACGTGCTGTTGCCCTGCTGGCTGCTGGCAAAAAAGATGATCGGTCGATTGCCGCAGCGCGAGCCGGTGATCCTGTTCAACAGGCCGAATGTGCCGTCGGGGCTGCCTGCAAGACATACCGCCCTTCACCTCGCAACCTGCCTGCTGATCTGCTGTACCGCATTTACGGTGAAAGGTTCTTCTTTCAATGGGGCGACACAACCCGCGGCTGTACCGGGTTACACGGCAACGGCCATGAATGATAATATCCTGAAACTGGACAATGGTTCTGCATTAATCTATATTAAACCCATGGCTGGATTTTATTCAGCCGATCATAATCCCATGATCTGCTGGTCAGGCAGCGGATTTGAATTCCAAGGCGTGATGGAAAAAAACTGCGGGAATATGTTGGTATACACAGCCACGCTGGTAAAGGGGGGAGATGAATTGTATACCGCATGGTGGTATGAATCAGGGGATGATTTCACAACCAGCCAGGCAGAATGGAGATGGTCCTGTTTCCGGTACGGTAAAAAATACCGGCTGGTCAACATTACTGCTGCCAGCCCCGCAGTGCTTAAATCCGAGATCATCCGGTTCAGGCAGTCAGCGAAATCCATTGCCGGATAAGGCTAACCAGCCTGAGTTTGGAAGAAATGATATCAGCCGCCCCGGTAAAACTCACGATACGCCTGCCATCCGGGTAATTCCCGGTTAGGAGGTCTCCTGCGTCAGGTATCTTATTTCCCGAAGGGAATACGAGCATGATCCGGTTTTTGTGCAGGTTCATTACCGCAAGATCCCTCCGGTATTCTTTGGGGTCACTGGCCTCCATTGGCCCGTTGTAATAAAATGCCGGATTGTTCCACTTGATGTGTTCACTCACCAGCGGGCTTGCAGACAGGATTGTTTCCCGGAGCAATTGCACCGCTTCACGGATGCTGCTATCCAGTTTTCCGATATGACTGGAAACAGCCGCACTGGCCAAACCCATTATTTGTTTTGATATGTCTGGCGGTATGCCCGACCTGCTGGCGAACAGTGGCGGCATTGTAGTGCCCTATGCCGATGCGCAGGCTATGGCTGATGCAATTATTGAATTATATAACAACCGCGAACGCGTAACCCAATTAGGCAGCGAAGCACAAGCTATTGTGCAGCAGTTTGATGTAGCTGTACAGGCACCCCTCGTGCTGGATGTTATCGACCGCGTATCGGCCTCAAAAACTTAATTGTAGATCTTGGATTTATTCAGCTCGATGCAGTAATCGGTTATCCACGAGCCCGACACATCCACGTATAAAATATTGGGCTTGTTTACCTTGGTGATAAGGCCCGCGTTTATCCAGTCGTTTATTGATTTTGATATCAGCTTGTTGCCCGCCATCGAGTGGTCGATAATGCTTTTATATTTACGCACCATGTTGGTTAACAGCAAAGCACTGTTAAGCAGTATGCCAGTATTCTTGCTTTCAAAATCGTTGCATATCATAGCAGCCTCGTCGGGGCCCTGGGTAAGCTGCCAGTCAACCCTTACCAGGTCATTCGCGTTAATATCTTTTGCCAGCCCGGTGAAGAACAGGTTTTGTTTCCCTATTAACAGATCGAGCTTATTTGTTGCCGCGTAAGCCCTGCGGATGTTTAAAAAGGCGGTTGATTTGCCGGCCATCGTGCTCGAATCAATATGCATGTCGGGCATGGCGTAACCCTCGTAGGTAATAATAGCCTTACCCGCAAGCTCGCTCAGCTTCATTTGCGAGATATTTTTAGACGGCTCGTAATACATCATGTCTTTACCCAACACGGTCATTATCGTATCCGATAGCTTTTTCATCGGTGTTTCGCGCTCACAAAAATGCGAAACGGTCATAACCACGATCTCCTTTTTGTTTTTGGTTAAAAATGCTTTTATGCTGGTAAGTACGTCGGCCATTTTTTCGCCATAGGCGCCGCCAATAGCATCCTCCATACAGTCGGACGAGCAGTGTTTGGTGTAAAATGCCTGGTTAAAAGTGCCCACACGGATATCAAACATCCGGATGCCTGCATTTAATTGCTGGCCTACGTTCAGCTTTTGGGTGAGGGTGTTACACTCGTTAATAGGGCCGCTTTGCATACCGCCCACGCCGCTTAACACAGATAGTCCGGCATCGTGCGAACCGGGTAAAACAATGTCTTTTAAGGTTAGCCCGCTTTTGGTTGGCATCAGTTCGGTCTCCATCCAGTTTGCCGGGTTGTAATCGGTAAAATAGCTGATGTATAACTTGTTATCGGTACCAACGTAAGACATGATGAACTTCCGCTCGTCAACACTACAGATAGATACCGGCAGGTTTGTGGTAAAATAGCCGGGCATGGCCGTTTCGCTGAATTTGCCGTCGCCGTCAATATCATAGGCGTAATAAATATTGTTATCCTTTTTATCGCCTTTCCATATATAAAACAATTGCGGACTGTTAAGCACTTTATACACCGCCGGCGATACCTCTGTTTTTGACTGTAGCAAACCTGCTTTATTTGTCCACGTATTTTTTTCCAGGTCGAGATCGGCATAATTTATCGCCGGGTCCTTATAACTTTTAAATAGCAGCCGTGCTTTGGTAGCCGAAGTAGCTACAACAAATGGATAATTGTCGCTGGTTACTTTAGGCACTTTGGTAAGTTGCGCGGGCTTTAACACACCGTTTTCGGCGGGTTCTAAAACCGCGTAAACCACGCTGTTCTTATCATTGGCACGGGCAGTAATAACTACTTTATCGCCTACATGCGCGGCGCTGATGCCGCCGTTTAGTTTAATAT
>SEAD01000256.1 GCA_004173355.1 Chitinophagaceae bacterium | reverse complement strand
GACCACGGTCTATCGCGGAGTTAACCGCGCCCTGGCTCGGTGAGAGACTTCCGTCCGAGGTTTTCATAAATGGATTGATACCTGGTTGGGCTATGTCTTTGCCGATCCCGTAGCCAATGCTTACATTGGGAACAGGTCCATCGGCCTTTATCCCGAAAGGATTATCGTCGAGATTTTTTGCGCCAGCCTGTACGGCCTGCCAGTTTTTCCCGGACGGGATTGCAACCACTGCGGGACATTCGAAATTGGGGATAGGGGGTACTGCGACTGTTTCCTGGACCTCGACCCGTTTGTAGGTACAGTGCTCCTCCGTTATTTCCTGCGAGCCCACAATGCTGGATAACCTTGCGATGTAATAGGCCGTGTATTCGAGGTCGGCATATACAACCGTACCCTGTATATTCCCGGCCACATACCAGTTCCACGTCACCCAGGCATTCAGCCATTGCCTGAATTCTTCGGTCTTGCGGGTCAGGAATCCATGGATGGTGGTATTCCATGTCTTCATGAAATCATTCTCCACTTCGTCCATCCGCACTTTGTATTTTTTGCAGTCGCTGCGCTCCCGGTTCATCTGGTCAGTTAGTTTGCTGAGTTTGTTGCTTTTTTCTTTTTCGAGATCAGCTTTCCAGAAAGCAAGTCTTGTCATTTCCTCGCCAAACTCTTTCTGCGACTGCGCCTGGTAAGCAAACAACACCTTCAGCACCGCAACCGCCGGTTTACTCATCATGCTTTGTCCGGCCATTGCCTCTTTGAACATCGTTGCTGCAAATTCTTCTTCTCCCTGATCGGCGAGGTTGTCGAGCCTGTTCTCATATTTTTTTGTCAGGATTGCGATATCATCAGCCATCTGTTTCGCCATTTTATCCCATGCCTCGATTACGGCTTTGTCCTGGTCATAAAACGTCACATCATTGTGCATCATTGGCGGGGTGGGTACCCAGTTTGCGGGAAAATATTCATAGATAACAATACTGCGTTTGATTTTTTCCCAGTCAAGCGATGGCTCCACGCCTTTGTTTTTTAGTACCTGTTCGGTAAAAGGATTCACGCTGTTTTCCATCGACTCTGTATAATTTTTTATGGGATCACCGATCAGCTCTTCCATCAGGCCGCCGCAGAGTTTTGCATCCGGTTGCGCAGGGTTGATTTTCGATGCCGCGCCGGCAAAGATCCTTGCGCTGTCCGGGACACCGAGCCCCATCCATGCGTAGGCGAGGTTGTTCTGGATGGTACTGTTATCGTTAAAGCCTGTCTGGAGTTTTGCCAGCATGGGCATGGCAAGATCGGGATGACCATATTGGGTGAGCATGGCTGCCATATTATTCTGGTAGTTGGCATTTGATGGATCTGCCTGTACTGCTTTCATGGCAAGGCCAAGTGCCGCCGCCGCATGTCCCTGCATCATGGCTTCAACCGCCGCGGCCTCGATGTCGTTGGCCGTCTTTCCGGGAGCGCTGTGTTTTTTAATCAAAACAATTTCTGCTGCCGGTGCTTTTGCGAGGATTTTTGCCAGCAGTCCTCCTGCATAGGTGCTGACTTCTGCCTGGGTCAGTGGCTTCTTCCGCATCTTTGCGAGTTTGGCAGTATTCCTTTCAGGGATGAGTTCTTTGTTGCTCGTGAATCCGGGGTAATCCACCTTCCCCGCATTGGCTTCCATCAGGGCAGGCATAACTCCCTTCATCATCTTTTTCATTTCCGCCTGCTCCTCCGCACTCATTCCTTCCGCCTTCATGGCGTCTTCCATCAATTTGTTCATCTCTTCCTGTGAGGGTGCCTTGTTCGAAGATTTTTTTGCAGTCTTGGGTTGCGCCATTGCAGATAAACTGAACGAAAGCAAGATGATTCCTGTAAGCCAGATCCTGTTCATGTTTGGGGTGATTAGGTGTGGGTTAAAGGTGGGGCTTTCGGGGGGTGGCGACTATCCCGGTAAAAAGGGATTTTGGGGAAAAGCCGGGCAGTAGATTGTCGGGCCGGATGACGCTATCAGGAAATTATTGGAAATGTAAGCATTATCCCAAAAAAGGTCATTCCGGACGGAAATGGCGACAACCGGGCAAATCTGTTGGGGCTTTTCAGTGTTTGGCCGGTCCGCGCAGAGGGGTTTATACTTACAGCACTATGGCGCAACCGGGAGCCGTGAAACCCTTGCTGGAAGCCGATTTCAATGCGGTCCCTTTTTTGATGGCCTATGTTGATCCAACAATTTCCCAACCTCAAAAAATTATACAATGCCTACGAATCGTCTCCAGGAACTCATGCCTGGCCAAACCGGTATCGACAATTATTCATCCCCTGGCCGGACGGCAGTTTCCTTCGGGGAGGAGGCAGATTCCGGACTGCAGTTTACCAGGCCGGAAAAATTCGCGGGCAATAATGACACAGATATTAATGACGCATTCCTGTCGGGATATGGGGAAGATGAAATAAACTGGGAAATGTCGCAGGCAGATATTGATGACGGCCGCGAAGGCTGAGCCCTTTAATATAAGTATTATGCTCCAGGCGGTTAAACCTGGATAAATGACGGCCATGTATTTTTATGCAGGGCCTGTTTTATGTCCACTTGGTTGAGACTTCATTTTAAAAACATATCTGCTTAACATTCCCGTTACATAGCGATTCTATATTTGCGGCGTCTAGCGATGATTGCCAGTTGAACTTTTCTCATAAGTAGTTAATTTAAGTGTGTGTCCCGTCCGTTCCCGGATGGGGCTTTTTCATTACATGACAAAGCTCACCGGTCAATCCATTGACCGGTGAGCAATTGATCGCAATAAGATTTGTGGAATCAGCGCTGGAGGGCAACGTTAAAGCTGCCGCTGATATTTTTGATTACATTATCGAGTTCCACCTGTCCTTCGAAGCTGCCCTGCACGCGGGTGTCGGAAATCGATGAAATGGTGATAGAGAAAGGAAGCTCGCTATCGAGGCCACCGTAATAGAATTCGTTGTCCCGTCCTTCCGGCCTGAACCCGATGCTGAGTGCATTTTCTTCGTTTACCCCGGTATGTGTATATTTTTTGGCGGTGATGTCGAGCTCGGAAGCGATTCCAAATGCAACGATATTTCCAAATGATTCCTTGT
>SEAD01000255.1 GCA_004173355.1 Chitinophagaceae bacterium | reverse complement strand
CAATATCTTAGAGCGGCATTGAAATTCGAACTCCCCGAATAACGCACCTTTTTTTAATTAATAATGGTTGCAAATCCTATGTTTAAATATAACATTTTGTATCTAGAAATGCAAATCTAGCTTAGATAATTTTACTTATTAGGTTCGACTCTCTGCCGATGGGCATTAACAGGAATCGAACAACTTTATTTAATATGCCCCTGGATCCGATTGAGGATCGGGTGCCGGTTTCGGGCGTTGTCTATGCCCCTCAGCTCACCTTATTTCTATTCGGGGCAAACAAGGATCCGCAGTGCTGCCCAAAATGCCTGCGGCCTGCCCTACAGACTGCCGCCGGCTCCGGTGTTGATCTTTGGCTAGACAAGGGTATCTCCACGGTGATACCTGTCGTAGCATACATTCTCGGCAATGAACAGGACCAGTTCATCTTTCTCCCGCGGATCCAGAGACAGCGCAGAGAACTCCATGAAGCCGTACTCCCTGCTCCTGATCCCGTGTCCGGCAAGCGCACGAAGGAGATTCAGCCGGCGGTTACCGTCATAGGTAGCATTGATGTGCCCGGCAACATCTGAGGCGGGCAGGCCGTGGAACGTTTCAAGCAGGGAGGCAAAGATGAAATAGTCGAACAGGTAGGTGTCGGTAAAACAGATCGATTCCAGGGGATGGACCCCGGTGGACAACATTTCTTCCATAAGGATCCCGTCCGACAGCAGTTCCATGTAGGCGTTCCTAAATCCATGCATATCTGCCATTAGTGCCTCCTTTGGCGCGGTATACCCCTTTGTTCCCTGGGATGTGAGCGAAACGATCCTTTTCAGGAAAACAATTTTCTCGGTATAGTAGTTTGATCCATAGATGCGCTGCCGTACGATCGCATATACCAGCTCGCACAGGATGATCCCGCTGCCAAAGCCCAGCAGGACCTCCCTTCTAGGATGGCCGATGAGCAGCTGCAGGTTGACCGGGCGGGCCAGGAATTCCCGGAGTTCAGTGCCAAACCGATCGTAGGTCCCAATGCCCGCCCTTCTGCATATCTCCCCGGCCTCCCATTCTTCCAACAGCAGGAGGCCGGATAGGGCCCGGCCTTCGACGGGGCCGCTTCCATGGATGATTCTGTCCATTTGCGGGGCACCTCTCAGCCTTTGGAAGAACCTTGCCCATGCCAACGGGCGCATGCTCAGGATGACCTTGACCGCACTGCCCTCTCCCAATCCCCCCACAAGGTCTATGATACTATCGTACAAAAGGGCCTTGGCCGGCCCGGTCCAGTTTACCTCATCAAATCCATCTATCATGATCACCATTTTGGCACCGCTTGGCATGAGGTCCTGCAGGTATTCGGTTAAGAGCACCTCTGGGCCGATAAAGAGCATTTTTCTGAGATAGTCCTCCAGGGTAAGACAGGTATTGTCAGCTTTATAGAAGCTGGCCGCACCGATGAAGAGCAGGGCAGCCTCCGGACAGATATGGCCGTCCGTTCCAAAATAACGTCTGGCAAGGTGGGCCAGCATGATGGTCTTGCCCTGCCCAGGCAGTGCGGCAATGGCCATCAGTGTGCGTGGTCCGTTAAAAAAGGCCTCAAATTCCTTTTCCGCCCCTTTTCTTTCGATGGTCATTGGGAAGGGGATCCCACATCTTGCCTCTATGGCCTTGAGCCGGGTGAGGGTAATTACCCGCATGTTCGCAAAGACGCTATCCTCCCTGCAGACATTTTCCCTTGGGGTAATACCGTAGCGTGCCTCGAGGTATTCGGCCAGTGCGGCGAGGGTATACCTGGAAAAGCTTTGTGAGGATCCCGCAAAACCGAATATCCTTTTGAGCGTGGTCTCGCTGACGGTTTTATGGGTCAGCACGGAAATATCTCGGGAGATCGGCCTGCAGTCCGCTGGCGTTACTTCCCTTGCG
Source organism: Chitinophagaceae bacterium (assembly GCA_004173355.1). Lineage (GTDB taxonomy): Bacteria > Bacteroidota > Bacteroidia > Chitinophagales > Chitinophagaceae > JBEVJC01. The sequence continues at coordinate 1,202 of SEAD01000255.1, read as the reverse complement.
GCGAGTGCATCGCGCATCAGGCTCCGGATCCGGCTGATCTCGGGCGATGGTCCCATGGATATCTGTTTCATATATTTGGCCTTTGGTGAATTTCACTAAAACGATATCCCGCATCGGAAAATAATAATTCCTATCGACTGCTGTACAGGGCAGCGCCCTTGAAGCAACATACTTCTACTCGCTGGTTATATACGGTAATTGTCCCCCTATGGTTCTGCTTTAAATAAAGATATTATGTGGGCCCGTATAGAATCTACAGGCGGCCAATTTTCTTTTTTTTTGCAACACAAGCTTTAGGTTCAACAAAACCATTTTCTTTGATCCGTTCACGTCTTGTGAAAACACCCTGGGAGCCATATACGGCAAAAAAAAGCGAAAAATCGCAGAACCTGACCGGAACGGCCGAACTGCATGCCGTGCCGACAATCTACCACCTACGAGCGGGGCGGATCGGCGTCCCCGATGCGGCCATGCTGTCCGTATGCCGCATTGACCGAATCCATGACATCGTGGATCTTCCCGTCGAGCTCTTTGGCAGCGGAATTAAGCAGGCCGACCAGTTCCCCCAGCCCTTCGGGCCCGGTGGACTGCATCAGACCGACCAGTCCGATGATAGAGGCAACCGGCCGCCTGAGCTCATGGGACTGAAAGAACGCCACCTTCCGCAGAGCCTCGTTCTGGGCGAGAATTTTCTGCTCATACCGTTTTCTGTCATTGATGTCGGTCGCATTGCAGGAAACGCCTATGATGCTTCCATCTGGGGCAAATGCGGGCTCATAGGTGATGTGCCACCATATCGACCTGTCCGAGTAGTGCAGTTCCCGCTCGATCGTGGTGGGCTCGCCCTGCAGGCCCCGCCGGAAATTCGCTTTAAAATCCGGTGCATATTCCCTGTTGATAAAATCGTTCAGGCGCTGTCCGGGCCTTACCTCGACCCCTAAGGTGTCCAGTACAAAATCGGCAAGGGCCCTATTGAAATGGATTACCTTAAAATCACTGTCGATCAGCAGGTGGCAAGTGGAGGAACTTTCAAAAAAAGCTCGGATACTGATCTCTGAATCCCTGGCTTTCATATATTGGGTCTTTAAGATCGATACGCTGGCCTCAAACTCCAACAGGTTCATGGCCTGGCCGCGCAGAAACTCGAGCATCCTTTTCTGGTACTCACTGAGCAGACGGGCTTTGGTATCGATCACGCACAA
>SEAD01000015.1 GCA_004173355.1 Chitinophagaceae bacterium | reverse complement strand
TCTTCTGTATATTCACGTGCTTCCGTCAGCATGCCGATTTCGTTTTCCACCTGCACCATAATGACCGTCTGCTCGCTGTCTGTATCCCGCAGGTGTTTCATCAGTGCACTGAATGCCCTGCTATCTGCTTCAAGGTTGTTCCTGCTGAAGGCGGACAATATTTCCAGTCCTTTCCCTGCACGGTTCACAGCCCTCGGAAATCTTGCCTGGTTTGTCTTTACCCATTCCGGCGCATAACAGCTCATACTGTTTTTCCATGCACCAAACCAGAGCAGTACCAGTTTGAGATTATATAACCGCGCACTGGCAACAAGGCTGTCAACGAGTGTAAAATCAAAGGTCCCTTCTTTGGGTTCCAAAATTTCCCAATACACCGGCAACAGGACTGTGTTGAGATGCATGGCCTGCAGTTTCGGCCAGATGGGCTTCATGTACTCCAGGTCAGAAGCGCTTGAATTGCCGAGTTCACCACCCAGCACCAGGAATGGTTCCTGGCCAATAACCAGTTGTTTTGTCTTGCCTGCGGTCCGGAGATGCGGGGGCTGCGGTTGTTGTGATAAAGACTGCTGTGCCTGCGCTGGTTTTGCCTGCGCCTGCTGTGCCTGCGCTGGCTTTGCCGGCGACTGCTGTGCTTTACCAATCAGCGCCATGCAGGTGCATCCCGCGGCAAGCATTGCGGTGCCGATAACAGGAAGTAAGCTGGATTTTTTCATACTGTTTTTTTATAACCTGATGCGGAATGGCGAAGCGGGCAGTGATTCTTTGTTGATGAGATTCGGGTTGACGGGATTGTCGGCCCACGCATAGCGCACCTCCCTCGGTTCGGCGATTGCGTCATTCCATACCACAATACTGTTGCCTTCAATTTTTGAACTCGCCCATACAAACCGGCCATCAGCGCCGGCTATGGCAAAGCATGCCGGGTCACCGCCATCGGTGGTGGAGAGTCCGCTGCCGGTGTTGCTGAACCGGAGCGTGATCCTGTTACCGCTGCGGCTGGCCGAATCCAGCATCGGTCCTGAGGCCACCAGCTTTTCACCATATACTGATTGTCGTGCGGCAAGGGCGAGTCTTTCGCCCACATCCTTTTTATTATCCGGATGGATATCATTCCATTCCCCTAGATCGATGGCCACCGCCATGGCCGTATGGGGCACTGACAGGGTTTTCAGCTGTGATTCGCGCAACATGGCCCAGTTGCTTTCGGAAGGCTCGTAATTGTAATCCATGAAACCCGGCAGCTGTACGTACAGGAACGGAAGCGAGGGCTTGTTCCATTTTTTTCTCCAGTCGCTGATCAATGCAGGAAGCAATTGCGCATATAAAGCCGGTTGGCCGGTATTGGCCTCGCCCTGGTACCAGCAAATTCCTTTTATATTGTAAGGGATGACGGGAGCAACCATGGCGTTATATAACACCACCGGCTGGTAAAGGGGGTTGAAGCCGGCACCGGATGCACCTGGTAATACGGATGGCCAGACTGCGCCGACCTTGTACGACCAGGTCCCTTTGAGATCGACAGTATCTGCTGATGAAAAAACCTGGTATGGTTTATCGGGTACAAAACCGCCTTTACCACTATTGTTGGTAACACGGATGGTGAAAATATTTTTTCCTTCACGGAGAATCCCGGCCGGAACCTGGTAGCGGCGTTGGGGATACTGGTAGGTTGTTTTCCCGACCGGACTTCCATTAATAAACAGTTCATCGGCATCCACGATACGGCCAAGGAACACCGTTGCCGGTTGACTGGCCATGGACGGCGGGAGATCTATTTCACGGCGATACCATACTATTCCGTTCAGGTCTTTCAATCCCTGGTCTTCCCAGTAACCCGGGATATTGATATTCCGCCAGCCTTTTGGGAGATAGGCTGGGTCTGACCACTGCGGGGATGAAACAATTCCTGCATCAGCCGGTGGCCTGGCCACTACCCGGGCCTGTTGTTGCATCTGTTGTACATAGCCGCTGTCGCGGTTGCGATTGATCACGGCAAGGGTTGCGGGAAAGGCTTTCAGGCCTTCTTCACTGGTCCATGATTCCACCGGTGTACCACCCACGCTTGCATTGATGATCCCGACCGATATGTTGTATTTTACTGCCAGCTGGCGGGCGAAGAAAAATGCGACGGCCGAAAATGGCCTTACATTATCGCCGGTTGCTGCTTTCCATGACCCTTCCTTTACATCCTCCAGGGGGTTGGTGAAACTGGTTGCAGGGGGGACCAGGAATTGACGTACCTGCGGATAATTGGCCGTCCGGATCTCGCTGCCATAGGTAACATCGTGGATATTCATCTGGTGCACCATATTGGACTGCCCGCTGCAGAACCATACATCACCAAAGAGTATATCACGGATCACCAGTTTGTTACTGGCGCGGATCACTATATCGTAGGGGCCTCCCGCCTTTGTTGCAGGAAGGAGGACGGACCAGTGCCCGTCCCTGTCGGCGGATGTCTTATAATTGCGCCCGTTGAATTGAACATTTACTTTCTCCTGTGCCGAAGCCCATCCCCATATTTTTACTTTTTCATCGCGCTGCAGGATCATGCTGTCGCTGACCAGTCGCGGTAATTTCACCTGGGCCATCAGCGGCGACAGGGCAAGGGACAACAGCGGGAGCAGGATCGTTTTTTTCATACCTGTTTTATAACACGGTGATTGTTTTTGTCAGCACATTGCCGGACGAATTGATTCCATCGAGTGGCTGCCCGCCACCAATGCTGATCAGCAGTTTTCCTTTCGGATGGTACGGTGAGCCGTCTTTTTCACTGACCAGTGCCAGGTCTTCGTGAGTAAGTACGAAACTTACCTGCTGTGCCTGGCCTGCCGTGGTTGTGATCCGCCTGAAACCTTTCAATGCGCGGAGAGGGGCTTTGCCTTTGGCGTCTGGGTAGGACAGGTACAACTGCACTACTTCTTCCCCATCTGTTTTGCCCGTGTTGGCGAGGTTGACGGTTGCGGTCAGTCCGGATCCCTGCCGGATGGTTGCCGGCGCCTCCAGACCTGAATAACGGAAGCGGGTATAACTCAGTCCATACCCGAAGGGGTAAAGTGCCCTGCCTTTAAAATACCGGTATGTGCGGCCATCCATTGAATAGTTGGAAAAGCCCGGCAGGTCTTTGTCGCCGGCATAAAAGGTAACCGGTAAACGTCCTGCCGGATTATAATTGCCGAACAACACATCAGCAGCTGCCGTGCCTGCGCTTTGCCCGCCGTACCAGGTGTTGAGGATGGCGGGTATATGGGTTGCTTCCCATGGTATCGCAATAGCGCTTCCGGTCATCATCACAAACACTACCGGTTTGCCCGTAGCCTGCAGTGCTTTCAGCAATGAGGTCTGTACCGCAGGAAGCTGGATGGAAGTGCGATCCCCTCCATTAAAACCGGGTGCGTTTACCGGCATTTCCTCGCCTTCCAGTTGTGGTGAAATACCACCGGCGAAAATGATCACATCGGCCGTGGCCAGTTTGCCCGCGAGTGACCTGAAATCGGTTTTCTGCAATTGCCCGGTGCGTAGTGCCACGTTTGCATTTTCATCTCCCTGCCAGTATTCAAGGACAAGCTGGTAACTGCTGTCTTTTTGTGTAACGAGCCGGTATGTTTTTGCACCCCACCTGTTGCGTGTCCATGCATCCAGCACCTGTTTGCCATTTACAAAAAGGCGGTAGCCATCGTCTGCCTCTACTTCCAGTTCGGTACTGCCCGTAGTGGATGCGGTGAATGTGCTGGTGAATCGTGCGGAGAAATTGGTGGCGGTATTGGTTCCGTTAATGATATCACCCCGCTGCCAGTTATGGTCTACCTTATTTTCCTGCCGGGTGAGGTAAGGTTGTCCCTCCAGTTCACGGTTGCTGAAGTATTCTGCCAGAAATCCTGTGTTCCCTTCATGATGGAAGGATTGCAGCATATCGGTGTATTTCAGCAGTGTGTCATTGGTGAAATTGATTCCTTTTTCAAAGATTATCTCTACGCCTGGTCCCGCTTTCTCGCGGATGCCTTCCAGGATCGTAGTGATTTTTGAAGGGGTACCGTTATAATTTCCGAGTACGGAAATGCGGTTATCCGCGTTTGGCCCGACTACTGCAATCCGTTTGATATTTTTTTTCAGTGGCAACGTATTGTTCTCATTCCGCAAGAGCACGATCGATTCCCGCGCCATTTTCAAGGCGTGTTCCTGGTGGGGGGCGCTTTCCAACACAGATGCCGGGGTCTGTGCGTAACTGACCATGGACGGCGGATCAAACATGCCGAGTTTATAGCGGGTGGTGAAGAGGCGCGTGAGTGACTGGTTGAGGTATTCTTCCTTGATTTTTCCTGTACGGATAGCATCAAGCAGGGTAAGGTAAACGGTTTGTCCGCATTCCACGTCCGTGCCATGCATGACTGCATCGATGGCTGAACTGGTGGCATCGGGATGCGTTTTATGGTATTTGAAAAAATCATCGATTGCCCAGCAGTCGGAGGTAACGTAACCGGTGAATTTCCATTGCTGTCGGAGGATATCATTCATCAGCAGGTCGTTGCCGCAACAGGGCTGGGTATTCACAGCATTGTAGGCACACATCACGCCTTCCACTTTTGCATCCACCACGAGGGTCCTGAATGCAGGCAGGTAAGTATCCCAGAGATCGTAGGGCGTGGGGTTGAAATTATCTGCGTGGCGACTGGGTTCCGGACCGCTATGTACCGCGAAGTGTTTGGCACAGGCGGCTGCCTTCAAGTACTTCGGGTCTTCGCCCTGGATGCCCCGTACAAATGCGCGGCCGAGCATGGAAGTCAGGAAGGGGTCTTCCCCGTATGTTTCCTGTCCGCGTCCCCAGCGTGGATCGCGGAAGATATTGATGTTGGGTGTCCAGTAGGTCAGTCCCACGTACCGTTCGCCGGTACGTCCCTGTTCGATGGCTTTGTTCTGGATGGCGCGTCCTTCCAGTGCCGAATAGTCTGCCATCCGGAAGAGGGCATTACTGTCCCAGGTTGCAGCCATGCCAATGGCCTGTGGAAAAACGGTTGTGCGGAAAGGTGTCCGTGCCACCCCGTGAAGTACTTCATTCCACCAGTCGTAGGGCAGGATACCAAGCCGTGGTATAGCGGGAGTGGTGTTCAGCATCTGCGCTACTTTTTCTTCCGGCGTGAGGCGGCTGATCACATCCTTTACCCGTTCTTCAACCGGCAATGCCGTGTTCCACATCGGGAAAGAGCGGTAGTCCTGCGTGTGGGCACGACCGGCAAAAAGCAGGGTGGCAAACAAAAGAATCCTTTTCATGGCAATATTGTTTCCGGGATTGTCCGGTAATTATTTAATGTAAGGTTGTATGGTCCTGATCTCACCGTTGTCCAGGTGTTGCAGTTCCGTGAGTTTTACACTTCGCAGGTGCGTTACTCCTTCCGAGAGACTCGAGTCATGATAGAACAGGTACCATTTATCCGCGTATTTGCAGATGGAGTGGTGGGAAGTCCAACCAACGACGGGTTCGAGGATCCTGCCGCGATAGGTAAATGGTCCGTAAGGATTATCACCGGTACCATAGCAGATGAAATGGGTGTCTCCGGTTGACCAGGAGAAGTAATACAAACCATTGTGACGGTGCATCCAGCTTGCTTCAAAAAACCGGCGGTCTGTATCCCCCGCCAGCAGCGGGTTTCCGGATTCATCGATAATCACTACATCCCGGGGCTGTTCATCAAACTGCAGGAGGTCATCGGTCAGTCGGGCGATCTTCGCACACAGTGCTGGTTCACCAGCAGAAGGAAGATGTGCCAGTGGTCCCTCACCTGCCGCATTGAAGCTGCCTTTCCTCCATCGCTGGAGTTGTCCGCCCCAGATGCCACCGAAGTACATATAGTATTTCCCGTCATCATCGCAGAACACTGCAGGGTCGATGGAAAAACTGTTGCGGATGGCTTCCGGTTCCGCTTTGAATGGTCCGGTGGGTGATTGGCTGGTGGCCACTCCGATCCGGAAAATACCATCGGGTGCTTTTGCCGGGAAGAACAGGTAATAACGTCCGTCTTTTTCCGCCGCATCCGGCGCCCACATTTGTTTTTCTGCCCATGGCACATCGGTTACATCCAGTGCCACGCCATGATCCACTGCTGCAGCTTCCGGTGAATCCATCGAGATCACGTGGTAATCCTGCATGGCGAAATGGCTGCCCAGGTCGTCAAAGGGTACATTGGACTCGATATCATGCGAAGGGTAGATATATATTTTTCCGTTGAACACGTGGGCCGATGGGTCTGCTGTGTAGATATGGTCTACCAGTGGTTGTGAGATGGCTTGTTGTCTGAGTTTGTCGAAGTCGATATGTTCAATACTGTCTTCAGGCATAAAAATTCATTTCAGGGTTTGTTTATCCGCGTCTTTGTTTGAGGTCGGCTTCAATGGTCACTTCCATCTGTTTGTTGATTTTGTAAAAAAACAGCAGCAGCGCGCCAAGCAGGAAGGGGATGGAGGGTATCACACTCACCAGGAGGCGGGTGCCCTGGATAGCGGATTCCGTCTGTGTTTCCGTGCTGTTGGGCAGGTAGTTGAATACCCCAAGCAATAAGGTGAGCAATGAGCTGCCGATGCTGAGTCCGCCTTTCAGTCCGACCATCATCGCTGAAAAAATAATGGCGGTAGCGCGTCGGTTATTTTTCCCGGTTATTTTTCCATTCACTGTAATCCGCTACGTCGGCGATCATCGCCCACAGGATCGGAATCGTGATTCCGTAGAAGAAACCATGGAGGATCTGCGAAGCGAACATCAGTCCGACCGATGCGGGGGCATAGAAATAAAAAAAGAGGATGAACAGGGTAGAGATAAAAAGTGCAATCCCGAATACATCCCGTTTCCCGTATTTATCGGCCAGGCTTTTTGAAAGGGTGATCCCGACGATCATGAAAATAATCCCGCCGGCATTGAAGAGACCAAAGCCTGCGGATACCGGGTCTTGCCCAAAGAAGTTGACACCGATGCTGTTCAGTCCGTCCAGTACCGGTGTGATAAACCGGGTAAGGGCATCCTTGTCGACATAGTTTTTAAAGTAATACACGTAAGCCCCGCCTTTCAGTGCCAGGGTCACAAACACCAGTGTGGTGAGCAGCAGCATGATCAGCCAGGGCCGGTTTTTCGCCAGGTCGGCCAGGTCTTCAGTCAGCTTTGATTTCTGTTCCGGTTTGGGGATAATGCGTTCGCGTGTGGTAAGGAAGGTGATGATCAGCATGATAGTGCCAATGATTGCCAGCCAGGTCATGACGATTTCGATACCGGCTTTTAAGTTGTTGTTTCCCACTGAGGCTATTTCGATGCTATCTTTTAAGTTGTTGTTTCCTGCTGACTCGATAATCGGTAGCATAAAAACCTGAACAAAGAATTGTGCAAACATTACTGCAACGAAACGATAGGCCGACATACTGTTTCGTTGCTTCATGTTTCCTGTAATCACTCCGCTTAGCGCTGCATATGGCAAATTGTTAGCTGCGTAAAAAAGTAGCAGGAATGTATAGGTGATCACCGCATAAATGAGTTTCCCTTTGTAGCTGAAGTCCGGTGTGCTGAATGCAAGCAGTGCAGTAATCCCCAGCGGGATGGCGGTAAACAGGATCCAGGGACGGAATTTTCCCCAGCGGGACACGGTGCGGTCGGCCAGTGCACCGATCACAGGGTTGAATCCAAATGCGGCGATCAGCCCGACTACCAGCATGATGGCGGATGCGTGTCCGGGTTCGAGACCATAGATATCGGTGTAGAAGTAGGCCAGGTAGGTGATCAGGGTCTGGAATACCAGGTTGGCAGCGAGGTCACCCAGGCTGTAACCTACTTTTTCAACAACGGATAATTTGTGATTGCTCATGGTAAAACTTGAATGGTGGGTTATTTGCCGGTTTGTTTTAATGCAACTACTTTATAAAACGCGGGTTTTGGTTTGAAATTCCGGTCAAACAGCAATGGATAGTTGGTGCGACCAGGTACTGGCCATCCGTTGAGCCAGCTCTGGCCATCATCCACACCCCAGAATGTAACGCGGGTGATCTTGTCCCTGTGTTTCAGGAAAAGCCTGAACAATGCTTCGTAATCATCTGCCAGCAATTGTTGTACGCTATCGGGCAATCCTCCCGGGTAGGGATTCGTTTCCGGGGTACTTTTCATTCGCTGGCTCACATCTGCGCCCTGGAAATTCCGCGGCAGCACTTCGATGTCGAGTTCGGTAAACATGACCTTCAGGCCAAGTGCGGAATATTCGAGAATACTTTGCTCAATATCTTTTAATGGCAGCTTTCCGAGATGCCAGTGGCCCTGGATTCCCACGCCATCGATGCGTACGCCGGCAGCCTGTATTTTTTTGATGAGGGTGATACATCCGGCGCGTTTGGCTGGCTGCTCATTGTTATAATCATTATAGTAAAGTTCTGTTCCGGGTGATGCCTCTGCTGCAAGCCGGAAAGCATCTGTGACGAATCCGTCGCCCAGTTTGTCCAGGAAAATGGATTTCCGCATGCTGCCATCCTCGTTGAGTGCTTCGTTGACCACATCCCATGAAAAAACTTTCCCGTGGTAGCGTGCCGCAACGGTTTTGATATGTTCGTTGAAAAACAGGCGGAAGGAATCCACATTCTGGATCTGCCTGGCGAAGCGTGGCAGCTGGCTGTGCCATATCAGGGTGTGCGCGTTGATCCCGATATTATTAGCGCGCCCGTAGTCCACCAGTTTATCTGCCAGGTCAAAATCATACCGGTTCCATTCCGGATGGATGACCTCCGCTTTCATGATATTTTCCGGTGTTGCCATGTTGAATTGCTGTGGCACCAGTATGGCGGCCTGTTTGTCACGGCCTTCGATCTGTGAGGCATTCAGGGCGGTGCCGATGGAAAAATCATCTTTAAAAATTTCTTTCAGGGACGGGGTCGCTTTTGATCCCGCCGGCAGGCTTTTGTTACCCGAACAGGCGTTCAGCAGGATGGCTGCGGTAAACAGGGCGGTGGTGTTTCGTACTATCAGTGTTTTCAAGTCATTCTGTTTTTTGTTTTTGAATATGTCACGTTAAGGCCGGCTCAGGGTTGTCGTTTTATTGTTTCCTCCGGCCCCAGGTAGCTGTGTGCGGTATCGCCGAAATCGACCACGATCTTTTGCAGCACGGGTCCGGGATCGACCATCCAGTAGCGGATGGTATGTTTTCCGGCACCGGTGATCACATGGGTAGTCTTCCGGATGATAATATTTTCCGCTACCCATTTATTCCAGATACCGCTGATTGAATTTTTGTCTTCTTTATTGATGCTGACCAGTTGTGGTTCTTCCCCATCGATGGATATGGCATACCGGAGGCCTTCTGGAGCCCCTGTGAAATTTAATGTTGGTGAGTGGTAGGTGTCCAGCGTCACTTTCCCTTCGCCATAGGTATAGACTTCATATTCCAAGTGTGCACCACCTTCAGCCGGAAGTTGTGATTTTGCGGTAACCGGTAAAATGGTCATGGCTGATCCCGTACGGCCATGATCGGGCAGCACCGTCCATTTCACCGGTAAAGCATCAACTGCCCTGGTAAAGTGTTCTGCGGCTATGGAGATGCCGCTGCCTTCCAGCTGGTAAAAGGTATTGGCTGCTGTTCCAGGGGGGATAGTTGCGGCCTTTACATCTGTTGATACGGTGTTGGATACAGGGTTGCCGCTGCCGGCCGGCAGGTAGTAAACTGCTGGCATGGCCTGTTTTTCCGGTTGCTGCCAGTACGTATACCCGATATGTGTCTGGCTCATGAGGTGGTTCCACTTCCCGTTGTTCAGCCGGTGATAATCCGCTGTGATCATTGAATCCCTGATATAGAATTTTTTTACTGAATCCGCGCAGGCATTGGTCGTAAGGAGGTTTCGTTCTTTTGCCTCCTGGTTCAGGGCAGCATAATAATACATTTCATACAGGTTGGCGCAGGCCAGCACCGGATGCAGCACCAGCTGGTAGTAGGCATCCTGCATTGCCGCAGGCAGACGCTGTTTTATCTTTTCAGCCCGTTCGCGCAGGCTGCTGTAGGCTGCCACTACCCGTTTCCATTCACCAGAGGGAAGATCGAAAGTTCTTGCATCGAGCAGTTCCGGTTTCCGCATGCTGTTATATTTCGCGTAACTGGCGAGAAGATCCGCTATTTCGGCCGACAAATCGGTTCCAAATTGTGCAGCTGCCCATTGTTCTGTCCATGGGCGGATATCGGAAGCACTGATAGCTGTCGGGTTCCACGCGTAGTCGAGGAAAAACGATATGGGAAGTTCCATGGGCTTGAGGTCGCCCACGTTTACGATCCAGATATCACGGACGTTATGTTCCCAGGCGAGGTGCATCTGTTCCCAGATACGCGGAAGCGGGTTTGTGTTGAGCCATTTATAGTTCCTGGGGCCGCCCACATAATCGAAATGATAGTAGATGCCATAACCCCCTTTTCGTTTTTGTGCGGTAGGGTTGGGAAGTTTCCGGATGTTTCCCCAGTTGTCATCACAAAGAAGCAGGGTTACATCGTCGGGCACGCGCATTCCTTTTTCGTAATAGTCCTGTACTTCCTTGTACAGGGCCCAGAGCTGCGGGGTTGCGGATGCGGGTTGACCTGTGGTGGAGGCAATGATCCGGCGCTGGTCGGCAACGATCCGTTCGAGCAGGCTGGTAGCGGTTTCACGGGACATTGGTTCATCACCATCGCCCCTCATACCGATGGTGACAATTTTTTCATTAGTAGCCCGCAACATTCCTTTCTCCCAGAAACGTTGCAGTTCCACCGCATTGCTGTCGTAGTTCCATTTTCCGGAACCATATTTCCGCCATTCATCATGCGCCCGCATCAGGGGTTCATGGTGGGATGTGCCAATGACGATCCCGTAGCGCTCAGCCATCCGGATATTCAGTGAATCGTCATCATAAAATTTGTTGCCCCACATAGCCGGCCAGATATAGTTGGCCTTCAGCCGCAGCATGAGTTCAAAAACCTTTTCGTAAAAGGAATGATTGAATCCACCGAATTTCTCCCTGGTCCAGCCGGAGAGTGCCGGTGCCTCATCGTTCAGGAAGATGCCGCGGTATTTTACTTTCGGGCTATCGGTGAGAGACCTGTTCCGCAGGAGATAGAGGGTCGTTTTTTTCCGTACAGGTACATCTGCCCACCAGTACCAGGGCGATACTCCCAGCTGCCGGCTGAGTTCCATTACGCCATATGCGGTGCCACGCCGGTCGCTTCCGGCGATCAGCACTTTTTTTGCGAAGGTCTGGATACGGTAAGTTTCCCATTTATCTACCAACCCTTCCGACCTGAAGGTTCCTGCGGCCAGTTCTTTTTTTATCAGCGAAGAAGTGTTTACCGATCCGATGATGATGCTGGTATTTTTTCCCGGGGCATCCACCACCGGCGGTTTTGTCCCGGTCAGTGCTTCCAGGTCCTGTTGCAGCAATCGCGCGGATTGTTTCACCAGTTCATCCTCCGCCGGGTCCACGCAGATGACCACATCCGTCAGCGGGAATGAATTGCGGTCTTTCCCGGTACCGACCAGCGATTGTGCAGCCATGTATTGGTGCAGGAACAACGCGCATAAAAATGGGAGAATATATTTCATCTGGCTGGGAGATTTAAAACCCGATACTGTTTCCACCGTCGACCGGTAACACCACACCGGTAATGAAAGAAGATGCGTCAGTGGCAAGGAACAGGGCTGCTTCGCCGATATCGGCCGGTTGTCCCATAATGCCCATCGGAGTGCGGCCGAGTGCTTTTGCTTTCCGTTCCGGTTCACTGTCGAGTGCCTTGGCTGTCATTTCCGAATAGATAAATCCCGGAGCGATCGAATTCACGCGGATACCTTTTGGTGAAAGTTCAACTGCCATTGCCCTGGTCATCCCATCGAGTGCGGTTTTACTGGCTGAATAGGCGATTACCTTGGGGATGCCGTACTGGGCGGCCATTGAGCTGATATTGATGATGGAGCCCGATTTATTCGGCAGCATTTTTTTAACTACTTCACGACTCATTGCAAACACGGCATTCAGGTTGGTCTGCATGACAAGCTGGAAATCTTCGTCCGTTACTTCGGTAAATTCTTTTTTGACGTTGATGCCGGCATTATTGACCAGGATATCGATCCTGCCGAAGCCGCGATACACCTGTTCCACAAAATCCGGGATACTTTTCAGGTCTGAGATATCGCAGGGCATCACATGGCATCTGTCACCCAGCAGTTCTTTTGCTGCTTCGAGTTTGCTGACCGTGCGGCCGGCAATGATAGTATCGATACCGTTTTCGGTGAATTTCCGGGCGATGCCCAGTCCTATACCGGATCCGCCACCGGTAACAATTGCAATTTTCCTTTCGTTGTTGTTCATCATTGAGTAGTTAAATCAGTTTCCGGGTGCGAACGGGAAACGCAGGCTTTTATAATAATCGAGTGAGTGATCAGGTTTGTCGTAACCCGGGGGAACCGGCATTCCGCTGAAGTCACGGAAGTACAGCAGGCATGCATTCCTCCACCATACGGCCTCTTCATACTGTATTGCGAGCAGCATGGTTACCTGCGAGAAACGTTGCGGATCAACGAAACCCTGCAGTTTTTTCCAGGTTTCCTGCATTTTTTTTACTTCCACGCATCCGTTGTTGTATTGGTAACACAGTTCTTCCCAAAGCGTCCTGCCACTTTTCATGCGGTGATCCCAGCGCACGTGATGAAACCATAACAGCAAACGTTCATCGCAGGTCTCCGGGTCCTGCCAGTTGTTTCGTACCTCTGGTCTGTATTGCTCCAGTGCATTACTTCCTGAGGCGGTCCGGTCAAAGCCTATTCCCAGGCTATCGGCTTTGTGATAGTATACGGGGTTCCATTCGGGCCGGGACTGGTTACTGACCCAGGGCGCCGGGCCGTAGTGATGGCCTGTTCCCATGATATGATGCAGTCCGAGTGGGTTGGAGTATTGCACCAGTACATCGCGGCTGTTGAGCATCAAGGGCAGGGCGACTTTAAGGAAACCTGTATCGTTAGTGAAGGTCATGCCCAGCCATTCGCGTGCCACCTGGCTGCTGCTGAGGGTATGATCCCAGGCAAGCCTGCCGAGGGCATACCAGTTTGATTGTGCAAAAGGATGTCCGGTCCAGTTGATGTCGGAGCCGATATTGGCTACCCCTGCCATTGCGGACCGGGTATGATGGTCGGTGCTGCCATCAATAATTTTTCCCACGGTACTGCCCTTGCCTTTGCTGTACGTGTCGCTGTCGAGCGTTTCCTTGAATAAGGGTGCGAGGAAAACCAGGTTTGTCGCCTGGCCAAGGTACTCCTGGGTTACCTGGAATTCCATTGCCAGTGGTGTTTCCGGCATAGCACCGAATATCGGGTGGAAGGGTTCCCTGGGCATGAAATCAATTGCCCCGTTTTTTACCTGCACAATTACATTGGAACGGAATTTACCATCGAGCGGCACAAAATCATTGTATGCCTGGCTGTGCCGGTCGGCGGGATTGGAATGGCTGTATACAAATGCCCGCCAGATGATGGTCCCCATAAACGGTGCGATAGCTTCTGCCAGCATGTTGGCGCCGTCCGCATGTGTGCGTCCGTAGTCCTGCGGACCCGGCTGTCCTTCGCTGTTGGCCTTGATCAGGAATCCGCCGAAGTCGGGAATTACTGAATAGATCTCCTGCATTTTTGATTTCCACCAATCCTGCACGGATTTATCAGCAGGATCGGCGGTTTTCAGTTTACCCAGTTCGATCGGCGAGCTGAATTTGGCCGTGAGGTATACCCTGATGCCGTAGATGCGGAACAGGTCTGCCAGTGCCTTGACCTTGAGGAGATAGGCAGGTGTAAGGAATATGGTATTTGCATTTACGTTGGTGAGCACCGTGGCATTGATACCGATCGATGCATTGGCCCTTGCATAGTCGGTGTAGCGGGGGTCCATGTAACCCGGCAGCAGGTGCCAGTTCCAGATGGATGATCCCGAGTAGCCCCGTTCAACGCTTCCATCCGGGTTATCCCAGTGATTGAGCATTCTCAGTTGTATCCGCGGCACAGATACCTCATCGGCTGCATATACCGGCAGGTTTTGCTGGAGGCGCCGGAGAAAATGGAACGTGCCATACAGTACCCCCCGCTCGGTGTTGCCCGTAATAAGGATTGTTTTTTTTCCCGCGATTGATCGCGTAACGATTACAAACCCTTCGTCGCCCGTGCTGTCCAGCAGGTGCCGGATTCCGGCATTCCGGATGGCTTCCGAACCGTCCGGTGTACCTGCCAGGATGCCGTTGCTGCCGGAGGAGGGTGTCATCGGTCCGATAAGACCGCCGAGGGCGGTAGCGAGTTCTTTCTGGACCGCCTGCATGGTCGGCGATGTACCGATGACTGTAGTCCGGCCGATGGCATTGCGGTAGGAGCGAAGCAGGGCCGCGTCGGTAACCCGCACGTACCGCAGCCACAGATCATAGCCATTGTCCGCCCTCGATACGAAAGCGAGCAGGAAACAAAAAAAAGAAAGGATGATTTTTTTCATATCGGTAAAAGGCAAGGGAATCCGGAGCAGGGCCGTTCCCGGGTAATTGTTGCGGCAAAACAGCGTTTCCGGAAGGGAAAGGAATCATTACTGCAATCGATTGCTTAAAGATCGGGAAAAATGTAATTCGAAACAGGCAGCGGTTTAAAAAAAACTCCCGGAAACAACTGCGGTAAAGAAAAATGATTTTTCCATGATTTATGCAATCGGTTGCTATATTCTCAAACTTTTCTATATTCGTAGCAGGGATGTCAGCTAACGATTGAAGTTTTAAACCGCGCAATGAAAAAGTACAGTTTCTTTACCTCTGCCCTGTCAAACGGGGACGTTATCTACATTCCGCCAGTTCAGGTAAACGAGCCGTTCCGGCATAAGACGGAAGAATCCAAAATGAATTACAATGAGTTCCAAGCATAAGCAAGTGAGAGCAATCGACGGAGGGGTGACTCTTCATCCTTCCCTTTTTTTTCCTCTCCTGATGCAATCCAATTAATCGATAATCACCAACACAAAAAAAATGGCAATTATTTTAGGACAAAAAGAATACTTCAAGGGAGTATCGCAGATTCAGTTTGAAGGGGTCGACACAGACAATCCGCTGGCATACCGCTGGTATGATGAAAACCGCGTGGTTGCAGGAAAAAAACTGAAAGACCATCTTCGCTTTGCATGTGCCTACTGGCATAGTTTTAACGGCAATGGCTCTGATCCGTTCGGGGAGGCTACGCATCTTTTTGCCTGGGACAATGCGGCTGACCCGGTTGCCCGCGCGAAGGAGAAGGCAGATGCCGCATTTGAATTTATCACGAAACTGGGTCTTCCTTATTATTGTTTCCATGATGTGGATGTGGTGGACTATGGCCAGGACATTGCGGAGAACGACAAGAGGCTGGATACAGTGTCGGCGTACCTGAAAGAAAAACAATCTGCCAGCGGTGTAAAATTGTTGTGGGCAACTGCCAACCTTTTTTCCAGCCGCCGCTATATGAATGGTGCTGCAACCAATCCCGACTTCCATGTGCTGGCACATGGTGCGGCGCAGGTGAAGGCGGCACTGGATGCAACGATCAGGCTTGACGGGGAGAACTACGTGTTCTGGGGTGGTCGTGAAGGTTACATGAGCCTGCTCAACACCAATATGAAAAGGGAGAAAGAACACCTGGCCAAATTCCTGCAGTCGGCACGGGATTATGCCAGGGGCAACGGTTTCAAGGGAAAATTCTTTATTGAACCAAAACCCTGCGAACCGTCCAAACACCAGTATGATTATGATGCAGAAACGGTAATCGGATTCCTCCGCCAGTACGATCTCCTGGATGATTTCAGTCTCAACCTCGAAGTCAACCATGCCACACTCGCCGGACATACATTCACGCATGAAATGCAGGTAGCTGCCGATGCGGGCCTGCTGGGAAGTATGGATGCCAACCGTGGTGATTACCAGAATGGCTGGGATACGGACCAGTTTCCCAATGATATCAATGAGCTTACCGAAGCGATGCTGATCCTCCTGCAGTCGGGTGGACTGAAGGGTGGTGGTATTAATTTTGACGCCAAAATCCGTCGCAACTCAATCGATCCGGAAGACCTGTTCCATGCACACATCGGCGGTATCGATGTATTTGCGCGGGCGCTGATTACTGCGGACAAGATCCTGCAGGGTTCAGATTTCCGGAAAATCAGGGAAAGCCGCTACGCAAGTTTTGACAGCGGTAAAGGAAAGGATTTCGAAGACGGCAAACTCTCACTCGAGGACTTACGCGAATATGCTGTGCAGAATGGTGAACCAGTTGCAAAAAGCGGTCGCCAGGAGTACCTGGAAAATATCATCAACCGGTTTATCTGATGATGGACGAGACCATGCGCTGGTTTGGGCCAGGGGATCCGGTAAGCCTGCGTGACATCCGGCAGGCGGGTTGCGCGGGGGTGGTGACAGCATTGCACCAGGTACCCGTGGGGGAGACCTGGACGAAAGAAGATATTCTGGAACGGAAGGCGCTTATCGAAAACGAGGGAATGACATGGACCGTTGTGGAAAGCCTTCCGGTAAGTGAGGATATCAAACGAAGAGCGGATAACTACCAGTTACATATTGCCAGCTACCGGCAAAGTCTGTACAACCTGGGTGCCTGTGGCATCCGGGTTGTTACGTATAATTTCATGCCGGTGCTTGACTGGCTCAGGACCAACACCGGGTATTTACTTCCGGATGGCAGTAAGGCATTGTATTTCGAACGGCTTGCGTTCGTTGCATTTGACCTGTTTCTCCTCGCAAGGCCGGGTGCGGAAGCGGATTATAGCGAACCGGAGATAGCCGCGGCGCGAAGCTGGTTTGAATCACGTACGCCACAGCAGCGGCAACAATTATTTGATGATGCGCTGCTGGGTTTACCTGGCAGCGACGGGCGGTTTACCCCCGAAGAGGTTCTTGGAGCATTGGACACCTACCGGGGAATTGACAGTGTACAACTGAAGGCAAACCTGCGTTACTTCCTGCAACAGGTGGTCCCGGCAGCGGAAGAAGCCGGGTTGGTACTGGCCATCCATCCCGATGATCCACCGTATCCCATCCTTGGGTTGCCACGGATCGTGAGTACGGAGCAGGACCTCGAAGAAATTGTAACAGGTGTGCCATCTGCTTCTAACGGATTGTGTTTCTGCACGGGTTCACTCGGCGCCCGGGCCGACAACGACCTGGTCGGGATAGTACAGCGGCTCGGTAGCCATATCCACTTTCTCCATTTGAGGAATACGAAGGGGGATGGGGAGGGTAATTTTTTTGAAGCGGACCATCTTGGCGGTGATGCGGATATGTTTGCCATCGTGCATGAAATTTTCCGGGTTATGAAGGCACGTGCTGTTTCATTGCCCATGCGCCCCGACCATGGACACCAGATGCTGGATGATCTCGGGAAAAAAACATATCCCGGGTATTCCTGTATCGGAAGGCTGAAAGGTCTCGCCGAACTCCGGGGCCTGCAGTATGCCGTGTCGCGTTTTGTGGAATAATTAAATTTTTTAAACCGGGATCGCGCGATTACCGGTGTATTTCAACTTACCACCCATGTTGTTATTAGGAATTGACCTTGGTACGTCTTCGATAAAGGTTTCTGTGATTGATTCAGAAACGCAGGCTTGTCTGAATTCCGCGAGATATCCGGATGCGGAAGTCGACATCCTGTCGCCCCATCCCGGATGGGCAGAGCAGAGTCCTGACCAGTGGTGGGATAATGTAAAGCAGGCGATACTGCGCTGCCATGCAGGGGGCCAGTATAATCCGCTGGATATCGCAAGCATCGGTATTGCATACCAGATGCATGGCCTGGTGCTGGTAGATAAAGACCAGCATGTGCTGCGCAATTCCATTATCTGGTGCGACAGCCGGGCCGTAGCCATTGGGGAAAAGGCATTTGATACCATCGGGCCTGAACGTTGCTTGTCGAGATTACTGAACTCCCCCGGTAATTTCACCGCCAGTAAACTCGCATGGGTAAAAGAGAATGAACCGCAGGTATACCAGAAAATTGACCGCATCATGTTGCCCGGCGATTTTATCGCCATGAAACTTACGGGGGCGATTACCACCACCGCATCGGCTTTATCGGAAGGCATCTTCTGGGATTTCCAGGATGAAAGCCTGTCTGGTGATGTGATGGATTATTTTGGATTTGACCGGTCGGTGATAGCTCCGGTACAGCCGGTCTTTTCGGTGCATGGTGAGGTAAAGGAAAATGTGGCCAGTCGGCTCAACCTGAAGCCGGGCATACCCGTTTCCTACAAATCCGGTGACCAGCCCAATAATGCGCTTTCGCTGAATGTACTGCAGCCCGGCGAAGTAGCTGCAACTGCGGGCACTTCGGGTGTAATCTATGGCGTAGCTGACCAGCTCAGCTATGACCAGGAATCAAGGATAAACAGTTTCGCACACGTCAACCATGCCGGTGCCGATAAACGCATCGGGATATTGCTTTGTATAAACGGTGTCGGGATTTTTAACCGCTGGATCCGCAACCTGGCGGGTGCCAGCCTGGATTATGCCGGGCTGAATGAAACGGCGGCAAAAGTAAAACCCGGCGCAGAAGGTTTGTTGGCCCTGCCTTTCGGCAATGGTGCCGAACGCATGCTCAGCAATAAAATTATCGGGGCACAGTTCAGGGGACTTGACCTGAATGTGCATGGCACCTCCCATATGGTCAGGGCCGTGCAGGAATCAATCGCATTTTCATTCCGGTACGGACTCGATATCATGCGTGAAAATGGGATCAATCCTACTGTTATCCGTGCTGCGCACAGTAACCTTTTCCTGAGCGAACTATTTACATCGGCGTTCGCGGCGGTAAACAATGTGTCGGTAGAGTTTTATGAAGGTGACGGAAGCTTTGGTTCGGCTATTGGTTCCGGGATCGGTGCAGGGATTTACAAAAGTGCTGAAGCTGCAACCGCAAAAAGAAAGGCGGACAGGATCGTATCGCCAAAAGATGTTGAGCTGTATGAAAACCTCTACCAGGACTGGAAAAAAATGCTGGAACGGGAGATGGAGCTGAGCTGATTGCAATTGCCCCGCAACCCACGATCGGTGTATCAGTCGATTTTCCTCAGGAACCGGGACGAACCATAACTGTGCAGCCAGCACCCGTCCACCTTACTTCCATCCATCCTGACAGAAATATTCAGGAATTCCGATCTGGAGTAAAATGCCGTGTCGCTGGCTGCTGACAATATATACTTTTCCCCAGGCGAAGCATACATCACCAGCCGGCCGCTTTCATCTTTAAATTCAATCGTATCCCCTTGTCCGGTGAGGTATTTCCCTGCATACCTGCTTAAGACAGCCGGTGCCGGAGTAAGGTCTGGTCGCCTGAAAATAAACTGCAGTCCACGACTGTATGTTTCGCCCTTCGTACCTGAATGCCCGGTGTTCTCCAGGACTTTTGAATGTATTGTTGCCGGATAATTCCTGCCTGTCATTTTTGCGGCAAATTTCTGGTACACAGGCCGGCTTCTTTCCACGTCACCTACCGTCATGTACACACGGGCGCGCGATTTTAATTTCGCTCCGGAAAATTCCTTTTCAAATTTTTGCATCACCTGGTTGTCCCATCCCAATGCGGGACTTGCGGCTATGTATCCGTCAAACAAGGCCGGCTGTGTAAACAGGGTGTAAAGCGTGAAAAGGCCACCCAGCGAGCATCCCATCAGGATCCTGCCAGTGTCCAGGGCTCGATAGTTGTTTTCTACAAACGGGAATAATTCTTCCTTCATGAACGAAAGGAATTTATCTGCCCCGCCTGCCTGTTGAATTCTTCCATCGCTGGTGGGTGTGTAATCCCTTGCACGCAGGCTGTCCGGATCCGGACGTACACCACCCCAGGTAATGCCTACGATAATCAGCTCTGGTATGAAGCCGTCATAGTACTGCTGACCATATAAAGATTTCACCAGTGGAAAATCCCATTGTGAATCCATCAGGTAAACAACCGGATACTTTTTTGTATTACCGGCATAATTACCAGGGAGCAGGATATGCAGTTCATAATCCTGCTTCACTATTGCGGAGTTGATTTTCCTGACTTCCGACCCGGGGATCGCAACCTGGGGGTATTGTGCAAATGCGCTTCCGCAGGGCAAGATAAAAATGAGTGCAGTAAGGTATCTGTACATGAAGGAATATTTATGACGTGAGATTTCAGAAGCATTTTTTTACCAGGCCATCGGTTGCGGTTAAAGCGCCCCCGGTAAAGATTGGGTTGCAGGTGGATCCGGCTGTTCAGCCGGTATATCTTCTTTCGGAATCCGGTTGTGCCACCAGCTTGCCAGGAACGAACCATTGATATTCATCACCGGTCCAAAGATCGCCGGTGCAAGTCCGGCGGTGGCCATTTTACCCATGGTCAATGCCAGTCCCGATGCCAGCCCCGCGTTCTGCATCCCTACTTCGAGGGCGATAGTACGGGCATCGCTCTCGGAAAATTTCAGGAGCCTTGCCGAGACATATCCCAGTGTGAATCCGGCTACATTGTGGATGAATACGGCCAGGATCAGCAGGCCGCCTACCATGAGCAGGTTGTCCCTTCCTGCGGCGGTGATCACAACGAGGATGAGGATGATGCCACCCATGGAAATGACCGGCATGGCTTTGTCGAGCCATTTGAACTTTCCGCGCACTAGGTAGTGGAACGCAAGTCCGGCGATGATTGGCAGGATGACAATCTTGGTGATATCCCAGACCATTGCAGCCAGTTTGATTTCAATCAGGCTGCCTGCCAGCAGGCGCATAAGCAGTGGGGTAATAAATGGTGCCAGCAGGGTGGAGATCGTGGTAACCGAAACGGATAGTGCCAGGTTGCCGCGGGAGAGATAAGCCATCACGTTTGAGGCCAGCCCGCTCGGGCAACAACCCACCAGCATGATGCCCGCAGCGATTTCCCCCGGGAAGTCAAAGAGGTGCACCACGGCCAGTCCCACCAGGGGCATGATTGTATAATGGCAGACCACTCCAAGGATAATGCCTTTTGGCATCCGGGCTACCTGCGCAAAATCTTTCAGGCTTAATTCCGTACCCATCCCGAACATTATGATCTGTAGAAGTGGCACGATGAGCGCGGACAGGTTGAAGGTTCCGACCGTGCGGAAATAGCCGGGGTAATACATGGCCAGGCTCACGGCACCGAGTATCAGTAAGGTGAATGACATGCCCGACAGCAGTTTGCTTCCCTTAAAGGCGAAAGCAAGGCTGACACAGGTGAGCATGAGAAACCATCCTGCCCAATTGTGGTGGTTGAGGATGGTGATGATGATAAATACGGCAAGGAAAACTGCGGCAGCCATGTAGAAATAACCGGCCAGTCTTTTCTTTAATAGTTTCATTCAAGTATCGTTATTAGTATGGCAATTCAATAGCGGGCCATCGCGCAGGATGCCACCCCGCACACAGCGCGATGCAATGATCAGCTGTAGATCCGGTCGTGCGACCGCGTTTCATTCCATTGCGGTGTGGGTGCGAAATAGGTTTTATCGGATGCGTGCAGGTGTTGTTTCATCACTTCATCATTGAGCTCGATTCCGAGACCCGGCGCACTCAGTGGCAGGTTTGCGAATCCCCTGGTGATCAGCGGCCGGCCATCCGTGGTCTTTACCAGGCTTTCCCACCATGGCAGGTCTATGGAATGATGTTCCAGCGCCAGGAAGTTCTGGGTTGCCGCGGCACAATGCACATTGGCCATAAAGGAAACCGGTGTGCCCGCCTGGTGCATGGCCATTGCGATGCCATTTTCTTCCGCATAGTCGCCGATTCTTTTTGTCTCCAGCAGTCCGCCGGATGAAGCGAGGTCGGGATGGATAATATCGACCGCCCGTTTATCAATAAGTGGCCGGAAATTTTTGAGCAGGTAGATATCCTCGCCGGTAAGTGTTGGTGTCTCGAGGGCATCTGACATGGTTTTCCATTGATCGGTCAGTTCCCAGGACACGATGTCTTCCAGCCAGGCCAGCCGGTATTTCTCCACCGCTTTGCCCAGCCTGATCCCGTTGTTGAGATCGAAATGCCCATAGTGATCCGTGGAAAGGGGGATTTCATAACCGAGCATTCCCCTTACATTGTCTACAAGACCGGCGAGTATGTCGAGGCCTTTATCCGTAATCTGGATCTGTGTGAACGGATGCTGGGTATTGGCGTAAGCCATATAATTGTTATCGCCCCATTGTGCAAGATTCCCTTTTGCATTCTGCCAGAATTTATCGTTGACCAGTGTGCCCGGCACCCCTTTCAGTTCACCGATGCTAAGGTCCATTTTCAACCAGGTATATCCCTGTTCATTGATGCGGTAGCTGATCAGTTTCTTTTGTTCTTCCGGCGAATTCGCTTCGGGTGTATCAGCATACAACCTGATTTTATCCCGGTAGCGTCCGCCAAGCAGTTGCCAGCAAGGTACATTGTATGCCTTGCCTACAATATCCCACAATGCCATTTCAATGGCACATACACCGCCAGCCTGACGGCTTTGTCCGCCAAACTGCCGGATGCTTTTAAACAGTTGCTCAACATTGCAGGGGTTCATGCCAAGCAAGCGGCTTTTCAGGAACAAGGCATAACGTTCATCCGCGCCGTCCCTTACTTCACCCAAACCGTAGATACCCTGGTTGGTATCGATCCGTATCACGGAAGTGCGGCCCAGTACGGTTGTGGTGGCATATCGAAGGTCGGTGATCCGTAGATCCGATGGTCCCGAGAAACGGGACACCTTTTGCGTGCTTTGCGCGATAAGGTCTTCCACCGGCGCAAATGCAAGCGCGCCACCGAAGGTGATGCCACCCATGAGTGAATTCCGGAGGAAGGAGCGTCGTTTGTTTTCCGGTTCCTGGTCAGCGGGGGAGGAAGGGTTTATATCGCTATCGGTCAGTCCGAGTTGGTTGAGGTATTTCTGGGAAGGAGTCATTTTTTAAATATTATTCGTGGTAAAGCTGTTTTGTCCGGATGTTATCAAGACCTGGGTCACCAGGTCCGGTCTTTCATGAACTGGTCCAGTTCCGCCCGGGTCATTGGTATTTTACCCGGATTGTCGTCAAGCCATTTCAGGAAATCCTTTTTTATTGCATCGGTCCACTGGGTGTCAATTTCACCCGGTGTATATTTCTGCTCGCGCAGGCGCTGGTGGCCGAACGCATCTTTGAGGGCGATGAATTCCGAGTTCAGTACAACCTCTTCCACGAGGTAGGCAGGAATGAAAATCACGCCTCCTTTTTTCGCAAGCACCACATCGCCCGGCAGTACCATGGCGCGTCCGACGCGGATGGGCACGTTGATACCACCGAGCATCATCTGCTGGATATAGGATGGATCATATCCTTTTGTCCAGGCGTTGAATCCCTTTATTTCTTCAAGGCCTTCCACATCCCTCACTGATCCGAAGAAGATCACACCGCGGGCAGACTTTGCATAAATCGAATTGCCGAGGTTGTCGCCAATCAGGGTGCCGTCGACAACTTTTCCATAGCTGTCTGCCACGTACACGTCTCCGTTCTTCAATACATCGATCGGCCAGGAGTTGGTGCCCCCGATGCGGCCCTCTGTCTTTCCTTTCTCCTTTACTACTTTATCCACGTCGGGACGCAATGGCCAGTACTGCGCCGTGACAACGCGTCCAACCATTACCGAGTCCGGATGTAATACCATCCAGTCGCCTTCAAACTGGTTCTGGAAACCTTTATTACGCAGTACGCCCCAGGCTTCTTCCAGGTGGATAGGTTTCAGCCGGTCGAGGTATTTTTCGGCTACTTCCGGTCGTCCGTCGGCCGAACGTTTGCCTTTCCATTCCGAAGTAAGCGCCTTTATCTGGTCAGGCAAGGGTGTCACCTGCTGCGCGTATACAGCTGCCGGGAGGCTGAGCAACAGGCCGCACAGAATCTTTTTCATGATCATATAGCGATGGTTTTGTTTGGTGTTGAATATGAAAGGGATGCATCCGGGAGCGGGAGTACTGTCGGCTGTAAGCAGCGACCACAGTGGATTTGCAGTGTCTGGTAAGGTAGCGGGTAATCCCTGCGCGGCACGCGAAGCTGTGAAGGATGTTGTTTCATGCAATCGTGTTATGGAATCAGAAGTGGTCCGGCGTACCGGACGTTTGCTCCTGTAACTTACTTGATTTTGTCAATCCGTGCCCGTGGTCTGTTTAAAAATCAACATTGTTTTTTATTGGTAGTTTATTGATTTCATAAGCCACTACTTTGTATACTGACAAACATCTGTCGAAACGATTGTTGACTAAATTACCTGCTATTATGAGAGTACAAATGTATCCGGCAGCCCTGCCGGCATTGCGTAAAATTTCTTTTACGTTTTCGTTCCTGTTACTTTTCAGCTTTATTACCCGCGCACAGAATGTGACCGGCAAAGTCACGGATGCGCAGGGAGCTGCGTTGGGTGGTGTATCCGTGATGGTGAAAGGTAAATCCGGGGGCGCCGTTTCCGGTGCAACCGGGCAATACAGTATCGCGGCCGCTGCGGACGCTGTACTGGTTTTCAGTTCGATTGGTTATGTACAAAAAGAGCAGGCTGTTTCCGGCAGGAACGTGGTTGACGTGGTACTCGATGCGGACAGCCGCAACCTGAATGAGGTGGTGGTGACCGCCCTGGGTATCAACAAGCAGTCACGTGGTCTCGGTTATGCAACCTCTGTAGTAAGACCGGAAGAACTGACGATCAACCGTACGCCGAACCCGATCAATGCCTTGCAGGGAAAGGTGCCGGGGCTCAACGTTTCCGCACTCGGAACTGGTCCGGGGGGCTCTTCCAAAATCAGGATCCGTGGACAGTCTTCCATTTCCGGTAACAACAGTCCGCTGATTGTTATCAATGGTGTGCCGGTTGACAACTCCAACTTCAATACCAACTCCGAGCCCGGCGGCAACGTCAATGGAAGTGCGGTTGGCGTGAAGGGTGGCGGCGTTTTCTCCGACGGTGGCGACGGGCTTTCGAGCATCAACCCCGATGATATTGAAAACATGACCATCCTGAAAGGTGCTGCTGCTGCGGCCCTGTATGGATCCCGCGCAAAAGACGGGGTGATCATGATCACTACCAAAACGAGGAATAAATCCACCGGGATCGGGATCACCTACAACCTCAACTACACCAATGATACCCCGCTTGATTTTACCGATTACCAGAAAGAGTACGGGCAGGGTGAAAACGGGGTGAGGCCGACTGCCCCAAATCCCACATCCGGTCAATGGTCGTTCGGGGAAAAGATCCAACCCGGTATGACACATACGCTGTTCAATACACCAAACATTCCCTATGTGGCACAGGGCAGCCGGATCAAGGAATTTTACCGCGATGGCCAGAACCTGACCAATACGGTGACCCTTAGTACCGGTGGCGAAAAAGGGGGACTGTATCTTTCGCTGGTCAATGCCGACAATAAAGGCATTGTTCCCAATAACCGTTTCAACCGGAAAGGGATGAACCTTGGGTTCAGTTATAACCTGACCGACAAGCTGAGCTTCATGGGTAATGTGAATTACACCAATGAAAAAAATACCAATCCCCCGAACATTGCCAACCAGGATAACTCTATCCCCACTACGCTGATGGCGATGGCGAACACGCTGCCCCTGTCGGTCCTAAACGATAATAAATACAATGCCCAGGGAAATGAATATGTCTATTCCAGGTTTACCAACCGGACCAATCCATACTGGATCCTGGCGGAACAATTCCATAATATCCGCAGGGACCGGATTTTTGGAAACCTGTCGATGAAGTATAATTTCCTGCCCTGGTTATTCGGGCAGGTACGGTTCGGGCAGGATTATTTCAGCCGCGACGAAGATGTAAACAATTTCCCTACAGGCCAGGCATCGCGTGCTCTCACACCCGGATTTGCAAACGGGATTTATACACAGGAGTCACGCCGCTTCCGGGAGACCAACCTCGACTTCCTGGTGAATGCCACCAAACAGCTGGGCGAGTTTGACGGAAGTATAACAGTGGGCGGAAACCAGATGAGGAGAACGCTCAGAATCAATAATGTCCAGGTAACTGATTTCTTTGTCAGGGGTCTTTATTCAGTCCAGAATGGCCGCGCCAAAGACCCGGTGTATTCCCTCATCGAGCAGGGTGTGAATTCCCTGTACGGGTCGGCCGAAATATCCTGGCACAGGACGTTGTATGCTACGGGTACCCTCCGGAACGACTGGTTCTCGACCTTGTCTGCAGCAAACCGCCGCATATCCTATCCATCTGTTTCAGGGTCTTATGTTTTCTCCGAAAATTTAAAGAAACTCAGCTGGCTGAATTTTGGCAAGCTGCGCATCGGTTATGCTGAAGTAGGCAGTGATGGCGACGTATCGCCTTATTCCGGACAGCTGTTCTATGCAGTGAATGCAAACCTGATCAACAATCCATCAGGGGTGTCGGTACCGGTTGCCACCAGTGGTAACTCCATTCCCAATCCGACCCTGCGTCCAAGCAGGGTATCCGAAACGGAAGTGGGTATCGAGCTGCGGATGTTCAACAGCCGGGTCAACCTCGATGTGGCTGCTTACACCAAAACGACAAGGGATCAGATCGTACAGGTGCAGGTATCCGATGGATCAGGGTTCCTTAACACCCGCATCAACAGCGGTGAAAGCAGGAACAGGGGTGTTGAGGGGATGCTGACACTTATCCCTTTCCAGAAGAAGAATTTTACCTGGCAGTTTGTAGCCAATACATCCTATAATATCACCCGGGTACAAAGCATCATTACCAATACACCGGGCGAACGGATAACCATCGGTACACACGTGTTCAATGGAGAGGTGCGACATGTGGTTGGCCAGCAGATGGGACAGATAGCCGGCTATGGGTACGCGACTGATCCCACCAAGGGTAATGCGCGGATCTTCCAGGCTAACGGCTTGCCGCTGCGGACCAGTGACCTGGTGCTGTTTGGCAGTGCATTGCCGAAATGGACAGGTGGTTTCCTGAACACCTTTAATTTCAAAGGGGTGAACCTGTCGGTGTTTATCGATTACAAGCTGGGTAATAAAATGTTGTCCGGTACCAACTTCAATGCTATCCGTGAAGGACTGCACATGAGGACACTGGAAGGCCGTACCGGCGGTGTTGTGGGCGACGGTGTCAACCAGGCAGGCGCGGCAAATACGGTGAGTGTGCCGGTGCAGACCTACTGGGAACACCTGCGCAGCCAGCAGATTGTTGAGTCAGTGATCTATAATGGTGGTTACTGGAAACTTCGCCAGATAAGTCTTGGTTATGATCTCAGCAAATACATCCCTGCAAAACTGCCGTTCAAAGGAGTGCGCGTGGACCTGGTGGCGAATAACGTACTGATATTGAAAAAATGGGTTGATAATATTGATCCTGAAACTTTCGGATTTGGTTCAGATAACCAGGTGGGACTGGAAGCCCCGGGCCTGCCTACCACAAGAAGCATCGGACTGAACTTAAACATCAAATTTTAATTTAGGTGATTATGAAAAAAATATTCAATTATAGCCTGGTGGCGATCCTGGCCCTGTGCTTTTCATCCTGTGACAAGGGCCTGGAAAAACTAAACCAGAATAAAACAAGTCCGACATCAGTTGACCCGGTATTCCTTCTGAACAATGCAGTGATCCAGTCTTCCATGCCTGTTAAAGGGCTTGTATTCGACCTGGGCATTGTACAGCAGATGATCTCGCCCAATGGTGGGGTACTGGCCGGGGCCAACTTTAACCAGGATAGCCGCGATGTAACCACACCGCCGATTTGGGCAGTGTACTACCAGAATGTGGTAAAATACACCGCCGATGTTATCAACAGTACCCAAAGCCTGCCGGCCCGCAGTAACCTGTACAATATGGCCAGGATTTACCAGGCATATGCATACATGGTGCTTACCGATGAGTATGGTGATATCCCTTACTCCGAAGCAGGCCGGGGGTATATTGACCTCACCCTGCTGCCGAAGTATGATGCCCAGCAGGATATTTATGCAAGCCTCATTACGGAGCTGACTGAAGCATCAGCCGCGCTGGATGCGGCCGGCACTATTGAGGCCGCTGATTTCCTGTACAGCGGGGATGTAACAAAATGGAAAAAATTCGGGTACTCGCTGCTGCTGCGGGCGGGTATGCGGTTAAGCAAGGTGGATCCGGCCAAGGCGCAGGCAACCGTAGTAGTTGCCAGTAACGGCGGGGTGATCACGGCTAATGCCGACAATGCCGTCATCCGGCATGATGCAAACTATACACAACCGGTCGGTGGCACATTGAATGGTCCGGAAGCCGCCAACTTTTACCTTGCCAAACCTTTTGTTGACCAGTTGAAGAATACGAATGACCCGCGACTGGCCGCAATTGCTATTCGTTATGTGGGAGCCACATCGGGCAACGGTCAGACCGTAGCTGCCGGTTCCACCAATCCCGCACAGCAGATCGGAATGCCAATGGGCAGGGATAACGGTACCATCGGTGCGCAGGCAACAGCAGATGGCCTCGCATCTTTTTATGATTACAGCCAGGCCGACAGGCGCCGTGTGGTGAAAACCACCACGCCGGTGTTCCTTGTCACTGCGGCGCAAACA
Organism: Chitinophagaceae bacterium; assembly: GCA_004173355.1. Lineage (GTDB taxonomy): Bacteria > Bacteroidota > Bacteroidia > Chitinophagales > Chitinophagaceae > JBEVJC01. The sequence goes on along the minus strand of SEAD01000015.1, from coordinate 34,897 downwards.
AACCTGCTGCTGGCCGAAGCACAGGTGCGCGGCTGGATTTCAACGGGTACTGCCGCCCAGTATTTCAGTGATGGAATCAGGGCGCACATGGACCAGATGGCAAGTTTTGATGTAGCGTCAGCCGTTGCCACAGGTGCCAGGGATACATACGTAGCAGCAAATCCCCTGCTTCCGGGCACCGAGCTGGAACAGATCAATACGCAGTACTGGATTGCATCGTTTTTAAACGGGCCCGAAGCGTTTGCCAATTTCCGGAGAAGCGGTTTCCCCGCTCTTACACCGAACCCTTACGGTCAACCCAGTAACCCGGATGTGCCGAATGGTACATTTATCCGGAGACTTACCTACCCAACCAGCGAACTGTCGGTCAATACTGCCAATGTGAGTGCTGCCGTAGCAGTGCAAGGCCCCGACATGCTGAGTACCCGGGTGTGGTGGGACAAGCCATGATGATACCTGATTTCGTTTTATAAGCAGTCTTATAACCTGGTGTTTCCACACCGGGTTTTTTTACGGATTTAAGCCGGAGTCAACTACATTGCTCTACTTTTACCAAAAATGACGAAGTGGAGAAACAGCCCGGGAACGATGCCGAAGAACGTGAAAAGTCACGACTGAATGCCCTTTTTTCATACCATATTCTGGATACTGCAACCGAATCTGATTTCGATGACTTGACGGAACTGGCTGCCGCCATCTGTGGGACACCTATTGCCCTGATCAGCCTGGTCGATAATGACCGGCAGTGGTTCAAATCAAAAAAAGGATTGGATGTGAGCGAGACTGAGCGTGCCTGGTCGTTTTGCGCACATGCTATCAATCGTCCGGAAGAAATGATGCAGGTGGAAGATGCCCGGATTGATGAACGGTTCAGCGGCAATCCGCTGGTCACCGGCGATCCGAAGATTGTTTTTTATGCAGGCATCCCGCTGCTGGATGCAGAGGGATTCGCTCTCGGATCACTTTGTGTAATCGATACCCATACCAAAAAATTGTCGGCGCAGCAGGAAATAGCGCTCCGCACCCTTGCAAGGCAGGTAATGGATAAACTCGAACTCCGGAGGACTATGGCGAGGCTCGAGGAATCTGAAACCGCTATGAGGCTTGCAATTACCGCGTCGAAGATTGCCAGCTGGCAGCTCAATGTGCATTCGGGAAAACTCACCTTGTCTGACCAGTTCCGCGAGATGTTCCGCCTGCCTATGATCGGGGAAATAACGATAGAGCAGGTGATGGCACTGGTGGAACCATCGTTCCGGGAGCAATTTTCAGCATCCGTTGACACCGCAATCCGGACCGGGCAGGTTCCGGAGTTTTGCTTTCCTGTCAACCTGCCCGGATCAGGCGAGCGGAGATGGATCAAGGGAAACGGACAGGTTATTAACGATTTTGATGGTACGCCGTCCCGGATCATTGGGATGAACATTGATATAACAAATGAAATGCTGCATCGTCAATCGATGGAGGAAGCAGTGGTGCGGTTGAAGTTTGCCATGGAGGCAGGAGCACTTGGATCTACTGAGGTGGATTTTGCCACGCGCAGGATGACACCGACTGCGCAGTTCCTGAAAAACTATGGCCGTAGCCCGGATGAAGTGTTTACCTACGACCAGCTGTTTGAATCAATACATCCTGATTACCGGGACGAGATACGACGTCGGGTGACAGTAGCGGTCCAGACCAATAGCATCTATACCGCCGAATATCCTGTTACGTGGCCGGATGGTTCACAACACTGGATCAGCGCGCATGGTAAACCACGGTATGATACAAACGGCCAGCCAACACATATTGTTGGGTTGACGGCTGACATCACTGACCAGGTTCTTGCCAGGCGGGCACTACAGGAAAGTGAGGAACGTTTCAGGACTATGTCGGAGGGCACTGATGTAATGATTGCGGTGGGAGATGAAACCGGCGCCGCAACGTATTTCAACACAGCCTGGAGCATTGTGACCGGTCGGAGTCCATCTGACCTGTTGAAGTACGGTTGGGTGGACCTCATGCACGAGGATGACCGGAACCGGGTGATGACCATTTTCAACGAAGCATTCAAGGACAAGCGTGCCTGGGAATGGGAATTCCGCTTACCCGATACATCCGGAAATTACCGTTGGTTCCTTGCCCGGGGCACACCCCGGTTTCATGCCGATAAAACCTTTGCTGGTTATATCAGTTCAACAGTCAACATCTCGGAACTGAAAGAAAATGACCAGCGTAAAAGTGCATTTCTGGGGATCGTCAGCCACGAAATGAAAACGCCATTGACATCTATCTCCGGGTACCTGCAGCTACTCCAGATGGAAGCCCGGGAAAACGGAAGTGCGCTGGGTGTAAGCCTGACGGACCGCACCATTAACCAGGTTAAAAAGCTAACCGCCATTATCAGTGGATTTCTTGATGCTTCGCGTTATGAAAGCGGTCGGATCCACCTCGATAAACGTCCGTTCGATCTCCGGCACCTGCTGGAGGAAGTGGAAGAGGAGGCGGTGACAGTCAGCAAGTCCCACCATTTCAAATTCCTGAACCCGGACACAACATCCATTACAGCTGACCGTGAAAAAATAGCGCAGGTAATCAATAACCTCCTGAGCAATGCGGTCAAGTATTCTTCGCCCGGCACTACCATCAGGGTGTTTTCAACACTATCTGATGGAATACTACGTGTAAGTGTGCAGGATGAAGGCATGGGGATCAGTAAAGATGATCAGCAACATTTGTTTGACCGCTACTACCGTGTAGAAGGGGAGCATATGAAACCAACATCAGGCTTCGGTATCGGTCTTTATATCTGTAAAGAGATTGTAGAACGCCACGATGGCCAGATCCGGGTGGAAAGTAAACCTGGGGCTGGCAGTATCTTTACATTTGAAATCCCGGTTGGTTAGGCAGCTGTCCTCCTGCATGCAGAACATTCACTTCCTCCGCTGGCACAAAAACAGTCCCATTGATGCCATGAGGCCGAATCCCACTTGATACAGCTGAGCAGTAGACCATTTGGTTAAAAATTGTTCAGGAACGGGGAACGGGAAACAACATAATTGCCAAACCTGACCCGCATATCCCGTCAATCGTTGAAAGGGGATCGGGGAGAGGGGTAACACTGGTGTGTCCGCAGCTATTGCCAACGCCGTATTCAATGCAACGGGCAAAAGGTTGCGGGATCTTCCGCTGACGCCGGATAAAGTGTTACTGGCTTAAGGTTATGACGCATCCGCATTATGTATCCCGGTGTCATGCACCCCGCATTGGCCGCAGGATGGTCATCCACCGGTGTAACTCACTCAGCATTGTGCCCGCTGCTTTTTCTATTGTAGCGTCCGCCACAAATCGGGACTGTTCGTTTATATATTTTGTAAAGAAGCTCAGGGCTACCTGTTCCACCAACGGGATCATGCTAAGGGTGGTTACTACCTGTTTCAGCATCTGCGTGGATCGCAGTCCACCGGAAGCACCACCGTAACTTACAAAGCCCACCGGTTTGTGCTGCCACTCCTGGAAAAGATAATCAAGTGCATTTTTGATAGGTGCCGGGAAACCGTAATTGTATTCAGCCAGCACAATGATAAATCCATCAGCCTCTTCGATTTTCCGGCTCCAGGCCAGGGTATGTGGATGTTTGTACTGCTTCATCTTTGGGTGATTGGGTTCATCCATCAACGGCAGGTTGATTTCTGCCAGGTCAAGCAGCTCTGCCTCGACGTCCGCCATACCTTTTACCAGTTCAGTGATCCAATTGGCGATAATTACTCCCTTCCTGCCTTCCCTCGTTGTTGAGGTAATGATTTTTATTTTATGCATAATTCCAATGGTGTTTCAACATGAGGGCTTTTTACCCGATGGCAAGTTACGGAGACGACCGGTAAATTCTTCCAGGGGGATATCCGGTTCGGGTTCAATCTTTCGAGGGTGTTTGCGGTGAAAAAGAAAAGAAGGGGGTAAATTACTGAAGCAGTCCGGCAGCTGGGTTTGTGATTTCTTCAGTTTACACAACCTTATTCTTTCATCCGGAGAAACATTACTTTCTTTATCCTGTTTGCGCTGAGGAGGAAGGTTCGTTCCGGACCGTTTTTTCCATCGAATTCGAGCACATAGTTATCCACCAGTAGTTTAGTTGGGGATACCATCAAACCTTTAGTGCTATCCTGGTCGCCGATTTTGACATCGTAGTTCCTGCCGCCAGATAAACTGATTGTGATGGTCACACCTGTTTCGCTGTTGAGGTATGTGCCGTTCAACCTGCCGGGGTCAAATCCGGTCCAGTTGCTTTTGACCTGGCTGAGGGTGTACGGCGCATGTGAGGTGTAATAGGCGGTTACTTCCAATTCCCCTTTTTCATTTCGGACAAACTCCTGTTTGAAGTCAGGATCAAATGCCTGGTGGAAAATATTTGCGGCTTCTCTTTCCAGAAGGATATCGTTTCTTCCGGCGCGCTTCAGGTAAAGTACACTATCCCTTTTTTCAAACTGGAAGGTGAAATTAGCGGGTGTCATGTAAATCCCTTCAACATCCTCTTCACTCACGTATATCCCAGCTTTCAGGGGTTTGATTGGAAATTTTCCGGCGTCAGCCGGGAGGTCGAAATATATATCTGCCATCTGGCGTGTCTGCCTGTCCGGAGTTGATTTCCCGGTGTTGGTTAGGGTGAGCATGGAAACCTTTTTTTCCGGGAAGCGGACAACGGTTGCTTTCCAGGCCCCGGTTGCCCCTTCGTGGAACCGGTAAGGGAGTCGTTTGTAGTCACCGGTTTCAAGACCATACCCATAGTTTCGGGCAGATGACTGGCCGGTGAGACGCTGGCTTTTATCCAGTATTGCCCTCGGTATTTCCGTATTGCCATAACCCTGGAGTAATTGTTCCCATTGTACCTGGTCTTTCAGGCTTGAAAATATATTTCCATCGCCGCACACATTCCAGATCCAGTTATAGGTTGTCCAGGTCCCGAAATTGAAGTAGGCCCTGGCAACGGGCCCACGAATCGCGGTATAATCATTTTCAAAGGAGCTATTGGGCATTCCCAGTTGATGGAATATCCCATTTGTGTAAGCAACGAACGACATTCCTGACACTTTTTCGATCAGCATTGCCAGAAGGATATAATTGGTGTTGCTATACAGGAATGAAGAGCCGGGACGGAAGTTGAGATCCTGTTGTTTTGCCACAAGGTCAAACACATCCTTATTTGAAAACGAATGCTGCCACCAGGTAAGTCCCTGCAGCGACCAGAGGTCATATACATCCCGGATGCCGCTTGTATGCGTGACCAGGTTTTCAATAGTGATCTTTTCCGTTACGCCCGGGTAAAGTCCGGGAAGGTATTTCCGTATATCATCGGTGAGCCTGATTTTGCTGCGGTCGGCAAGCAGGAGAATCGCAAGGGCTGTAAATTGTTTTCCGTTTGAAGCGATGTTGAAACGGCTGTCCATTGTGATCAGGGAACTGTCGTCCAGGTTGGCGAATCCACCTGTCTTCCGGTAGGTTACTACGCCATTGTCTACAATGGCGGTCGCAATACCCGGTGCTCCCGGAGGCACATCCTGCAGGGCTACTGAATCAAGGGCCTTTTGTTTGCTGGCAGAAATTGACGGTGTCTGTGCCGGCAAAGCCGGCAACAGGTAAGCAGTGATAGAAAGGAAAAGGAAAAAACGAAGCATATCTGTTTTTTCGTGCGAAACTGGATCATTTTGATTGTCCGATCGCTCCAGATCGCGATTTGACACCTATTTCAATCCATTTTTCTTCAGATATTCTTTCGGCGTCATTGAAGTGTATCGTTTGAATGCCCTGTTAAATGTCGATTTGGAATTAAATCCACTTTCGAATGCGATTCCCAGTAAAGTCTGCAGGTTGTGTTCCCCTTCATTCATCCTGCCGATGACTGCCCTCGTCCGGTAATGATTGATAAAGTCATTGAAGTTCATATTAAATCCCTGGTTGATCAGCTGGGAAGCTTTTTTAAGGGGTATGTCGAGGTAAAGGCAGAACTGCGGCAGGGTCAGTTCGGGATTTTCAAAAGGTTTTTCCGTTTCCATTAATGTTTCAATTCTCAGTTTCCAGATTTCAAGATCGGGGATTTTCACCGCGTTTTCCGCAACATGGATGGCTGCCGGGGATGTGTGGTCAACAGTAATCCCGGCTCCCGGGACGGGTACTTGCAGGATCAGGGGCTCATCCGCCTTGCCGGCGTCTGGGGCCTGGTCAATTGATTCATCCGCTGCAGGCGCGGATTGGTCCGTTTCCGGGAATGATGCAGTGCGGGAGTTACCGGCCGCATGGTCGAGAAACGAAGTGGAAGACCGAACAGAATTGAGCAGGCCGCTCACAGATATATAATAAAACAGGATTGAAAAGCAGGAATAATACCAGAATTTTTTGCCAAACTGATCCCATTCCGGATTCAGGATAAAAAACAATAACCGGAGGCTGAGCAACAGCATCAGACTAAGCAGGAATTTTTGTGCCCATCTGAACATTACTGAATCAGCAAAACTGATGATGTCGTAACTGATTCGTTTGTATTTCCGGTAGGTGGCGAGGCTCAGTAAAAGGTATCCCGCGAGGCTCAGGAATCCGGTTAGCTGGTACCATGTTGAGAAATCTTTATCCTGGCCGTCTGCGTAAAAGTAGGGTTCATGGAGAAATAATCGATCGGCAGCAAAGACAATACCTGAATAAATCAGGTAGGCCAGTGCCGGCAGGAAATGCACAAGATGACGCCGGGAAAAAACAAATGACTTGTCGAGCAAAGTCCGGAAATAAAAATACAGGGCCGGTGGAATAAGGAATAGTTGTTGGAACGGTATGTAAAAAAGGATATCCCTGTAGGGTTGCTGGCCGTACCATCCTGCATAGCCAAAGAGAAACGGGCAGATGTATAATGTGCAAAGGAAAATGAACAGGCTCAGCCAGAGGTTTGATTTGTCATTCCTGTCAATCCCTTTTGCAAGTAACAGGAAAGAAAATACCACTCCATGAACACCGAAAATCAGCAGGATTGAACTTTTTAAACTGAAGCTGAACAACATGGTGGATGCGTTAGTATGACAGGGTGGGTTGGGTCAGTTTGCAAGCCCGCTGATCACGGTTGAATGAGAGGGGCACCTTGTCTAAAGTACAATTTTTACCCTTTCCCGGGCTCTCTCCGCGCTTTCTTTTTACCTTGCATCACCAACACTAAAAATGCAAGGGATGAAAGTTTATTTTTTTTCTGCATGCCTGTTAATTGGTTTCTCCCACGAAACCATTGCCCAGAATGCCTCTCCGGCTTCCCGCCCAAAAAATTTCAACGATGCAACTGCCAGGTCCCTCCCTGATTTCAGCCGGACATTATTCCTTGAAGAAAAGCCGGACACAACAGCGAATGTAAGCTTTGGTGATTTTGATGGGGATGGACATACGGACATCCTCCTGGTAAAGGGCAGGCATTGGCCAATCATCGACCGGATCCTGATCGGGGATGGCACCGGTAAAATACGCAAGGTGTATAACCTGGGAGAGACAGCGGACAAATCATACACGGGGGGGATAGCAGATTTCAACGGGGATGGTTTCCCCGATATCGCTGTCAGCAATGACTATCCCAACCGTAAACTGGTTTATTTCAATGACGGGAAAGGTAATTTCAAGGTAGGTTCTGAATTCGGGATAGCACAATGGCCAACCAGGAATTTATCTATTGCTGATCTTAACCGGGACGGGTTCCCCGATATTATCATGGCAAACCGGGGCAGGCCCGGTAAAACATCCAATTACATTTGCCTGAACGATAAAAAAGGGCAATTCAGCGATACCTGTATCCGGTTTGCGCCTTACCCGGCAACTACCATAATGCCCGCTGACATAAACGGGGACGGGTTTACTGACCTGATCGTTCCCCACCGTGATGGTGGTCAGGGATACATCTACCCCGGCAATGGGGATCACGATTATCCTGAAAGCCGGCGTAGTGAATTCGGTCCGGCTGATGCTTCTGTCCGCACTGCGGCCTCTGCCGATTTTGATGGTGACGGCTCACAGGACATCGTAACCATCGATGAGTTTAAAGGCGTGCATATTTATTTTGGCGAAAAAAACTACCGTTTTTCCAAAGGTATTTCTATGGGCAATCCGACACCGGTCCCGTATGCACTGGCGCTTGCGGATCTTGACGGGGACGGGAGAATGGACATCATTATCGGCCATGTGAATGCGCCGTCCACGATTCTCTTCAGCAACGGCAGCGATCGTAGTTTTATAACACGTTCGTTTGGTGATTCAAATGGTACGGTATATGGGTTTGCGGTTGGCGATTTCAACGAAGATGGTATCCCGGATATCGCAGCGGGCCGGTCAGAAGCACAAAGTGTCCTGTATTTTGGAGGTGGTCAATCAAAAATGAAATGATGTCCCGGGGAAATGCTCATTTTTTACCCATCTCAATATATTCCGGATAAGATACCCCATCGGGCAGCCCGAATGTTTCATCATAGGGCTGGGTGCCGGATCCATTGCTATAAGAAGCAACGCGTTTAACACCCGTTGCTGTACTACCTCCGATACCATTCACCACATTGCGGATCTGACCCGGACCTGCAAAGCGGGTAATGCACATTTTTTCCAACACTACACCGGGATGGTTCGGTACTTCAAATGCATTTGATTTGTTGACTTTGCCATCAGTACCGGTAAAAACAGCGTATGAACCCAGACCTGTGCTGTGGTGTTCTTTCACTGTATTTGCTACTTTGAAAGCGGCGTAACCATCGACCCGTCCTTCCTGGCTACTCCAGCTTGCCTGGTCCGGCGCATCATAGGGTGGTTCATTTTGCAGGAAGAAAGTCCGGCCACGTTCACCCAGCCATACCACTTCATACTCCTGGTAGTGTTCGGCAAACAATCCGTAAAGGGTGACATCATCACCTGTAACAATGAGTCCGTTCCTGCACCGGTCCCTTGTCCAGCGCGCTTTGCCACCGGCCTGCGAACCATGGTCGGCCCGCCAGAGCCAGAAATGATCACCCACCACATTGTTGCTGTTGATCTGCATCGAAGCCTGGATCTGGATATTCTTTGATTGCACCCCGCCAACCCTGCAGGTGATATCGCTAAGCAGGATGGGATTAACTGAATGGTCGGCAGCTGCATCTTCATTACCCACCCTGATCTGGTAAGTAGTGCTGTTGAAGGAATCCATCAGCAGGCCGGCGATGATAATGCCATCCTTGTCGTCGGCGTAGATACAGCCCCATTTATTTTTCGCGGACGGTTCAAGCGTGACGGATGCAATGCCGGCCCCAAGAAGGATTGCATTGGTGCGGTTTACCTGGATAGGGGCATCCAGGGTGTAGTGACCCGGTGTGAAAAATATATTCTTGCCCGCTTTCAATGCATTGTTGATGGTTATATCGGTATCACCTTCCCTGGCCACATACCATTGGCTGAGCAGGTCCTGGATTTTGCCTTCACCTGAACCTGTCGGGGACCAGGAAACTCCCGCCCGGTTTTTCTGCCACGCAGGCACAAAAACTTTATAATCGCCATCTTTATCAATAAAGAGAAATGGTTTTTCCCGTATCATCGGTGTAACGGGAATTGATGTATTGATGCTATCCGATGCAGGAGGGTTGCTGCAGCCCTGCCATACCATGTTATATGAACCACCCATGGATGTTCCACCTGTGGGAAAGATACTGTTCCGGGTATACCATTGTTGCTGTCCGCCCCAATTGGGACGGGAACTGGTGTAACGCGAATCGGCAATAAATCCGCCACTTCCCCAGAAGTTATTCGTCCCGACATCTGATATATATTTTGACGTGCTGCCGATCAGCATCCTCCGTGCGCTTGTTGACTGGGAAACTGTCCATGCAAAATCCCTGGTCACTTCTACATTTTCCATGGAGCGCCAGAATGTACACGTTGCATTTGCGCCACCTGAGAGATGTGGCCGGGTGAATACGGAACCTAGTCTGACATCAGAAGGGATCTTTCCCAGTCCACCGATATGCGAATAAAATCCAAGTTCTATGGAATTTGCCGTTGCGGAAGACGCAGAACCGGAGCCACCGGGATCATAGCTCTGTCCATTGACATTAGGCTTAAAATAGTAAGCCTGGCGTTTAGTGGTCCATTCACCATTTGCGCCAGACAGTCCGGTTGTTCCGAACCTGGCATTTATATCCGTTTTTGCCGTACCTGGCTCTTCGTATTTCCGGTCATAAAAAAACACGGTGGGCCCAAAGAGCTGGTTCTCCAGTGAGACAATGATGGTTGTTGCGTTGCGGGTGATCCTGTAGTAGTTCTCGTACTTATTACCGTTGGGTTTACGATCGGTAAATGTGAGCCGGGAGGTGGAACCAACAGGTATAAACGCTGAGGCAAGGCGACTGCCTCCCCGGGTGATTGTGTAATCACCCGATGTACCGAATGCGGCCCATGTCAATGTGATACTGCGCTTCTTTTTATTGTAAATGATACTGGTTTCAATATTGTCCCCCTGATCCCTTACTGATGCGGGATCAGGGAAACTATACAAACCGTTTATCATGGTAATCGTCAGAAAGACAGCAACAGGAATTGGACGCATGGCAATAATTAAAGGTCCCAAGATAGGAGATAAATTAACAGGACTACTGCTCTTTGCCCCGTCCGGTTTTTTCCTGGAGTTCTTCAATTTTTTCGGACGCTTCCGCTTTTGTCATGTTGTCGGGTAAATTTTCCTTTGCCTCTGCTGCAAGTGTTTCGAGATACGATTCCTGGGCGCCGGTGAGTGGTTCATCACCGGTGGTCCAGTCTTTGGGATCTTTAATGCGGTTATCTGCGGGGATGTTTTGCTTAGGTGTCATACTAATTAATTTAGTAAATTACATTCCAAGATCCGGGCCAGATTTGATGCAAATCCTTTCTTATACCACAAACAGGTAAATCTTCATTGTTAGGGATTCCGCCTGCATGATAAATGGTACCCAGCCCGATCTTTGGGATCAGTACGGATTTGAATCACCAAAACCTGGCGCCATGCGAATTCACAAACTCAACCTGGTATTACTGCTATTGTTCAGTGGGTGTCTGCTTGCGCAGCCAGCAGGTAAAACCTTGATCTGCCTGACCTACGATGACGGACTGCCATCGCATTTAAATACAGTGATCCCGCAACTGGACTCTTTTGGTTTTAAGGGAACATTTTTTATCAATTCCATCCGCGGCTCTTCCGATAATATCGGGAGCATATCCCCGGAATTGATTGGCTGGAACAAGGCATCAGAAAAAGGTCATGAAATTGGCAACCACACCCTGTTCCATGCATGCCCGGAAGCATTCGGCTGGCAAAAGTCTTTTGCGCTGGAAACCTATACAATTCCCAGGCTCCTCCAGGAAATAAAACTGGCCGGGGAACTGCTGGCATTGGTGGACGGAAAAAAATCCCTGCGCAACTTTGCCTATCCCTGTAACAACTTTTCCCTTCACGATACGGACTTTTCAATGCTGCTGCAATCGGGCTCTTTCATTAAGTATGCACGGACAGGGGGAAACAGGGATAGCATTGTGTCCGATCCGGCACACGCCAATCTTTTAAAAATTCCAAGCTGGCTGGTTGAGGAGGGCACGGGATTGAACGAGCTGATTGCATTTGCTCGGGCGGCAAGGAAAGTCAATGGGATCGGGGTATACCAGTTCCATGGAATCGGCAGCGAATTCTTTCGGGTGGATGCGCAGGTGCATCGGGCTTTCCTCCGTTGGTTAAAAGAGCATGCCTCTGAATATGAGGTCGGCACATTTGAAGAGACGGCGCAGGAAATCATCCGCAAAGGGCAACCCGGCTTCCCCGATAGATAAATAATTGGCTATTTTTAAGGATGCAAAACCTGAAGCACTTATTCCTCCTCAAAGATGATATCACTTTCCTGAATTTTGGATCCTTCGGGGCGTGTTCCCGGCAGGTGTTTGAAACATGGCAGCAGTTCCAGCTGGAAATGGAATCAGATCCGGTACAGTTCATCGTTTCGGATGGTTTGAAATACCTGGCCACCGCCCGCGAAGCACTGGCAACATACATCAATTGCGGGGCGGACGACCTGGTATATGTAACCAATCCTTCCTATGCCGTAAATGCCATTGCAAGAAGCCTGCAACTCCAGCCGGGGGATGAGATCCTTTCAACCGATATCGAGTACGGGGCCTGCGATAAAACATGGGAATATTATTGTGAGAAGGCGGGTGCCACGTACAGGCGCCAGAAAGTAATCCTGCCCGTTGTGTCCAAAGAGCAGTTTGTAAGCGATTTTGTAAAAGGGATGACACCCAAAACGAAAATGGTTTTTATCAGCCATATTACCAGCGCAACCGGCCTGCGTTTACCAGTGGAAGAAATTTGTGCCATTGCCAGGGAAAAAGGGATCCCGACATTTGTGGATGGAGCACATGCCCCCGGGCAAATCCCTCTTGACCTGGTCAATTCACCGTTTGACTACTATACCGGTGCCTGCCATAAATGGATGATGACCCCTAAGGGAAGCGCTTTTTTATATGTCAGAAAAGAATACCAGGCGGCCATAGACCCGCTGGTCATCAGCTGGGGATACAAGGCCCTGTTCCCTTCCCGGTCGCAGTTTCTCGACTACCACCAGATGAATGGCACCCGCGACTATACTTCATTTTTAACGATACCCGCAGCAATCGGTTTTATGCGTGAACACAACTGGACCGAGGTGGCTGCCGGTTGCAGGAAACTGGTGCAGTCAAATGCTGAAGCATTTGCCCGGCTTCTCGGTACCACTGTGCTAGCGCCACTGACGGATGATTTTATTTTACAGCTCTGCAGTGCCGAGGTTAAAACCTCCGAGCCTGAAAAACTGAAACAACACCTTTATGAGGAGTATAAAATCCAGATCCCGGTCATGCGGCAGGGCGACAAGGTATACCTGAGGTATTCCATTAATGGCTTCAACAGCCAGGCTGACCTGGATACCCTGTTCAATGCGATCCACGGTATCAGGAAAAATACTTCATTGATCGAATAGCCAATGAGCGGGCGTTAAAAACAAAACCATATGATATTCGCACCTGAACTGATTATTCCAAATGGGGTGAAAGATGTGTCCTTTTACCAGCGGGCGTTTGACGCCAGGGAAATGTTGCGGCTGACAAACGAGGATGAAAGCATACATGTCATTGAATTTTCCATAGGCGGAACAATTTTCCATCTGCATGAAGTCACCGATACCCATCGTTTTTTTCCACCGGCTGCACATGGGGGTTGTACAACCTGTATCGGCGTGTTTGTGGAGGATGTAGATGAGGTCATGCACAGGGCGATTGCTGCCGGCGCGAAGGAAGTCAACCCCGCCGAAGACCATGACTACGGCTACAGGCAGGGAATGGTACTGGATCCGTTTGGCCATTACTGGCAAATCCAGAAGAAAATCTGAGATTGACCCTTTCGTTCATTTTCCTGTATTAGTTGTTGAGCAGTGATGGTATCAGGCGCGAACATAAAAATGCCCAGGACCACCAAGCCCTGGGCAAAACAAGGCGTAAACCACCATTTAGCCATGTCAAATGAACGGTAGAAACCGTTACCATTAAACCTTACCCGTGAGGGAGTACCCAAAAGTAGGTATTAAATGCGATAATATTGAATATTCCCCTGATTTGAGGGTTCGGGTCGAAGGGCAGTTTAAGTACAGGTTCTGATCAGTAATCCGTGGACCTGCTCAGGGCTTCCCATTGCTTGTAGCCCGACGACAACAAGTCTGATTTTTTAATTGCACGGGCAAATGCATCACTACCCAACAAAAGGTATAATGGTGGCTCGGGCATTTCACCAAGCTCAATCATCAGCCTTGCGGCCTTTTCCGGATCGCCTGCCTGTGTGCCACTCATGGCTGACACCCGCTCGATGGAGGAGTGGATTTCCGCGTAGGCGTCGATTTTCTTTTCCGATAGTACAAGGGAATCCGGGTTGCCAAAATTTGTGCGAAAGGCACCGGGAGCGATCAGTGTCACTTTAATCCCAAGCGACCTTACATCGTCGGCAAGCACTTCAGTAAGTCCGATCACTGCATGTTTCGCGGCACCATAGATTGACCAGCCGGCGGTAGGTGCTATGCCTGCAATCGAGGAAATGTTGATTATATGTCCCGACCCCTGTGTCCGCATGACCGGAAGCACGTGGCGGATGACATTGACAGTGCCAAACACATTCACGTCAAAACTGTCACGGACTTCCTTGTCTGTCAGTTCTTCCATTGTACCCCCGATCCCGTACCCGGCATTGTTGACCACTACATCAATCCTCCCAAACCTTTGATATGTTTCCTTTATCGCGGTTGCCACACTGTCATCATTGCCCAGCCTTACTTCAAGGGGGAGAAAATTATTGCCCGTGAAATCCACTGTTGCAATGAGGTTGGCCTTACTACGCGATGTGGCTGCCACCTGTTGTCCAGCGGCCAGTAACTGCCTGACCAATGTCAATCCAAGCCCCTTTGAGGCACCTGTAATGAACCATACTTTTTGTTTTGCCATGTTTATTTCTATTATGATGCAAAGCTACGGGCCGGTAGTTGCCGAATCTTACCCGGATCAAAGCAAAAACATCCGTATTCAAACAAGCCGGGCAGCAGTAGGGGGACTGCCGGTCTGTTTTTTAAAAAATCGGGTGAAATGGGAGGGTTGTTCAAACCCAAGACAGGAGCTGATCTCCGAAATATTCCAGTCAGTGTGTTTTAACAGCGCCCGGGCTTCATTTGTCAGGCGCTCAGCGATTAATGTGGTAGTTGTCTTTCCGGTGGTTAGCCTAACGGCACGATTGAGATGGTTCACATGCACGGAAAGTTTGTCTGCAAAATCAACAGCAGAACGCAGCTTGATAAATTGTTTCGGGGATTCGATGGGGAATTGCCGGTCAAGCAATGCTGTGAAGATGGAGGTGATCCTCGCATTGGAATCCGGGTGACGATATAGCTCTTCGATCGGTTCAAGTTTCATCACCAGGTAGATGAGTTCCGATACATAACTGTGGAGTAGCTCGTGTTTGAAATGGTAATCCGAATTCATTTCGGCAAGCATTTTCTCAAACAATGCGGCTACCTCATTGTCCTGTGCCGGGTTTAACTGATAAGCAGGTTTGGCACCGGCCCTGAACACTGGCAGGTCGTGGATGGGGGTTCGTAGAGTTTGGGTGAAAAAGGGCTCCTTAAAAAGGCAGACATATCCGCTGTCGGTAGCGTCCACGCCCTCGAAGCGGTACGGAACCGTGGGATTGAAAAACAGGATCGTATTTCCGTTGATTGAGATGCTTTTATCGGGGTAGTGGCAACGATGCCTTCCATGGATCAGCATGATCTTGAAGAAATCATAACGCACATACGGAGCCGGTCCGGTACTGCTATTCATGTCTGCCAGCCGGAACACGTTGAATTCGCCGGTGCCGGCCGCCGGTGGCAACGAGGTATTGTCAAATTTCTGTGCGTAAAACGCTTCAAGGCTTTTTGCAGGCATCCATGGCAAATTAGGGGATATCGCGAATATGTCTTGTGCTATTGGCACAATTGTTATACCATAGTACTACAACTCACCATTATGGAATTTACGCCAACACAGCCAGTGGAACTGATCCAGCAACTGATCGCGATACATACCACCCGTAAAGAGAATGTGACAAAACTTCAGGCACACGGGAATAACAAAGAGCAGGAAAAGGAATCGCAGGGTATAGCAGAACAAAGCCGTGATTTTATTGGGGGACTGATGCAGGAACTGTCCGGCTTCGGCGATGCGGTGTCGTCCCATGTAGAACGCAACAATGAATACCAGACCGCCTGGAAGAATGCTATGGACGCCGATGGGAATATTTCAAAGGGTTCCGGGCCCACCATACTTTCCGAGACGGAGTCAATACTGAAAAATATCTACAATGAGGTACTCGCGCAGGCCAATGAATTGCCCGAAGAAGTCAGTTCTTTACTCCGGAAACAAGTACAGTTGATGAATCACTCCGGTTAGTTCCGGCTCTTACATCGTAGTTGACAGCTGATTCCCTCAACCAAACGATTCCGCCTGATGATCCAGTGCGTAAGTACCAGACCACACAACAGCAACACCACCTGCGCGGCGGTGCCGGTTCCATCGATATTTGATTGTTAAATCATCACCTTCTTTCCGGTCCTTACGGCTTCAAAAATGGCATCAATGATCCGGAGGTCTTTCAGGCCTTCCCCGCCATCAACAGGCACTACGGGCTGTTTCGCGGAGAAAATGATTTCTGCCAGTTCATCCATTTGTTTCGCCTGGTGTGTTACATGGGGTTGTGTGATTTCGCCATTATTGGTTTTGCCTTTTATCGGGCCATACCCGGTGGATGGTAACATTTCAGCAAAACCTTTTTCCCCATCCAGGAAAAAACGATCAAGGTGGTTCATTGCATAGGTTGACAGGCAGGATGCAATGGCGCCACTTGGAAATCCCATCTGGAAGGTGATGGTTTCATCCACCCCTTCCTTAAATTTTACGGGGTCGGTTTTGGTTTCCTGCGCAGTCACCCAAACCGGCTCTTCGCCCACCATATAGCGGGCTCCGTTAATTGAGTAAATCCCGATATCCATCATAGAGCCGCCACCCGCCAGCTTTTTATCCAGCCGCCATTGGGTAGGATCCCCGATTTTAAATCCACTGAGTCCCTGGAAAAAACGGATACTCCCGAATTCACCCGCCTTCCGCAGACGGATAACCTCGAGTGTGGTCGCTTCAAAATGCAGACGGTAGCCAACAAACAGTTTTACTCCGGCTTTTGCACAGGCATCCACCATTTGTTTGCCTTCTGCCGCATTGATGGCCATTGGCTTTTCACAGATCACATGTTTTCCCGCCTTCGCCACGCGGATGACCTGGTCCTTGTGTAATCCGTTTGGGGTGATGACGTAGACTATATCGATGTCTTTGTTGTTTTTTATAGCGTCGAAATCCTGGTAGGTGTAACAGTTTTTCGGGTCCACTCCATACTTCGATTGCCAGGCGGTCAGTTTGGAGGGAGTCCCGCTGATCAGCCCGGTGATCTTTGCTTTGGTGCAGCTTTGCATTGCATTGGCTACTATTGTTGCATACCCCCCGAGGCCCATCAGTGCTACCTTCAGGACCGGTCCATCATATGGAATGTCCGCAAGCAGTTTCTCACGGATTTCATTATCCAGGAGCGGCAGTGCGAGGATGGGGGCTGCGACTGTCTGTATAAAACTTCTTCGTGTTTTCATGACCTGGTGTTTTTGTGGTTCCTGAAGTTAGGTTAAGCAGACTGGAATTCCATCAAATCCACAGCCACAAATGGTCCCGGTTGTTTATCCTTCCTTGTTTTTTTCAATCAACTGCACCATTTTTTTATTGAAAGCCGGGAGTTTTGCCTCAAGCGAAGCAAAAAACCCAAGGTCGGCGTTCTCGATTTCCCGGAGGGCTTTCTGTAACACTACTTCACCGCTGCTGGTCAGGCTGATTGTTTTGGCCCTGGTGTCTGTTTCGTGTTCTCTCCTTTTCAGGAAGCCTTTTTCTTCCAGCGTGCGCAACACTTTTGAAACCATCATGCGGTCGGCATTGCTTTGCCTCGCGATATCCACCTGTGTGACCTCGTTGCTTTCCCTGGAAAGCCATGCCAGTGCCGCCAGCAGGGCGAATTGTGTCTGTGTCAGGTCCAGCGGGTCAAGCACTTTCTTCTGCTTTCGTTGCCAGAGCATGGTCACCTGGCCGAGCAGGTATCCCGGGCTGTCATTGGGGCTTTTAAAATGGAAGTCAATTTCTTTACCCATCTTGATTGTTATTACAGTGATTATACCGTTTCGAGGAAAGTCAGCTTATACCCATCCAGGTCTTTCACATGGAACGCGCTGCCAAACGGGGTCTGGATCACTGGTCCTGCAGTGTCTATGCCATTCATTATGAATTTTTCTTTCAGGTTATCGACGTTTTCCGCTACTGCAAACCATATAGCTACCCCTATACCCAGCTCCCTTCCTTCCAGTGGTTCCAATGGTGTGCGGATTGCGAAACTTGCCTCGCCCTTATTGTACTTAAATATACACGCCTGAGGGTTAGTGTCGCCGATTTCAAAACCTAATTTTTTTTGATAAAACTCCGTCGAAGCAGCTAAATCCTGTACCTGGATTGACGCAAATGAAAGTTGGCGCATATAGAATTTTTATTGTTGTCGCAAATATAGTATATATGATAACAATAAACTAATCCGGCTGCAGATTTCCGTTTATATCGGGGGAATTGAAATGTGGCACATCTGGATTAATTTGGGATACTCAAGCCTTGTGAATGATTAGCACCAACAAATACCAGCTGGATCGCCCGATTAAATTTGTTTCAGTTTTTGCAGTTACCTGTTTCCTGCTGTTCAGCAGTTGTTCGGGCCCTGATACCAATAGCCGGTCCCTTGCATTGGGCGTGGATCCTGCGTCCGGTTTTTATACTGACACTATTCAATTGCACGGCATTGACTTCGTCATGATGAATATCCGCGGGTCATTTGCAGGACTGCTGAAAATGAACGGTGACACGGTCATTCCTTTCCGGGAAAATTACGTGGACTACACACAACGGGACATCGATGGAGATAGTCTTCAGGATCTCATTATCTCAATCATGGGCAGTTGGAAAAATGCGGTGAATATGTACCTGTACCGGCCAGGTGATAGCTCCTTCAGGCTTATTCGTAACTATGACATTGAAATGTTTCCGGTAGCAGGTGTGGGGCTATCCTGTTCGTACCAGGCGGCCGGGTGCGCAGATATGAACTGGGTAAGCCAATTGCTGCGGATAACAGGTGACAGCGTGGTGGTGTTGGGGGAAATCATCAACAACGAATGTGGCAATCCGCCCAATTCCCTCAGTCTTTACAGGGGAGCAGATGGGGCTTCAACCTTACTTTGGAGTTCTTCCGATATTATCCCAAAGGAAACAAGTTTCGACAGCATTCCACGTTTCTGGAAACGGCATTATAAAGAATGTCTGTGAGCAGGAGCCGTAGATAGCATTATTACCGGATGTTAATCCTCAGCCTCTCCAGTTGCGAATCCGATTTCCACAAAACCTGGAGCAAATCATCAATCAGTCTTCAAGGGGAATCATTACCAACAGGGAGCACCCGTGCCCGGGAGCCGATATTATTTCAGCAGATCCGTTCAGCATTGCCGCCCGGTTATGGATATTATGCAGGCCGATCCCTGAGGTGGTGGTTGCAGTATCAAAACCCACCCCATTATCCTCAATCAGAAGTTTTACTGACTCCTCTCCCAAACTCATGGTAACGTGCACTTCGGTGGCTTTGGCATATTTCTCGATATTGTTAAACTGCTCCTGCGCAATCCTGTACAAGGCTTCCTTATGGCTTACTGGCATCCGGGTAATCGAATCGCCATCCTGGGTCACTACTATCAATCGATGGTCATTGTTATAGATGGTTGCCAGGTTGGCAAGTGCTGCTGAGAGACTTGTGTCCGTGAACCGTGGTATCACCATCCGGTGGGAGATATCCCTTGTTTCTATCAGCGCTTCATCGATATGGTCCATACAGTTGTGTATGATCGAAATGTTTTTTACATTATCCTTATTAAAAAAGGATAGCTGTATTTTTACTGCTGCCAGGATCTGGCAGATGTTATCGTGAAGTTCGGTAGCCAGCTGGTTTCGTTCAGCTTCCTGCGCCTTCAGTGTTTCGCGGGCGATAATCTGTTGCTCCCTGATCTGCGATTCCTGTTTTTCGTTTTCAGCCTGTCTCAACGCGGTAATGTCCTGCAGGATCCCGCTCATCCGCATGACCTTTTTTTCACTGTCAAAAAACACACGGCCTTTTGCAAGAACCCGCCTCTCGGCGTATGCTCCAACGGTCTTCAGCGAATATTCTATCACATATTTGCCTCCGGAATCGGGATCGAAAGCGGCCCGAATTGCATCCGCAACCTGTTTGCTTTCGTGGTCAACGATACTTGCCAGGGCCTGTGGCAATTTCATCTCACCGCTTCCAGGCAAACCAAACCAGTCCCGCAGCCGCGGATTTGCTATAAATACATCCGTCCGTGGATTGTAATCAAAAGTGCCCAGCTCAGCGGCCTCAATCGCAAAACCCAGGTTAAGGTGGCTTTCCTCGAGCTCTTTAAAAGCTTTAACCTTGTCTGTTGTTTCCATACAGGTTACCAGCAAGCCACGGATCATACCCAACCCATCGGTCAGTGGGCCGTAACTGAATGTCCAATAGGTGGTCTCGGTTTCCCCACCCCTTAATATCGGAACAGCCTGGTTTTCTTTCCAGATCGTATTACCCGTAACGCTGACTTCATCCAGCAGCGGCCCAATGTAATCCAGGATTTCCGACCAGGCTCGTTTTACAGGAGTGCCCAGGATGCCGGGGTGCCGTCCATCTGCGATTAGGCTTTGCCGGTATCCGTCGTTGTAAAAAGATAATAACTCCGGACCCCAGCAGATGAACATCGGAAAGCCGGATCGAAGCAGGATGCTTACACTTGTTTTGAGTAATTGCGGCCAGCCGGCGGGGTTGCCAATTGATGTTGAGTCCCAGTCGAAGTTGCGGATAAGTCCGGCCATCTCTCCCTTTGCGTCCAGGAAAGTATAGGCATCAGTCTGCATACTGTTTTTTTTGAATTTACAATAGGTTGGGGTGCGGGACTATAGTTGGGGTAATGGGTAATTTAGGTAATTATTCAATTCAACGGGTTTTTACGGATTTAACTTTTCTCCACCCATTGTATTGCCATCCGGATGACCTCGTCATCGGTTGTCGCCTGGCTGTCTGTTGCTGCATCATCGGGCACTAACTTACCTGCTGCTTCATTTCCAAACCTGTCGGATTGTCGCTCACCACTTCACTGCTGTAAGGATCTGTCGGATTACCGGCGGTCCTTGCATGGGTAAATTTCCATCCGGATAAACGCGGGTTTCGAAATCAAGATTTGTTTGTGTATGGCATATAACTCCAAAAAACAGGCAGGAAGTCCAGCAGAAGGCTGTTTTCATACGGGCGTAAATATAGGCAAGTCCGGATTTCCGGGAATACCGCGAACCGGGTATCGTGGACACGTATTTGAGACTTTGCCACAAATACATTATTTCTACCTTTGGGAAGCGACGCTATTACGTCTCCGTCAGTTTCTCCCTCAAAAAAAGCACACATGAAAAAGAGTATCATTCTTCTTCCATTGTTTTTCCTGATGACCCTGGTCTTCATTTTCCTGGTATCCTGGCGTCACCCAAGGGCATCTGCCCCGCAGAAGGTACGTCTGGCAAGGATTGTGGTCGATTCCGTGTATCTCGATGAGTATAAGGCTTTACTAAAGGAGGGAGTGGAAGCCGCCGTGAGTAAGGAACCGGGCGTTTTGTCCTTGTATGCCGTTTTTGAAAAAGCCAGGCCAACGCATCTTACCATCCTGGAAATGTATGCCGATGAAGCGGCGTACCAGTTGCATCTGAAGACGGCCCACTTCCAAAAATACAAACAGGCAACACTTAAAATGGTGAAGTCGCTGGAATTGGTAGAGACTGACCCCCTGATCCCGGAACTCAAAATAAAATGAATGGCCTACCTGACGCGGTAACTTACAAAGGCAATTTTGCGGCTGTCTGCGCTCCATGATGGCACATTGATGGTGCCCTGCCCGCCATAAAAAACGGGAGTCAGGTCCCTGATGGCTTTTGTGCGGGTGTCCATCAGGCGCAACCGTACATTTTTGCCAAACAGGTGATCCTGTTTTTCGTCAGAAGTGTAGGAGATATAGACAATCCATTTGTTGTCTGGTGAGGGATGGGGAAACCAGTTGGAGTAGTCATCGGAAGTAAGCTGCTCCGGGTTGGACCCATCTGCGCCCATTCGCCAGACCTGCATATGCCCGGTGCGATAGGAATTGAAATAAATGAATCGCCCATCCGCCGAGTAGTCCGGTCCGTCGTCCAGCCCCTCTGCATCCGTCAGTCGTCTTTCGATCCCGCCTGCTGCAGGAATGGTGTAAATATCATAGTTGCCATTCCGTTCGGCGCAATAGGCGAGCGTAGTACCGTCCGCACTCCAGCCGTGCCAGTAAGAAGGCACCAGCGGTGTGACACGTCTGGGCTCGCCACCCCCGATCGGTAATACAGCGATAGCAGATTTATACGATTTGCCCGATGTATCGTCGGGTACATTGTGACTGATGGCCAGCCATTTTTTATCTGGCGAAATACCATGATCATTGTTGAGCGCTCCTGTTGTACCGGTATTGATCGCGCGGATCTTTTTAGTGGCCAGGTCGATGGCCTGGAGTTTTCCCCTGGAATTCAGGATGAGATAATTATCCGGATGCCAGTTGGGAGCTTCGAAGTGGGTGTTGATTGCGAGGACCGTATCTGTTTTGCCTGTGTATATATCGATGGTCTGGATGTAACTGGTGGTGTCCCGTTTTGACTGTCCGTGCAGGAGACTGCAAAAAAGCAGTGTGCTTACTGTAAAAATGAGTCGGGTGGCGCCGGACTGCTGGTGTTTCATTTGTGGTGCAATTTCATTCCCAAGGTAAAGCTTTATTTACTCCGGCAGCTGCGCGTGTGATGTGACCAGGGTTGCCCGAAAAAACGAGAATGCATACTGTCTTACTCGTTTTATTGTTTACGGTCAAAACCCGGAATCGGATTTTTATTTTTCCCGCCGTAGTTTTTCCCAGGCAGGGATCTTATGGTCAATGGCATCTGTATTGCGATATCATCCAAAATGTTTTTTATATGGTAGCGTTTGACAAAAATCCCAAACCAGCATCCCTGCCGGAAGTGCCGACCGCCCTGACATGGGGGTCTGATTCAGGCGACAGGATCGCCGACACCCTGATGGAAGATAACGACAACGAAGACGAAATGGATGAAGAAGACACGGAAGATGTCCCGGAAGAACTTACACCCGATGAAAGCCGGGATGGCCAGGAAGATGATGAATTAGTGCCAGACGAGCCGGACCCTGAGGAAGAAGACTTTGAGGAAAGGGACGTTGATAGTCCTGAACCTTCGGAAGATGACGCGGAAGATGAAGAGGAACTTCCTGAACCATCCGAAGACGATGGGGAAGGGGAAGAGCCTGGTACCGGAAGGTAAAGCCAGGTTGTGTCCGGCAAAGCAACACCCACTGAACTGTGGGTGTTTTTATTTGCCCTCCGTTACGGGAAAGGTGATTGCTGTGGATCATCCGGCCCCCTCAAATATGTAACCTCAATGTAACGGGAATCAATGGAAGGCTCAGGAAAAGGGTAAATTCTAATGGCATACTTATGGGTTTATATGGAGCGATAGGTCTTATTTACCATTAAACCTGATGTTTGCCGATGCATATCATTTGTTTTAGCCATCTCCGATGGAACTTTGTTTACCAGCGTCCGCAACACCTTTTACAGAGGGCTTCTGCCTTGTTCCCTGTTTTTTTTATTGAGGAACCCGTACTGCACGATGGTGCGGAACGCCTTGAAATCACCCAGGCTGCAGAGTTTGTAACTGTTGTAGTGCCTTTCCTCCAACCCGGGCAGTCTGACCAGGACGTACACAGGAAAACATGCACCATGTTATACCAGTGGGATGAGGGGGTATCCTCTTCCTTTATTGCATGGTTTTACACGCCGATGGCGATCGGTCTTCTCGATGCATTCCCTGATCCCGTGATGATCGTGTACGATTGCATGGATGAGCTTTCCGCGTTCAGGTATGCGGATCCGGAGATCGGCGCAAGGGAACAACGGCTGATGGAGCTTGCTGATGTGGTTTTTACAGGCGGATTGAGCCTGTATGAAGCAAAGAAAAAGCAACACAGCAACATACATGTTTTTCCCAGCAGCATTGACAACAACCATTTCAGGAAGGCACTGGATCCCGACCGGCTGGATCCGGCGGACCAGGAGCTGATCCCACACCCGAGGATCGGTTTTTTCGGGGTGATCGACGAGCGCTTCGATATATCACTCATCGCTGACCTCGCAACGGCACAGCCCAGGTGGCAGATTGTGCTGATCGGACCAGTGGTAAAGATTGATGAAGGGTTATTACCGCGGAATGCCAACATCCATTACCTCGGCAGCAAGTCGTATGAAGAACTGCCGGCGTATCTCGGCGGATGGGATGTGGCCATCATCCCGTTCCTTTTAAACGAGTCCACCCGGTTTATCAGCCCGACCAAAACACCGGAATACCTTTCCGGGGGTATACCGGTTGTGTCGACACCCATTCACGATGTGGTTGAACCCTATGGCGTCAAAGCACTGGTCAATATAGCATCTACGCCCAACGAGTTTGAAGCGGCAATCGAAGGTGCACTGCGGCTTAAAGGGAAACAGGACTGGCAGGAAAAAGTCAATCATTTCCTCAAAGACCTGTCATGGGATAAAACCTGGGCAGGCATGCTGGATAAAATAAATTCCGTCCTGAAAGACAGGCGGCTGCAGGAAACCAAAACAAACCAGGAAACACATGTTTGATTATTTAATTGTAGGTGCGGGTTTTGCCGGGTCCGTGCTGGCAGAACGACTGGCGGCGGACAACAAGAAAGTATTACTGATCGACAGGCGGTCCCATATCGGGGGAAATGCATTTGACCATTACAACAGCGATGGACTGTTGGTACATAAATACGGACCGCATATTTTCCATACCAACTCCCGTGAAGTGTATGATTACCTCGGCCGGTTTACCGCCTGGCGGCCCTACGAACACCGGGTGCTTGCCAGTGTGGATGGAATGCTGGTCCCAATCCCTATAAACCTTAATACAATCAATGCGCTTTACGGGATGAACCTCGATGCCACACAGGTCGCCGGTTTCCTTGAATCCAAAGCAGAACACCGCTCACCCGTGCGCAACAGCGAAGATGTTGTCATAAACAAAGTGGGCAAAGACCTGTATGAAAAGTTTTTCAAAGGCTACACCAAAAAACAATGGGATCTTGATCCGTCTGAACTGGATGCTTCCGTAGCGGCAAGGATCCCGACGAGGAGCAATCGTGACGACCGGTATTTTGCAGATACCTACCAGGGTATGCCCGCAGAAGGGTACACGAAGATGTTTGAACGGATGCTGGACCATCCGAATATTAAAGTCATGCTGAATACCGATTACAAAGAGATTGTAAACCAGCTTCGGTTCAGGAAAATAATTTATACCGGGGCGGTCGATTATTACTTCGATTATTGTTATGGGAAACTTCCCTACCGCTCGCTGGAATTCCGTTTTGAAACAAAAGATAAGGAAACGGCCCAGGCAACCGGGACTATCAATTTTCCCAATGAACATCCTTACACGCGTGTTACGGAGTTCAAGTACCTGACAGGTCAGCAACATCCCAAGACGACCCTGGTATACGAATACCCGCAGGCGGAAGGTGATCCCTATTATCCGGTGCCACGCCCGGAGAATGCGGAGTTGTATAAAAAATACCAGCAGCTGGCTGATGCAGCCACCAATGTATATTTCACCGGACGCCTTGCCACATACCGTTATTATAATATGGACCAGGTGGTGGCACAGTCGCTGAGTCTTTTCAAAAAGCTTCGTGCTGCTGCAACTGAAACGCCGCTCTTAAATGGTTCACGGAATGATGTAGTGTCTGACCTTATCCAGCGAAAGATTCAATAGCCAACATGAACAATCCTTTTTTTTCTTTCTGGATGGCCGGATTTGAATGCACCGATAAGTTGAATGCATTTGGTAACCGGGTGGATTTTATAAAAGAGACGGGTCACCTCGACGCTATCGACAGCGACTATCAGTTGCTCGATACATTCGGGATGCGGACTGTGCGTGAAGGACTGCGCTGGAGCCAGGTGGAGCAATCGCCTTATGAGTACAACTGGGCAGATACCATTCAGATGGTCAAAGCTGCGGCAAAGGCACAGGTCCAGATTGTATGGGATTTATGCCATTTTGGGTACCCGGATGATCTTACCCCGCTTCATCCAATGTTTGCCGCCCGTTTCGCCGCATTTGCCCGCGCCTTTGTTATAATGTACCGGGAGATGGAGCCGAACCTGACGTTGATTGTGACACCCATCAATGAAGTCGGTTTTATTTCGTGGCTGGGTGGAGAGGTAGCTGGTACTTCGCCCTACTGCCATAACAACGGATGGGCGGTAAAGTGCCAGCTGATGAAAGCATACATCGAAGCGATCAGGCAAATGAAGGTGATTGATCCGTACCTCCGTATAATGACCACGGAACCCCTTGTAAATATCCTGCCCGCACCTTTTGCAGATGAGCTGGAAACAGCTGCCGCACAAAGCGCAAATGAACATCAGTTCCAGGTACTCGATATCCTGGCTGGAAAATCCTGCCCGGAACTGGGTGGTGATCCGTCTTTCCTGGATATCATTGGGGTGAACTATTATTTTCCTAACCAGTGGTTCCACATAACCAATGAACGTCTTCAATGGCGGCAACCGGAACAACAGGGAGGTCGAAGGCTTAATGAGTTGTTGAAGAACATCTACCAACGTTACCAGCGACCAGTGGTCTTATCCGAAACCAGCTATCCAGCGGATGAACGGGATGAATGGATCGCCATGATAGGAAATGAATGCAGTGAGACCCTGAAAGCAGGTATTCCACTCTGGGGCATATGCTGGTATCCTATTATTGACCGGCCAGATTGGGATCATCTCACCCCCTGGCATAATTCAGGTCTTTGGGATAATGATGCAGTCCCCGGCCAGAAACCAAACCGTATCCTCCACCAGTCCAGCGCAATAGCGTTGCGTATTCAACAGGAATTTTTCCGGGAAAACCACTTGCAGCAATCAGTTAACGCGGAAGGTTCTGCACATTCCTGAAAACATTACCTGGTAAACAGGAATGTGGTTACTAATAGTTCTACCTTATTGAGTCGGGTGAAGTCTTGTTGCCCACGCGGCCACGCAGCTTTGTTCAGTTAGCAGACCATCGGAGGCCCGCCCGTATGGAGTTTTAGATAACAGTCCGGATTCCACCGACCTCATCATTTTAAAGTATTCAATTGTGCGAAAATTTACCCGGAAAGAGCAGGATCACCTGCTGGAAAATGCTGCGATCGACCTGCCTGCGATAGCAGGACAGGAAGCAGTAGTATTACTTTACTGTGACCAGGAAAACATAAATAAATCGGTGGCGCTTATCATTCATGACTTCAGTCCACGAAGTGACAGGGGTTTTTTATCCATTTCCTGTATCACAAAAGAAATTATTTTTGACGGTCAGAAACTGCTGGCATCGGCCGGTCATGGACTGGAGGAACTTATTTCAATGCTGGCCCGCGGTAGCAGCGACTGGTTAAAGCGGGGCACAGTGTTTATCAGTGATCTTGCGGCTCTGCCCGTTGCAGACCAGGAAGGATTTGTGAAGACGTTGTCGCAGGCCTTCAACTGCCGGATTATTGCGGACATGTGTTCTTCTAAAAAGACAATGGAAATCTCCCTCGAAGGCAATTACATCAGCGATGTGATAAAAGTGATCGTACCTGCGCTCAGGGATAACATTGCCAACATCCAGTTTTTTTCAAATTATTACCTGGTGCAGGCTAACCTGGCCTGGGCGCGGAAAGTGGTAGGAATATCGCCTGAAGCAAGCAGGCTGTTACAACGGTATTCATGGGTCGGTCATCTTCCCGAACTTCGCGAGATCATGTTCCATTCGTTGTTTTTTGCGGAAGACGGGGATGAATTGCAGGCTCTTTCATTGCCATCCAGCGTCCGGTCTTACAGCAGCGATGCGCTTTCCCTGAAAGTTGCCATCCTGAATGCAGAGCGGCGCCGGGTAATGGAAGTGCTGCAACTTGCAAAAAACAACAAGAAAAAAGCGGCTGAAATGCTCAAGATCAGTCGCAAGACCCTGTACGCCAAACTTCGTTTGTTCGGGGAACATCCGGAGAACCTGAACTAAGATTGTTCGTTGTCCAGCGGGGCAGTCCCCGCTTACCTCACTTTGACCGTCCGTGATAAGAAGTAATAATTTACCTGCCGGCGGATAATTTCCCCCTGCCACTTGAACAGATAGGTAAACCGATAGTCTTCGATGCCGATAAATGATAATGTCCGGAACATACTCTTCTCCAATGAAAGCAGGAGCATGTCAGCATATTTTCCCGGATCGGGGGCAACGTTCTGCAGGAGATATTCAGCTGCCAGCTGGTTGAGGTCAACCTCTACCGTGTCTTTCTCCCGGTATTTCAGGAACAATGCAGGGCGCACCAGTGCAGCAGTAAGCATGGTGCTGCCTTTGACCCAGCTGTTCAGGCCATTCTGGAGCATATAATCAAATCGTGGTGGGCGGGGCATGGATTGATGGAATTGATTCGGGGCGAAAATACTAAAATGTTTAGTATTTTCGCCCCGAATATTTATGACTGTACGGCTACGTTAATTTGTCTGGAAGGAGAACCGGGATTCGGAATCCCAGGTATTATCAGCTTTAAGGTAGCCCTGCAGGATACTACAGGCTTTTAACTGGTGATGATTCATTCCCCGGACATCTTCATAACTTTTCATGTCTTTAAACGACAAATGGAAATTATTTGCCTGAAACGGGGCGTAAAAACTAAAGCTGAACCCGGAATTTGTCTCACTGATCGAAAAAGTACCCGGGCCAGGCAATTTGTCTGACCCGTACTTAAAAGTATGGAAGCGCATTTGGTTATAGTTGTATGCCGTACATACCTCATTTCCATGCCAATTTTACCAGACTATGATCCTGTCTTTTTCTTCCTTGTACATTTTGTCTCCTGGCTGCACATTGAATGCCTTGTAAAACGGCGTGAAGTTCATCAGCGGGCCATTCACGCGCCACATGGCAGGCGAGTGGGGATTCACATTGACATACATCCGCATGAACTCATCCGTGGTTTTCACCCGCCAGATCCGCGCGATGGAAACAAAGAAACGCTGGTCCGGTGTGAGACCGTCAATCCTTGTGGTGTCCTGTCCCTGCGGGGTCATTTTGAACGCATCATAGGCAATAGCAATCCCGGCTATATCTGCGGTATTTTCCCCAACGGTTAACGCACCTTTCAGGTGAACTGAATCAAACATGGTGAATGAGTCGTACTGGTCGATCACCTGTTGCGTACGGGACCTGAATTTTTCATAATCGGGTTTGGTCCACCAGTCCGTAACATTACCTACCTTATCGTATTGCGCGCCCTGGTCGTCAAAGGAGTGCGTGATCTCATGGCCGATCACCATCCCGATGCCGCCATAATTCAATGCATCATCTGCATCGATATCAAAGTAAGGTGATTGCAGGATTCCCGCGGGGAACACGATTTCATTCAGCGGCGGATTGTTGTAAGCAGTCACAGTAGGGGGAGTGGTATACCACTCGGTGCGATCCACCTGTCTGCCCACTTTATCGATGCTGTACTGGTAGTCATTTTTGTTGGCGGAAAGGATATTCTCAAAGTACGCGCCCTTCTTAATGGTCACATTTGAATAGTCCCTCCATTTATCCGGATACCCGATCTTCTCGGTGAATGCATAGAGTTTTTCTTTTGCTTTCTGTTTGGTTGAATCGCTCATCCAGTCAAGCCTTGTAATCCTTGCTTCAAATGCCTTTTTCAGGTTGTCCACCAGTACACCCATCCGCTTTTTGGAATCTTCGGGGA
Organism: Chitinophagaceae bacterium; assembly: GCA_004173355.1. Classification (GTDB taxonomy): domain Bacteria; phylum Bacteroidota; class Bacteroidia; order Chitinophagales; family Chitinophagaceae; genus JBEVJC01. Next base: position 5,289 of record SEAD01000015.1, on the reverse strand, counting down.
AATATTTTTTTACATACAACTGCGCGAGTGCATGCCCGAGGGAACGATCAACCGCCTGTGTCATGTCTTCTGCCCTTGTTTTCCGTACGGCCTGGCCGGTCAGCGCTTTTGTGTATTCAAATGATGCATTGGTAAACGGACTGCCGAGGAAGCTGGCGTAGTTGCTGAGTGTGGCGGCCTTCAGGTAGAGCTTCCAGTCCGCGAGGGGCACGGATTTCAGCATGGTGTTCAGCTTATCATAATAGGCCGGCTGCGCCAGGTTTACCGAGTCCGGTTGTACCCCGAGTTCTTTAAACAATTCCACCCAATTAAGGTTGCCATGTTTTTTTGCCAGCGTTGCTACTGCTGTTTTATTGAAATTGGTTTTTACATCCCGGAGTTCGATGTTGGTCCGGTGCGAGGTGGCCAGTTGTTTTTCGATCCCGTACACTGTGCGCGCGTTTTTTGCTGCTGTGGATGTATCATCACCAGTCAGTGTGAAAACGGTAGTCAGGAATGACCGGTATGCATTCTGGATCGCAATGGTGGAAGGGTCCGTTTTGAAATAATAGTCTTTGTCCGGCAGGGCAAGACCGGCCTGGTAAAGCTGTACGATATTGATTGTGCTGTTTTCGTTATCAGGACCTACCGAGAAACCAAGCAGGCTGCCATCCAGGATTTTTTGCTGGGCTGCCAGCAGTTTTACCAGCGACGGAACGTCAGCCACTGCATCAATTGCGGCCAGCAGGGGTTTCACTGGCTCGTAACCCAGTTTTTCAATAGTGACCGTATCCATCCCCGATGCATAAAAATCCCCGACTTTTTGTTCGAGGCTGCCGGGTGCTGAACTGACAGTGGAGAGACTGTCGAGTATGCCTTGAAGGCGGATGCGTTGCGGGTAGTTCAGGAAAGAATAGGACCCCACACCGGACTGGCCGGAAGGAATCCGTGCGGTATCATACCAGATGCCGTTGACATACATGAAAAAATTATCACCCGGTTTTTTTGAAGAGTCGATACCGGTGACCGTGATGTGTCCGGGAGTGGTGTCAGTTGCCTGTTTACAACCAATCACTGTCAGTAATACCAGGGAAAAGAAAAACAGATTTTTCATCATACTCAGGTTTTTTGAAGGTCGGGTTAGAAGATGTAATCGGTACTCAGGAACCGGGAATCATGGTCCTTCAATACCGAATTAAAGAGTTGTTTATTTTCTTCAGTCGCTTTGGTGGCCACGAGTGTCCGGATGGAGAATGTCCGCAGTGCATCAAATATGGAAAGGGTGCCTTCCGCACTGTCTTTCCTTCCGGTGAAGGGGAACACATCGGGGCCGCGCTGCGACTGGCTGTTTATATTCACACGGCTCACCAGGTTGACATACGCATCGATCAGCCGGGCAACTTCTGCCGGGTCATTACTGAAAATACTCACCTGCATACCATGCGATGCATTGATCTGGTAATCCACGGGCTCATCGATGGAGTCGAATGGCACCACCGGTACAATGGGGCCAAACTGCTCCTCGTGGTAGAGTTTCATTTTGTTGTTGACGGGATACACCACTGCCGGGAAAACGAGGGAATTATTTACCTGGCCGCCGAGTTTGTTCATCACCGAAGCTCCATGCAATTTTGCATCATCCAGGCAAACCTGCAGGTAACCCGGTTTGTCTGCTTCAGGAAGTGGCGTGATGCTCACACCAGGCTCCCATGGAAGTCCGGCCTTGAGCTTGTCAACCGCTTCACTCAGCCGTTGCACAAATACATCGGCGATATCGCGGTGCACAAAAATCAGTTTGAGGGCGGTACAACGCTGGCCGTTAAAAGTGAGTGCCCCCAGGATACATTCCGTCACGGCTATATCCAGATCGGCATGCCTGGTTACCACCGCTGCATTTTTTGCATCGAGGCTGAGGATCGAACGGAGGCGGTTGAGTTTCGGGTGAAGTTTTTTCAGGCTGTTGGCGACCTTACTGGATCCGATAAATGCCAGTACGTCCACTTTTCCGCTTTCCATAAGGGGGGAAATGATTTCCGCGCCTTTACCATACAGTGTGTTCACCGTTCCGGGAGGGAATGCTTCCCTGAATGCATTGAGTAGCGGGTAATGCGCCAGCACGCCGTGTTTCGGCAGTTTAAACAGGATGGTATTTCCCATGATGAGCGCCGGAATGAGTGTGGTGAAAATTTCATTCAGCGGGTAGTTGAACGGGCCCATACTTAGCACCACTCCGAGCGGTGACCGGCGGATCTGGGCCATCACGCCTTCCGATTTTTCGAACCGGGAAGATTGGCGGTCCAGGTCTTTTAATGCATCAATCGTTGCGTTGATATAATCTACCGTACGGTCAAACTCCTTGGTGGCATCGGCTTTGGTTTTGGCAATTTCCCACATCAGCAGTTTGATTACCTGGTCACGTTGCTGGATCATCAGGTATACAAATTTCTGCATGCAGCCGATCCGGTCTTCCACTTTCATCAATGGCCATTCCCCCTGCCCGTTGTTGTAGGCTGATACCGCTGCCTGAAGGGCTTCCAGCGCTTCGGCCGGTGAGGCATTGGGGATGGTGCCGACGAGTTTACGTTTCAGTTCCCCTGCTTCGTGTACAAATACAGGGGAGAATACTTCCGTGGTATTGCCCTCCCATTTCACCATTTTACCGTTGAGCAGGTATTCGCGCTGGTGCACTGGCTCCAGCTGGTATTCGGGCGGGACTTGTTTTGCTTCAGAAAAAATTTCGCTGATAACGGGGTTATCGGTTGGCATATTAAGGGTTTTGAGTTCCCTAAGTTATCGAACACAACCGCAGCATGGCGTGGAAATGGAGGTTTTTTTGGATCTGTGTCCGGTATTTACGAGGCAAATCCCTGTATCGCCAACCCTTATGGGTATCAAAGCTTGTTCCCTCAAAGGTTTCAGGCCGTTGCGGGTTCAGGTGGGCTATCCCCTGAGCCCTTCTTGATTTTATAGATACCTGAAAATATGATAATCAGGACATTGGTCAGGAATGAGAAAGCGTTTGTGATAATGATGGGATAATCATCTTTCATCACCCCATACACAATCCATCCCGCAAGACCTGCTACAAGGATGAAGAGGTAAAACCAGGAGATGTCTTCCGCTTTTTTATTTTTTATTATCTTGAAAAGTTGTGGCAGCAGGGAGACGCCTGTGCATATTCCCGCAAAAATCCCGATGTACTGTACGGCGTTGTCCATTTGTATCTGATCTGTGTTTAAGGTTTGGCAAGGAAGCCATTGATCAGCGACTTCCAGTGCAGTTCGGACAGACCTGCAAAGGCAGTCAATCCTACGATTCCATTCCTCGCTTTTTCCAGCATCGAGTTGGGATGGAAATTAATTTTTTCATTCCTTCCAAAATAGGAAGCAAAAACCTGTTCTGCCACGCGGTTGACGATGAAAGTTGAACTGGACCCGCGTTCAAGGAAATGAGATTCAGCATCGCCCGGGTTGAATGGATTGATCGATGGTACCACGCGTAAGCCGATATGGTCTTCCAGGTCACCACAACGTGCGTCTTCGATCAGGTCGATTTTGACCCAGTCGAATCCATCCCCGCTTTTTGGACCTGGACCGGGAATATCGATGCGGATGAACCACCCGGGTTTTGCCAATTCGTTTGTTTCAATCTTATTTTCATCGAACATATCAAACTCTGCACTCAGCCTTCCTGCGTGTTTGTGCCATTCACCGGGACTCAGCAGCCGCTGTCGCGCAAGGTTATATAATTCTTTCGCGGATGTAGTGCTTTCGCACCGCGCCGAAGAAAACAGTTTTGTGTTTTTGCCCCTCAGTTCAGGAGGGACGATCAGTTCAATACTCATAACTGGTTTTTAATTATATAATCAGATATATAAATAGTACAAATCATGCCGAAGGGTGCTTTCATGGTTTACCCTGAGACGTCCCGACTCGTGACGATACAGAATAGTCACCGTTAAGTCAGGATCGGGTGGGGATGACACATATATTGTACCCGGCATACCCTCGTGAAGTGTAGCGCCCTGTTTTTCGTGCTTGATCGAAGGCGGTACTATGTCGCATTTTTACCGGCTCAGTACTTGATGGTTTACCATAAAAAAACCAACTATGTTTTATTTCCTTGAAAAGTTAATCAATCCTATTGAGATAGATGAGCCGGATCCTTCCGCTGCAAACGCCTTACAGGAAGGACTGGGTGGTCAGTTTGGGGAAATGCGCACCATGATGCAGTACCTGTTCCAGAGTTTCAATTTCCGGGGAAATGCGAAACCTTATCTCGAACTGATCAGGTCAGTGGGTATTGAAGAAATCAGCCACGTTGAACTGATCTCAAAGACTATTTCGCAGTTGCTCGATGGATCGCCGGGTTACCAAGGCAAAAAGTATGAAGCACCCGGCAAAGGCGGCGAGAGTATGGGCATGGCCAAGGAGCAGATGAATCCGCATCATTACATCGTAGGTGCGCAGGGCGCGTTACCTGTAGATGCTGCTGGTAATCCATGGTCAGGGTCGTATGTCCATAGTCATGGCAATCTCGTGCTTGACCTGCTGGATAACCTTGTGCTGGAGTCAACCGGACGGCTGCAGAAATGCCGGATTTACCAGATGTCGTCCAATAAAACATTGCGGGCTACGGTATCCTTTCTGATTGCGCGTGACTCCGCCCACCAGATGGCATTTGCCAAGGCGCTTGAAACCCTTGGTGTTGATTGGGGTAAGGTGTTACCAATTCCTAAGTTTGATGCATCCGAATATCCGGAGGTGCAGCAACTGATCGATGCTGGTATCAATCGCCAGCAGTACCATTTTAACCTGGAAGATTCCCTGCTGTCTACCATCTACTCAGGCTCATCCCCTGCAAATGACGGTACCCAGCTGGAAGCAATGGCAGAACCAAGGGAAATGTATCCTGACCCAGGTGCGCCTGAGCGTCCGGAGGAATTTTCGCCGGGTCTCGATCCGGAGTTGCAGGCCCTGGTGGATGCGTTGAGTGACTACAAGGAAAAGCTGGGTAAACCACAGAAAGGTGCACCTGTGGCATCCCCGGCGTCAAAAAAAGCACCGAAAAAGAAATCATAAACCACAAGGATTTTCTAACACAAAAAATAAATAACATGGAAGATTATAATCCACAACACAGGGAAGGAAAAGTAGCAAAAGCGATCGAAGACAAAACAGCTCGGATCCCGTCCGACGTATTTTTATGGTCGGCACTGGGTGCCATCGCGTTGTCCCTTGGTTTGAAGATTGCAGGTAAGAAACACAACGCATTATTCGTCGGCCAGTGGGCGGCACCATTCCTTTTACT
>SEAD01000123.1 GCA_004173355.1 Chitinophagaceae bacterium | reverse complement strand
GTGCTGCGTAGCAGTACGCCCAAAGGGGGCATTCGCCTGGGCATCTTAACGCATATTCCACTCAGCAATCGCCTGCAACTGCAAACCGGCATTATTTATTCTGCCAAAGGTGCCACCGAACAGCAGGTGTTTGATGAAAGCATACCTGGTTTGCAATCGGCGACAACCACATTAAATGTCAATTATATTGATGCGCCGGTGAACCTGTTGCTGAAACTTCCTTTAAAAGGGAAATGGAACTTTTTATTGGGCGCCGGTCCGCAGCTTTCCCTTTTTTATACCGGCTGAAGCGGTCGATGGTTGGGATCAGCTGGTTGGGATCATTCTGGTAGTCGTATACCTGTGCAGTCTTGAACCATACATCATCCACCCCGATTTCCCGGCCGAGTTTTTTTACCTCTTCGATCTGGTGTTCATTGGGGCGCACCACGAGAAACTGGAATACCACAAACGGGGTGCGGCTTTTCAGTTCCTTTTTCCATTTTACAATATTCCTCGCGCCTTCCAGCACTTTTGACAACTGTCCGCCTACGCGGTATTGTTCATATACTTCCTGCGTGGTGCCATCGATCGAGATGATGAGCCGGTCGAGGCCACTCTCGATGGTCCGTCTGGCATTGGCGTCGGTGAGATAGTGGGCATTGGTGGACGTGGCGGTATAGATCTTTTTGGAAGAGGCATATTTCACCATATCCAGGAAGGAGGGATTGAGATACGGCTCGCCCTGGAAATAGAAGACCAGGTATAGCAGGTCCCGGTGCAGTTCATCGATGGTCCTGGTAAAAAAATCTTCCTGGAGCATACCGGTGGGCCGGGTAAATGCGCGGAGTCCGCTTGGGCATTCCGGACAGCGGAGATTGCAGAAATTGGTTGGTTCAAACGAAATGGAAACGGGATAACCCCACTGTACTGCCCGACGGGTCCATTTACTGACATAAAAACTGCCCAGTACACGCAGTCCATTCCAGATCCTCCGGGCACTCAGCTTGGACAGCAGGTTGATGGTATCATTCCGGTTGATCCTTGACATCCCTGTAAAAATAGTCAATAAAAAAACAAAAAGGCCCGGACCTCGCGGGTCGGACCTTTTGTTATCATCCATCCTTGTTGTTGTGTCCAATCAGCCGTTTAGTATTTTTGACCCCCTCAGGTATTGTGTTGTCGGATGGTATATAAAGAGGCAGGTTCCGTTTTTGATTACTTCGATCAGTTTGCCGCATTCCTCATCGGGGATTGCGGGGCAGCCATACGACCTTCCCATATAATTCCCGTCGCGCCCGTCGCCGATGTACTCCGCACCATGAACCACAATATTCCTTCCGAGTGCTTTATCATTGATGCCCTTTTCCATACCCTGGAGACGCAGCGAGAGGCCATGTCCGCCATAGTAAGTCTGCAGCGTGGTATAAAAACCAAGGCTGCTCTGCCTTGATTCGGCGCGGTTGGAAAAACGGTTGGCGTATTCGGCACCTGAATTTTTCCCGTGTGCAACGTAGGTCTGCATCAGCAGCTCACCCGTGTTGAGGTCGAGCAGGTAAAGGCGTTTACTGTTGGACGACTGGCTGAAATCGCAGATCGTAATATAGCCCGGTCGGCTGATCTGTTTTTTTGCCAGCAGTTTGTTGTAACCGCGCATGGCATAACTGAAGGCTTCTTTTGAAAGGCCTTTTCCGGAAAGGTTGAACTGGTTGTAAAGATTGCTGACGGAAGACTGTAATGAATCAATTGAGGTGGCAGATCCGGATGGTTTCCTTTCACCGGTCGTTCCTTTCGGAGCGGTCCAGGAAAGACCCAGCCATGCAAAAAATGCACAATAGATGAATATTGGATGTACGGGTTTCAAAAGGGTTACGGTTTTTCAGGATAGCAAACGCTACCTGCATCAAAAATAGTATCGGCATTTCCTGCGTGCAAGAAATAAAGACTGCTTTCTGGCAAGATTTCGAACAAATACGTGATGCCCGAATCGTTTCAATGGTTAAACTACTATCGCCTAAGGGTATAAGGTTACGTTGCTGCGGAGAAACGACTACAGCTTCACCGTTTTCCATTTACCACGCCTGAATAAAAGGAATGAAACAATGGTGATCAGTGTCTCGGTAACAGGTATGGCAATGAAAACGCCCGTTGGGCCCATGTTTGCGACGACAGACATCAGGTATGCAAATGGAATCTGGAATAACCAGAAGCCGCAGAAGTTGATCCATGTAGGTGTGATTGTATCTCCTGCACCATTAAATGATGTGATCATCACCATACCGATTCCATAAAAAACAAAACCCGTACTCATGATCCGCATTGCCTTCAATCCCATTTCACGGACAGCCGGATCATTTGTAAAAAATGAAACAAATATATGGCCGAGGCTGAAGAACAGGATTGTCACGAGCGCCATGAAGATGACGTTATACCGGGTAGTGAGCATTACTGATTTTTCCGCACGGTCTGTTTTTCCTGCACCGAGGTTCTGTCCCACCAGTGTTGCTGCTGCATTACTCAGTCCCCATGCCGGCAGCATAAAAAACATCATCAGCCGGAGTGCGGTCTGGTAACCCGCCGACCCTGCTTCCTGGCCGGTATCTGCCACGAGTTTTGCCAGGAAGATCCAGCTGCAGGAAGCGATGATAAACTGGAAGGTGCCCGGTGTGGCCACCTTTATAATGGAGTACAGGAGTTTTTTATCGGGCAGGTAATGGCTTAACCTGAATTTCAGGATACCGTTGCCCTTTACCAGGTGCCGCACCTGGTAAATCACACCGATGCTCCGTCCGATGCAGGTGGCAACCGCCGCACCCGTCAGTCCAAGTGCGGGGATCGGGCCGAGCCCGTTGATCAGCACCGGGCAGAGTATAATATTACAAAGGTTGGCTATCCAGAGACTCTTCATGGCAATAGCCGCATTACCGGCACCCCGGAAGATCCCGTTGATCAGGAACAGCAGCATGATTACCATACTGCTGCCCATCATGATGCGGATAAAGGGAGTGCCCTGGACCACCACTTCCGCGGACCCGCCCATCAATGAAAGGATTTCGGGTGCCCAGATGACCCCGGCAACACTCAGCAGGAGGGTAACTCCGATGGAAAGGATAATGGCCTGTGCTCCCGCATGGGCGGCTGCTTCAGGGTTTTTTTCACCTACCCTGCGCGCCACCACTGCCGTGGCGGCCATGCTCATGCCGATTGCGAGGGAGTATACGATGGTCAGGACGGATTCGGTGAGTCCGACCGTCTGGATAGCCTGGCTGCTGTGTTTGAGGTGGCCAACGAAATACAGGTCCACCACCGCAAAAACAGATTCCATCGCCATTTCCAGCATCATCGGGATGGCCAGCATGAAAATGGCTGTCCGGATATTTCCGGAAGTGTAATCCATTTCCTCACCGCGCAGGGATTTTTTTATAAGGGAAACGCTTCGTTCCACTTTATCACTAAAGGTTGTCATTTGTAAATGTTGGGAATAAAAGGATATCCGGTGCTGCGGGGCAGTCCGGTGAAAATTTGGTTGTATGTCTGTTCCGGCCGGTGGCGGAACTTAAGCGATGTTCATATCCCTCACGTTGAAGGCTACGAAGGTAGGGAAATAAATAATATGTAAATCCCGGTGAAATACCTAGGTGTATGTACTTATCCTGTTGAATTACAGCACAGATAAGTCAAAAATATAAAGCCCGCCCGGTGCGGGATGCCTGTTTTTTACGTACTTTGATCAGTAACCTTTTACCCCGGCCGCATGCGACTACCTGTTGATATACGCACACATAACTCCCTGAAACGCTGGTCGGGTTATTTACTGGTCTGCACGATCAGCATAGCCATCGTTGTACTGGCCGGATGGCAATTTGACTATTCCACCCTGAGGGGCTGGGGACAGACCCTGACCTATACGAATCCGCTGAGTGCGGTATGCCTTTTCCTGTTGTCGATGGCGTTCCTGCCCTACTTCCGGAAAGGGATCAACCAGCATGTGCCTGCGTTTACGTCCATCCATGCGGGGATTGTATTGTTTATCGGTGTGGTGGACCTGATCGGGTATGCCACCGGGATGGACGCCGGGCTTGACCTGATGCTGTACCGGGACAAACTGATGGAGAACGGGGCGACCCCGTTTCGCATGACTGCCAGTACCGCATTCTGTTTTATACTGGTCAGCCTGTCCATCATCCTGCTCCCGATCAAACCCAACTCGCGGTACAAACCCTCCCACCTGTTATTGGTACCCATCCTGCTGGTGAGTGTCTTTTGCCTGATGGCCTACCTGTACAAGGGGGAAAGCTTTGAGGGGTTCCTGCACTTTATCCCGATGGCCCTGCCTACTGCCGCCAGTTTCTGCCTGCTGTCGCTGGCAATCCTTTTCCTTACACCGGGTGAGGGTTTTATGAAAGACATTACCAGCCAGCTCCGTGGCAGCTCCACTGCCCGGCTGTTGCTGCCGGCGGCCATCATTGTGCCTGCCCTGCTGGGTCTGGTCAGGATCTGGGGCGTGCGCCATGGTTTCTTTACCTATGAATTTGGCGTGGCATTTCTCACGGTGGCTACCATCGTTGTTTTTTTCCTCGTGATCTGGTATAATACAATTACGCTCAACCGCCGGGATATGGCCACACAGGCCGCGGACCGCGCGCTGCGCGACAGTGAAGAGCAGGTGCATGCGATTTTTACCAACGCACCCGATGCCATTGTCATCATCGACCGCCAGGGGAATATCATCCGGTGGAACCCTGAATCCGAGCACCTGTTTGGCTGGAAGTCGTCGGAGGCAGTCGGCAATACCTTGAGTGATACCCTGATTGCACCCGAGCAACGCGAAGCCCACCGCAGGGGGCTGAACCGGTTCCTGAGCAATCGTGCGGAAGATATGATTGGCCGGTCGATCGAAATCCTTGCAGTCCGCAAAGACCAGAAACCGATTGATGTGGCGATGTCGGTGTCGCCCGTGACCCTCAACGGGCAACAGTACTTTATCAGTTTCATGCGGAATATCAGCGAGAAGAAAAGGACCGAATCCAAACTGAAAACATTTAACGAAGAACTGAGCAGCCAGGTGCTGGAAAAGACCCGCGAGATGACCGATCTTTTTGAACGGCTGACGGATGGTTTTATAGCAATGGACAAGGATTTCCGGTATATCTATATTAACCGGCGGGCTGCGCGCATGATCCAGCGTGACCCGAAAGAACTGATCGGAAAAAACGTGTGGGAGGTTTTCCCGGATGCCGTCAATACGGCTACTTATAATGCCTTCCTGCAGGCGATGGACACACAGGAATATGTAATGAATACTGATCATTTCGAACCGCTCGAAATCTGGCAGGAAAATCACATTTACCCTTCTCCAAATGGTATTTCAGTTTTTATCCGTGATATTTCAAAGGAAAAGGCAGCGGAGAATAGTGTGACAGAAGCCAATGCCATGGCCGATAAACTGATTGACAGCCTGCCGGGGGTGTTTTATTTCTATGACGAGCAGGGGAAATTTATCAAGTGGAACAAACAGTTTGAGGAAGTAACCGGATACAGCGGCGCCGAAATTGCCGGGATGCATCCCCTCCAGTTTTTTGCGCAGAAGGACCATGCCTACATGATTTCGCGGATCCAGTCGGTGTTCACGAATGGTGAAGGGGATGCCGAATCGGGTTTCCTCACTAAGTCGGGCCAGTTCATCCCCTATGTATTCAAGGCCACGAAGATCAATTTCCAGGGCAAGCCCTGCCTGCTCGGTACGGGTATCGATGTGAAAGAACGCAAGAAGGCCGAAGCGGCGCTGCTGGCCTCTGAACAGAAATACAAGTTGCTTTTTGAAAGTAATCCCATGCCGATGTGGATGGTGAAGCTCCCGGAATATAAACTGATTGATGTCAATTATACCGCGCTTCGCAAATACCGGTACACGAAGGCCGAGTTCCTTGCAATGGAAACGAGTGACCTGATGACAGATGATGAGAGGGCCAGGACCGGGGATATAAAGATCAATACAGAGTTCAGGGGTGAGTACCATGCAGGGATCTGGAAACACCAGAACAAACAGGGCAAGGTGATTTATGCCGATATTGTAACGCACGATATTTATTACCAGAATGTGCCGGTGCGCCTGGTGTTGTCGAACGATGTGACCGAACAGTACCTCGCTAAGGAGCAGCTGGAAAAATCCTATGAATCGATCCGTGAGCTGACTGAATACCTGCAGAATATCCGGGAAGAGGAGCGCCTGCATATTTCCCGTGAAATCCATGATGAGCTTGGCCAGCAGCTGACGGTGCTCAAAATGGACGTGTCGTGGCTCAACAAAAAAATTGATGCGGCAGACGGGCCGGTGAAGCAGAAACTCACCGAACTGCTCGGGTTGATTGATACCACGGTGAAGACGGTCAGGAGGATCGCTTCCGAGCTCCGGCCAACCCTGCTCGACGACCTGGGTATCCAGGCAGCGGTGGAATGGCACCTGGAGGAATTTGCAAAACGGTCAGGGATCGAAACAAGTTTTGATCCGCCTGATGGTGATATCGAAGTACCAGATAAAGCGAAGATCGGGCTCTTCCGTATTTTCCAGGAATCGCTGACCAATGTGGCCCGGCATTCGGGGGCAAAGAAAGTGTATGTGAGTTTGAAAGAAAGCGATAACAATGTAATTTTAACGGTGCGAGACAACGGGTATGGATTTGATGAAGAAAAGACCAGGAAGAAAACACTTGGACTGCTGGGGATGAAAGAACGCTCCACCGTGATGGGTGGCGATTACAGCATCACCAGTGCTCCGGGCGAAGGAACCACAGTTAAAGTAAGTGTACCAATATCATTGGAAAAAGAAAAAGCTTAACCCACCCATATGCTTAGAATTTTAATTGCAGATGATCATGCGGTAGTCAGGAAAGGCCTGAAACAAATCCTCCTGGAGGAGTACCCGTCTGCCGTGATCGCGGAGGCCGAGGATGCCGAAGGACTGGTTACGCAGGTGATCACGAATGAATGGAATCTTGTTATCTGCGATATGAACATGCCCGGCCGCAGCGGGCTCGATGCACTCAGCCAGCTGAAACAGATCGCCCCCAGCCTCCCGGTACTGATCATGAGCATGTATCCGGAAGACCAGTACGCCCTCCGCGTACTCAAGGCAGGTGCTGCAGGATATCTTGGCAAGGACACGATCCACGACAATGTGGTGAAGGCCGTGCAGACCATACAGCTCGGGAAAAAATTCATTACCCCATCCATCGCAGAAAAACTCGCCGACGCATTCGGTGATAATTCTTCCAAGCCGGTGCATGAATTGTTATCCGACCGCGAGTTTGATGTATTCAAACTGATCGCTGCCGGGAAATCAGTATCGGATATTGCAGGGCAGCTGTCCCTGAGTACCACCACGGTCAGCACGTACCGGTCAAGGATTATGGAAAAAATGAATACAAAGTCGAATGCCGAGCTCACCCGTTATGCGCTGGAAAAGAATCTGATATGAAAATGAATTAGCACATTTTTATATATATTTTGTAGTAGAACGACTACAAGAATAGCCTAATGCAGCCTACATGTACCCGCAATCATATGTTCTAATTTGTGGTTCTATCCCGGCAACCCGGAATAACTATTAATCATGTTCAGGATCCTTATTGCGGACGATCACGATGGAGTGAGGCTCGCCGTCAAAAACATATTGCTCGACGAGTTCGACGATGTCTTTGTGGAAGAATGCTCCGACACACAGGAGCTGATTTCAAAGGGTACCGAAGCGGACTGGGATGTGGTTGTGTCGGATCTTGCCATGCCAGGCGGTGGTGGTTTCCATGCGCTCAAAATGCTCCGGAAAGTCAAACCTGAATTGCCGGTAATTATCTTCAGTACTTATCCTCCCGAACAGTATGCATCCCGTGTGGTGCAGGCCGGCGCTATTGCTTTTATCAGCAAGGACGCCCCGGTAACCGGTCTCGTAAGCACGCTCCGTGGTGTACTGGCGCCGAAGATGTAGTATAAGCGCTACGTTTTCCGGATACCCCGGGGGACAGTACAATGAGATGTGTAACGATAGGACAGTAGCTACCTAATGATGTACTTTGTATCATGATGGCCTCAATATCAACAAAAGAAATATCCGTGCTTATTGTCGATGACAACAAGTTTTTTGCCCAGCGGATGGCAGGCATGCTCGATGAGATGGAGAATGTGTGGAATATACAGAAGGCGCATAGCCATGATGAGGCCGTACACCTGCTGACGATGCATCGTTACGATTATATGCTCGTGGATATCAATATGCCGGGCAAAAGTGGCATCTCCCTGCTGAAGACTATCCGCCTGGCGGGCTTTTCCGGGAATATTATCATGCTGACCAATTCCTCTGAAGAATTTTACCGTGAACGTTGTATGCAGCTGGGCGCAAGTCACTTCCTCGATAAAACGTCTGATTTTGAAAAAGTTCCACTGATTCTGAATGGTATTCTGTAATATCGTTCTTTATCAAGCCAACTATCCCGGGAGACACTATGAAACCAAGCCTGACTACTTTCAAAGAGCTTATCGGCGCAAGCCCGAGGCATGACGATCTTTTCCTTTCAGTTATCAGCGAGGACGGCAGTATCAGTAATGCAAACCAGCATATGGTCAGGAACCTCGAGCTGTCCGACCCCCGATCAACTCCCATTAATTTTTTTGACTTAATACATCCCATCAACCTGGCGGAGTTCCGCAACACGCTGGTGAATGTGTCGCAGGACTGCAGCAGCAAGGGTGTTGAGATCTATGTAAAAAACGGCCACTACCATCCGATGAGATGGCAGGTATCCTGTCTCGGCCGCGAACGCGGGATGCCACGCAGTTTCCTGTGTGTCGGATACCGTTTGCTCGACCAATACCGCGCAAGCAGGTTTAACGGGCTGATGTCGAAGAATACCGAACTGATCCTGGAAGGGCTAAGCGGGATCATCTTCCAGGACCAGTCGGGCGAGATCATTGCCGCCAACCAGAAGTCAGCCCGGATTTATGATTGTTCGCTTGAAACTTTATACCAGATCCGTGATATCGGTGTGATGTGGGATACCAGCTGGAAAGTGTTTGATGAAGATGGCGCGCCGGTGGCATTTGCAGACACGCCGTTCATGAAAACCGTACAGACCGGTTTACCGCATACGGGTACAATCCGTGTGCTGCTCCGCAACGGCGACTGGCGCTGGATTTACTACGATTGCCATTATATAGCCGGGGATAGTTTACATAATCCCGAAGCGGCGGTGTTGTCGCACCTTGTTGATGTGACGGAAGAACGCCGGCTGTCGGCACAGGTCCGTGAACAGGAAGCACTGATCGGCTCCTATCTCAAACAGACCCCGCATCTTGGATGGGTGGTGGATGAAGATGCCAACCTGTTATTTGCAAGCGACTCGTTCATCCAACATTTTGAAGTGGATGCAAAATCGATTTCGGGGAAAAAGGCAACCGATGTTGTGCCCGCTTACGTAACGATGGCAGTGTATGACCTGCATATAAAAGTATTTGAGACCGGCCAGAGTATGGAGAGCACCCAGCAGGTGAAATGGGCAGATGGCGCCAATTACGGTTTTTATATCCACCTGTTCCCGATAAAAAGTTACGGAGGAAAAAAACTGGTGGGTGGCCAGGCGATCCGCCTGCCGGATAAAAGCAAACTGGAAAAGGAGCTGCGCGAAGCCCATGCGCGCCTGCTGACTTACAGCAAGGCCACCACGGATGCAATCTGGGAATGGGATATGCAGACCGGGCAGATGTTCCGCAACGAAACACTCATGAACATGGTGGGTTACCAGATGGATACCAGCAAGGGTATTACCTGGTGGCTGAAGAGCATCCATCCCGAGGACCGCAACCGTGTAGCCGATAAAGTAAAGGAAGCCACCGATACCATGCAGCAGTCGTGGCAGGATGAGTATCGCTTCAAATGTGCGGATGGCACTTACAAATATGTACAGGACCGCGGGTTTGTAGTATATGAAAGCGGCCTGCCGGTGAAGATGATCGGTTCACTCCAGGATATTTCTGCGATGAAAGAACTGGAGCTTAAACTTGCCGATGAACGTCTGCAGAAACAGAAAGATATTTCGGAGACGGTGATCCGTGTGCAGGAAAAAGAGCGTACCCGGATCGGTCACGAACTGCATGATAATGTGAACCAGATACTGTCTACTGCCAAACTTTTTATTGATATGATCAAGCCGGATGGCAGGGAGCAGCGCGAGATCCGCGAGAAGACCAGCTCCTACCTGCTGATGGCGATTGAAGAAATAAGGAAGCTGAGTCGTGAGCTGGTTGTTCCCCAGCTGAAACACGACAATCTTGCAGAATCGATCCAAACACTGATCCAGGATATCCAGATGGCAGGTACCATCAAGATCACGTTCGCGCACTCGGTGGATCTCAGTAACCTGAGTGCCGGGCGCAGCACCACAATCTTCCGGATTATCCAGGAACAGCTGAAGAACATCCTCAAACACAGTAAGGCCAATACCGTGGACATCCTGCTGGAAGTGGACGACGAAAACTGTGTACTGGAGGTAAAGGACAATGGTAAAGGATTCAATCCCCGGCAGACCACACAGGGTATTGGTTTGTCCAATATCCACGAGCGGAGTCTTTTTTATAACGGGCAGACCGAAATTGAGTCCGCACCTGGCAAAGGATGCCGGGTGAAGGTGACGATTCCCGTAATGGATTAGTTTTTTTTGCGCAGCTTGTCCAGCTGTTCTTCCACCATGCTGTTGTATTTTTCCAGCAATTCATAATACTTATCCTTCCAGGCATCCCGTTGCCTGACGGCATCTTCCGTTGTGACCGGCACATTGTAATTTTCCTCGGGATCATAGACCATGTATCTTGGCATTTCAGGAAACTGTTCCGTAAAATCATAACCAAGCGCCTGGCCGTATGCAGTAAGTATATGGAAATCAAGATCAGGATTTGCAATATGTTTGTAATAGCCGGATCGGCTGTAACCCGCTTTCACAGCCACTTTCTCCTTGTTAAGGCGACTGGCCTCCACGGCACCTGCAAGTACCTGTCCACGGTTTAGTTTCGTTTTTTTCTTAGTCACTACGGGTAAAGAAATCAATACAATTGCGTAAAAAACGACACAAAAAATATCCATTCTGTCCCATAATTGTGTAATATTGTCTACCAGCCGGTACACGTTCAGCGCTCCCCATCCATCCACGAAGATTTTCCGCCGGCCAATTTCCAACTTTATTGGTTCATCTAAAAACTACAACCGTGGCAGTTGCAACAGGCATCTTACCGGTGAATGTTCAGTCCATCCCGGAAATGGACGAGCGTGGATTTGCCGGATTTTTCAGGGAGCAGTTCCCTTTGTTAACCCATTATGCCCGACGGTTGTCGGGGCAGGAGCAGGAGGCGGAAGAGATTGCCTCGGATGCATTTTTCAAAGTCTGGGAACGCCGGGATAATTACCGGCATCCACTGGTCATGAAAGCATTTGTGTACACGGCTGTGCGGTACGCCTGTCTCAACCTGCGTCGGGATAAACGCCGCGAGACCGCGCGCTTCCGGCGTTTCAGCCATACCCTGCCGACACAGGAAGGGAATGTGCTGCAATCCATCAGCAATGCAGAATCCTGTCGGGAGGCCCTGACTGCGGTAGGTACCCTGCCGCAGCGCTGCCGGCTCGTATTTGAGTCATTGTTTTTCAACGGGCAGAGCCCAACCGAAGTAGCAATATCACTGAGGCTGTCGGTCAGTACGGTCCGTAACCAGAAGGCGCGGGCGTTTTTGTTGCTGCGCAGGAAGATGTCGGATACCGGGAATTTTCCCGTTGACCCGGACTATAATTTTCCGGAGCTTTAGCAAAACAGTCATTGTCGTTCAGAGAAGAGACCTCCCTGTTCCGGCGTGCCCGCGAGGCTGCGCTGGCATACCGGCTACCTGCCGGTGTGGATGATCTATTCTGGGCCCCTGCCATCAGGGGAGGTATAGTTACCGGCAGTCTGTCAATCCGTTTCAATGTAAAACAAAAGAAACCCGCGTCGCAATTGCGTCACGATGAACTGATACCCCGACGACTGGGTGGTTTCCCAACGGACGTAACCGCATTTCGATTTTCACCGCAGGTGCGTAACGAACTGCCCTATGACCTGGTGCGTCCGTTGATGGGTGGTGTGCAGGTGCAGGCTTCGCATGCGGATGGGCCGGCTGACTGGGGTACGATGGGAATTGTGTTACAGTTTAATTCCTCGTTTTATGCGATAAGCAACCAGCATGTATTTGACCGGCCTGCCTGGGAGTATGGGGAGCCTTTTTCCGAAGGGAATATTATCCAGCCTAAACGACAGGCCGGTGGCGGGGCGATTGCGGTGTTGTCGTCCCTGGGCGATAACCGTCTTGACTACCGGCTGGCGCGGATGACAATGGCACATGACCTGCGGCAATCCGTAAACGGACTACCCGGCACGGTGGATGGTTATGTGATGCCATCGGGTATCGGTGAAAGGAAGCTGGTAAAATCAGGCGCTTCGAGTGGGGTGACAACCGGATGGTATGAAGGGCGGTCACTGCTTGAGCCGCACCGGGTGAGTATCCGTTCCGTGGATGGTTCGGTGATTTGTAAACCCGGGGATTCGGGATCGATGTGGCTGGATGCGGGGAGCGGCCTGAAGTTATTCGCCCTCCACTGTGCGGGTGATGACGAAGGGCGTGTGGCGATTGCCACCCTGTATGGATCGATCCATGCATCCGTCTGGCAGCAATTGAAGAAGGGCAAAGAACAACAACCAACCATATAACCAAAAACCTGTCTTATGTACCGGAAGATTCTTTTTATCATGGCATGTATCCTGCCTTCGCTGCTGTATGCGCAGCTTGTGAATTACAACAGCAACGGGAAAGTGCGTATCCTGTCCTCTTTTTTAGTCCTGGAAATCGATACGACGGTGGTGGAAATCCGCGGGCCCGAGCAATCGGCCGGGCTGTTGGGTTCGCTCATGCCGCCTGGGTTGGATCTGGGCGCTGCAATGATCGGTGAGGCTATCAAACATGGTCCGTCAAAATACAGTTCAATAACAAGCGCCACAGCTTCCGCAGCGGGTTTCTGGCGCAATGACCGCGAAGTTTCCTTACCGGTACTTAAAATCCGCCGGATGGTGATCCGGTCGGGTAAGGATGAGCCGGAAGAGGCATACAGTATCCGTCTTCGTCCCCTGTTATCGGCCGACCGTACAGCCTTCCGTTATGTATTGCAGGATTCACTGTTTTATAAATATGCAGCTGTGAAAACACGCCGGCAGTATGATTTTGTGAATATGGAAATTTCGGTACGGCTGAAAGCCCTGGCGGTAACAAATGGCGGGTATGAGTTGTATGATATGCGTACATCAACCGTGTACCTGCCGATGATGAAGGCAGGATCGGTATATCGTTTGTCGGGTGTAAACACCGCCGGAGGCTGGTTTCCCTTTCCGCCAAGACCGAGTTATGAAGTGGAGACTGAGGAAGCTGACGAGGTGTCTAAAACGGTAGCCACCCGTGGGACGTCCAATGGCAAACCAGATAAGGCAACTATGAGATCACGGTTGAAGTGGTGGAGATCAACCCTTATCGCGGCCGCGCGGTTGAGCGTGAGAAAGTGGCGAACGCATCACTGGAACCCCTGGCGGAAGTATTAAAGGCGGTGGTAGAAAAATGATTACTGGCTGGTGACCTGGAATGTGACTGGCTGGACGCGGTAAGCTCTTATCTCCGTTTTTTCTTTTCTTCAACAATCTGGAATGTTATGGGCTGGCGCCGGTAGGCTTTTACATTATGGCCGAACATGACAGCGGGCTGCCAGCGTGGTGATTTGCGGAGTACGCGGACCGCTTCCTGTTCCATGCCGTAACCGAAAGAGGTCAATGCGCGGATATCATTTACACGTCCATCCTTTTCCACCACGAATTGCAGCATCACGGTGTATGTCCCTGCGGGGGCATTGTTTTTTACCGGCACATCGGGTTGCAGAAACGAGGTGAGGAAGGCGCGCCATGCATCGATGCCACCGATAAAATCGGCTTCATCATTTTTGCATTCGCCTTTGGAAGGGTTGCCGTCAGCATCGATACAGACAGAAGATTTTGAAACGCCATTGTCAAAGGTTTCGGTCCCGATCAGCTGGCCTTCTTCGCTATAGTAATTCCAGGAGGCATTTTTTACGGAATCTTTTATGGCATGTCCTTCGCGCAGCAGTTTGCCATTTTCATAAAACTGGTATTGCATGATATTACCCTGGCCGTCGGCAATAAGTGAATCCGATACGAGTCCGCTTCGATAATATTTCAAACCGGTGCCTTTGAGTTTACCATTCTTGTAAAATAATTTTTCTTCCTGTTTGCCATCATTGAAGTAGGATGTGTAATCGCCGTTCAGTTTTCCGTCGCTGTAGGCGGCCCGTGTTTTCAGGCTCAGGCCATTCGGATGGTAAAGCAGGTATTCGCCTTCGGGTTGATCACCCTTTGCATCTTTTGAAATAAGCCTGGCAAATAACTTGTTTTCCGGGTAAAGCCGGATTTCCTGTTTGTAAAGATTGCCGGAGGGTTCGGTGTACTGGATATAGCGGTAGGCTCCTGTTGCAGGTTGCAGGTTTTCGTCCAGTTTTGTTTCGGTCTTCTGTGCATTAAGGGACACAGTGGCCAGCAGTCCCGCCAGCACAACGGATAAATAGTTCACACGATAAGTTTTGGTAGGCCAAATAAAAACAAAATCGACGGTCTGGCCAAACGGGAGCCGGCGGGGCACCGGATTACTTTACGAGATCGGCATAACTGATCAGGGTAATGCCTTTTTTCTTTATATAATCCAGGATTTCCCTGCTCGTAAACAGGTCTGTCACACCCTGGCGGTCGCTTGCCACGTCCTCATAACCGGTATGCCAGATGGCTTTGAGTTCATCGTTGTCAAAACCTGGGTGATCGAGAAAGAGATAGTCTTTTCCTTTTTCCAGTTGATCGATCATCTTTTTAAATGATGCAAATTTTTCGGATTTTGTTTTGTGCGGGCCTTCGTACCCGATGTAACTGAGAGCAGCGGGTTCGGCATCCACGGGCAGGCCATATTCTTTTACAAGGCGGCGTGTGAGTTCGGCCACTTCAGGGGAAAGCCTTGTGCAACCCATGTGGGCAGAGACATGGCTGATAGAGGGCAGGTGTTTCAGTGCAAGTTCGATCTGCGCCCGGAATTCCTTTTCCACATCAGCGATTGTCCATTTGTTTTCTTTGACCGACTGGCCGGGGTATGCTGGATGTGCACTGATCATGGGGTAGAAATAACCATTGCTGTCTTTCAGCGACGGGCAATCAGTCAGCGGCCGCCATTTTATATTTTCCCATTCGCTGGTCAGCGCAAGATGGATCCCGATATCGACGCCCGGATTTTCCCTGAGCAACCGTACTGCTTCGGGAAACCAGGGGGAGGGCACAATGACTTCGATGCTTTTCTGGATACCTTTTTTAAAACTTTCCACCAGGGCAAGATTACCTGAATGGGAATAACCCATATCATCGCCACGGACGATCAGGCGCTGTGAGTATGAGAAGGTTGTAAGCAAAAGAAGGCAAAGGGAGATCAGGATTTTCATACCGGCTGTTTGTACAAATCTAGGGTTGCCGCACCCCCTTTCTAAAAATAAATTTGGTAGCAACACAGAAACGACCTTACTTTTGCTAACGGTGTTAGATAATCATACAACATGGGAATAACGGAAAGACGCATACGACAGAAAGACGGGGTCCGGTCCAGCATACTGGATACGGCCTGGAAAATTGTCCGCGAGGATGGCTGGCAGTCGCTGTCCATCCGTAAAATCGCCGATGCGATCGAGTACAGTGTACCTGTGGTGTATGATCATTTCGAAAACAAGGAGGCCATCCTTCTTGAATTCGGCAAACAGGGTTATTGTCTTTTATCCAACCGGCTGCAGGAAGCAAAGGATACTTCCGAAGATCCTGCGGAACAGTTGCAGCGAATCGCAGATGCCTACTGGCATTTTGCATTCACCGAGAAAGAGTATTACCAGCTGATGTTCGGGGTGAATATTTCCTGTTGCGAAACGGAAAAATGTTTACCGGAGAAAGAGGTGTTCAGGAATATGGTGATGGACCCGCTTTCAAAACTGCTGGCTAAGAATCAAGACAAGACAGTCAATGCCTGCCTGAAATACCACACGTTCTGGTCCATCATGCACGGACTTATCTCGATTAAGATGCTGAATAATCCGGATATCGCTGATGAATTGAACAAGCTTGTTTTGGATGATGCCATCCAGGGCTTCATAAAAAACCTGCAGGGATAAAACCCTTTTTTTTGCCCCCATGGCTAACGATGTTAGGAAATCTTTAGCCGTTATGTATTGCCCGCCAGGCGTGCGTTCCAGCGTACGCGACCCTTAAAAAAACAAACACAAATTCCATTAACCGGGGAGATTTCACGATCACCCGCAACAGCCGATCTATGTCCAGAACAAACAATCAGACCAACCCGCAGCTCGCCGCGTTTATCCGCCGCAGCCGCCTCTTCTCGCTCGGCGTGTTTATCCTCGCCGTTTCCATTTATTCCTGCAACAGTTCAGTGGCCAATGATAGTGTGGCACCACCCGCACCGGCACTGCCGGTGATTACGCTGAGCGAACAACCTGCAACGAGTTTCCAGGAGTTCACTGCCTCACTGGAAGGAAGCCAGGATATTGAAATCCGCGCACAGGTGGATGGATACCTCGACCGCATCCTTGTAGATGAAGGTGCGTATGTGAAAAAAGGGCAGGCCCTTTTCCAGATCAATGCAAGGCCTTACCAGGAGCAGCTGAATAATGCAAGGGCGAATCTCGCTACTGCGCAGGCAAACCTTTCCAATGCTTCAATCAATGTAAACAAACTGGAACCACTGGTCAACTCAGGCATTGTTTCCGATGTGCAGCTGAAAACGGCAAAGGCATCCTACGATGCAGCAGCGGCGCAGGTTTCACAGGCACGGTCAATGGTTGAGTCTGCTTCGATCAGTCTCGGCTTCACCCATATCGTGGCACCAGTGGAAGGATATGTGGGTCGCATCCCGTTTCGTACCGGCAGCCTGGTTGGTCTCAGCACCCCGCAGGCACTCACGGTTGTATCATCCGTAAAGCAGGTGTATGCTTATTTCTCTTTCAGTGAAAAGGATTTCCTTTCCTTCTCCCACCAGTTCGCCGGTGCCACGATTGAAGAAAAAATCAAACACCTTCCTGAAGTGGAACTGGTAATGGCAGACGAATCCATTTATCCGGTAAAAGGGAAAGTGGAAACGGTGACCGGACAGTACAACGAAAACAGCGGTACCATCAGCTTCCGTGCAGCATTCGACAACAAGGACGGCCTGCTCCGTTCGGGTAACAGCGGGCGCGTACGCATCCCGAGGTTACTGGAACACAGCTTCATTGTACCACAGGAGGCAACATTTGAAATGCAGGACAAAATTTTTGTGTTTGCCGTATCGGACAGCAATAAGGTTAGCAGTGTACCACTGCAGGTGAGTGCCCGCCGGGGAAATTATTATTTCGTGGAAAATGGCCTGCACCAGGGCGAC
>SEAD01000122.1 GCA_004173355.1 Chitinophagaceae bacterium | reverse complement strand
GAAGAATTAAAAACCGCACTCGCGGCAAAATACAACACAGCAACCTGGCTGCTGCCATTTGATGTACGGGAACAACAGGCCGTCAGCAGTTCCATCGCCTCGCTTCCGCCGGAATGGAAAAATATCGATGTGCTGGTCAACAATGCCGGACTGGCCGTGGGCCGTGATTATTTTGAAGAAGCGGATCTGGACGACTGGAACCGGATGGTCGACACCAATGTCAAAGGCTTTATGTATGTGGCAAAGGCAGTTTCCATCCTGATGGCCGAAAGGAAAAGCGGTCATATCATCAACCTCGGTTCCATTGCCGGCAAACAGGTTTATGAAAAAGGGAACGTTTATTGCGCTACAAAATTTGCAGTGGATGCACTGAGCCAGGCAATGCGGATAGACCTTCTCCGTCACCAGATCAGGGTAACCGCGATCCATCCCGGTGCCGCGGAAACCGAGTTTTCAACTGTGCGGTTTAAAGGGGATGATGATACAGCCCGGTCGGTATATAACGGTCTCGAGCCACTCAGCGCAGAAGATGTTGCCGGTGTCATTTATTACAGCACAACGCTTCCGGCGCATGTTTGTATCAATGACCTGGTACTGACCTGCACACGCCAGGCGGACGCCATGTATTACAACCGGCAGCCGGCTAAGTGATTCCACCTGCGTTTCTAAAATACTGCTAACCAGTTGGAAATATGAATAGGAATTTTACCAGTAAATCTACCCGAAAACAGGTCTTTACCAGCGGCAGGCTCCCGGAATACTTCTGCCTTCCGGTCTTTCGGACTATTTTGCCAGTAATCCAATCCCTAAACACCCAACCATGAAAACCCTTTTTCTGGCTACCGCCTTGATTTTTTCCGGCCTCCTCTCCAATGCCCAGGAAGTCATCCGCCAGCAATCCTGCGAAGACGGATTTATCAGCAACCAGGTAGACAGTCTCAAAGCCATTTATTCAAAGTCAGGTTACCTCCTCCTGAAAGAAGCTTCCATCAAAATGGAAAGTGAATACGAAATGCCGGTGGTTGTACCCCTGACACAGGGCAGCTGGTACCAGTTTGTGTTCATCGGCGATTATTCTTCCAAACTCTATGAAGTACGGATGTTTGACTGGGACGAAAAGCAGGTGGTATTCCAGCAGAAAAGGTGGGGGGAGATCGATGGCAATATCATTTCCTATTCCTATATCCCGAAAATTTCCGAGTTCCACATGATGAAACCGGTACAGGTCAACAAAAAGAAGAAAAAAAACCTCTGTGGTTATGTGATGCTTTTCAAAAAAACACCCGAGAATGCGGGCAGTGCCTCTGCCGCCAAAGCAGCCCCGGCTCCTGAAAGCGCAAGCATACGCTGAGCACCTTTATAAAACAACGGATGCCGGGTGCTGTGTAAAAGCAGTACCGGGCATTTATCTTCCGATACCCCTGTACACGATCCCCGCAGCCTGCACCGTTGCAGGATCTATGCTGTTACGACCATCCACGAGCAGCTTCACCCCGGCTGACGCCAGTTTATCCATATCCAGCGACAGGTAAAAACTGTGCATGGTCACCAGTACAACCGCAACACTCCCTTCCGCATATGGATTGTCGGTTGCGGTGAATCCACGCGCCTCCAGTTCAGCAGCAGTATATAACGGATCATGCACCAGCACACGGTATCCCAGTGTTTCGAGCTGGCGTACGAGAATGTACGCGGGACTAAAGGCATCTTCCTTCACACCCGGACGAAAAGCAAGACCAAGTACCGTCACATGTTTGATGCCGGTCCCCGGGGTACCACCAATAAAATCCTGCACTATCCCCGCAGCATACAGCGCCATGCCTTCATTCTGTTTCCTGGCCTCCCCGGCAAGCGGGAACTCCAGACCGGCGCGGCGGAATGCATCGATCATAAAATAAGGATATACCGGCGTACAATGCCCGCCCACACCGATCCCCGGCTGCAGCAACCTTGCCTCTGCATCGGAGTTGATCAGCGGAAGCAACGAAACCAGGTCCACTCCCGATACACCGGCGAATACCGCCAGCTGGTTGGCCAGCGCAATGTTCACGTCACGATATAGCATACCGGCCATCTTCACCATCTCAGCCGACTCTATCCCCGGCAATACGGATACATTACCCTTCGGGAAAATGCCTTCGTAAATCCGGTGCACCGTGGCCGTTGCCAGCGCATCAATACCTCCAATAACCTTTGGCACCGAATCCAGCTGGCCCAGCATCGTGCCACTCTTGATCCGTTCGGGACTATGCGCAAGCAGGTAATCCCGGCCATGGACTTTACCGTCACCGGACAGCGCGGGTAACAACTGGTTGCGACAAAACCCGACAGGCACCGATGTCTCGATCACCAGCGGCATATTTCCCTGCAGCAACGGCAGGATGGATCTTACACCGTTTATAAATGAACCGGCATCCGGTACTTTTTCTTCTGTGATGGAAAATGGAATGGTTACAATCACCGCAGCCGGTGTCCCGGCTTCCTGTGCATCCGTCTGTACTGTTAATGTACCGCTGGAATACGCCTCCGTCAGCAGTCCGGCCACACCTGGTTCATCACTCCGGTAATCCCCGTTCCGGAAAAATTCCGTCAAGGTTGCATCACGGTCGATCGCCATCACCGAATATCCCGCACGCAGGATATATGCACCAAAGGCCTGCCCGATTTTACCAAAGCCAAGAATTACTATCGTTGTGCCATTGCCTCCCATACTATGCTTCCTTTTTGCTGATAAGCCGTGCCGGATTGCCCGCCACAACTGCATTTGCGGGCACATCCCTGGTAACCACAGAACCCGCACCAACCATGGCATTTTCACCAATGGTGATCCCGCCAAGAATGGTGGCATTGCTGCCGATGGAAGCACCATCTTTCACAGTGGTGGCTACCATCTGCCAGTCATCGGCCTGTTGCAACCCGCCACCGGCATTGGCTGCCCGGGGAAACATATCGTTGATAAACATTACCCCATGGCCTATAAACACCCGGTCGCCGATGGTTACGCCACTGCAAAGGAAACTGTGACTGGAAACCTTGCAGTGTTTCCCGATCACCACCCCTTTCTGCAACTCGGTAAACGTACCGATGCGGCTGCCGTCGCCGATCCTGCATTCGTAGGCATTCACGAAATCATAGATCACCACGTTCTCCCCCACTGTCACATTGCGCAGTGTCTGCTTCGGCGAATCGGTATTAATCACGTTTTCCATCAGAGTACAATGTTTTTTCCGTTTTCCTTGATCGAACGTTGCGCGGCCTCGAGGATCCGGACCACACCCACCGCGAGGTCCATCCCGGATAACGGGCTGGACTTACCCTGCACCGACTCTACAAAATCCAATGCGAGCTGGCTGAGTGCCTCGCGGCTGACTACCTTGGGAATAGTGATATCACCCGTGCGGTAATCGATCAGCTTCTGGAGTTTATCATCCTTCCCGTTCATGCTGATGCTGGTATCGTAAATCCTGACCTTCTCGGTTGGTTCAAGATCGTTGTATATAATCATCTTCCGGTCGCCGCCGATCAGGGTCTGCCTGATCTTTACCGGTGAGGTCCATGAACAGTGGATATGCGCAATGAACCCCGTATCATAATGAATGGTCAGGTAGGCAATGTTCTCAATACCATTTCCCGTGTGTGAAATACCCGTGGCATTCACACTGACGGGCAACTCCCTGACAAGGAATGCGAGTATGGAAATATCATGCGTGGCCAGGTCCCATAACACATTCACATCCGGCTGGAATAACCCGAGGTTGATCCGCGTGGAATCAAAATAACGAAGACTGCCGATATGATCCTGGTGGATCAGGTCGCGGATCTTCTGTACGGCACCTGTGTAAAGGAATGTATGGTCCACCATGATCGTCAATCCCTTCGCCTGCGCGATGGATTGAAGTTCCATTGCCTCCGCCACAGATGTGGTGACCGGTTTCTCCACGAGCACATGTTTACCCTTTCCGAGGGCAAGCTTCGCGAGTGTATAATGCGTGAGCACCGGTGTCACGATCACCACTGCATCCACCGAAGGCAGACCGATCAGTTCCTCCGGATGAGTAAACGTCTGCAGCCCCGGGTAATCCGCTTCCAGCAATGCAAGTGCCGCCGGGTCGGTATCACAGACCGCCCTCACCACACAACCGGGTGTATGGAAAAAATTGCGGACAATATTCTGCCCCCAGTAACCATAGCCGATAATTCCAATACCAAGTACTTTTCCTGCCATAAGTAGAATTATCAAATTTAACTGAAAACTGCCCCCGAAAGCCCGCCGGGTGGCGCAAAGATTATTGCGGTGCGAGGGATACCCTCACCTGCAATCCACCACGTGTGTTGGTGATCGGGAAAGCATTACTGATTTTCGGGATGTTGCGGTTCTGCTCGAAGTAGAATTTAAGACTTACGCGGTTATTCAACACATAGTCGATAGATGGGGCAATACGGATAACCTGCTGCCCTGCGGTACCAAACGACGTACCCTGGTCGAGTTTACTGTTGGCAGTGGCATCATCCCGCAGGCTGAAATCAAACCGGAAGGTGACATCATTGTCGAGTTTCATCTTGCCAATCTTTTTAATCAACGGCATGCCCTTTCTGCGCCAGTTGAAGCTGAATGCAATTTCCTCCGAGCGGTTCTCCGCCAGCTGGTAGTCGATCAGGCTCAGGCTGAGTGTACGGCTCTTACGGTATTCGACACGGGTTGACAACTGGTTGGTGAATGTCATATCCACTTCCACCAGCGGATCAAACCGTTCGCTGATCGAAATATTCGGCACAAGGAAATAAGGGATGTACTCACCCGACTGCGGATCCCTGAAGTAAGGATAACCCACACGGAACGGATCGAGGTAAAGCAGCGCGGTATTAAAGCTGTTCATGCTTAATTCGCTATGGTATCCATGGCGGATGGTCACGTTGGTAAATATTTTCTCAAGACCCGGTATCCGCGACAGGCCATTGTAGGCAAGCGTCCAGTTAGGGCGCGGCTTGAGACTGCGGAACGGATTTGAACTGATCTTCGGACTGGTATTCTTAAACAGGCCGATAGTAGTCGGATCCTTGTTACTGTACGCTGCGAGGAATGCCGGGATAACCACATCCTGCGCATACCGGCCATAGCCCTGGTAAAACTGCTGGTCATCCGGATCCAATACCCCGCCCTGGTAACCATTCTGCGAGGCGAGCTTCTGCGACATCACGATCCTGTTCGATTCAAACTGTTTGAATGTTTCCGACACCACATTGGGATCAAACTTTTTGAACATGGTCTGGAACGATATGTAACTGATCCGGAAACTACCTGCTGCATAAGGGTTCAGCCTTGTCAGCCCCACGTTGTCGAACTTGCTGGTATCCTTGTACAGCTCCGAATAATTCTTGCTGAAATCCTTATCTATATTGAGGTCAATGGTCAGGTCGCGGAACGGACTCAGCTGCGCGGTGATTCCCAGCCGCTGGTTGTACCGCTGCTGGATCATAGCCGACACCAGTGTATCGGTGGACAACAGGCCCTTGCGGCCAAACTGGTTGATCCAGTTGGTGTCCGGCTGGTAGCCAAAAGCAAATCCAAAGCCGGGTTGCATGCTCTTCAGGTTATTCCCGAGCACATTGGTACTGTCCATATAACCCGGCAACGTGGTACCGAAATCTTCCGTATACTGCACACCGATCCGTTTCAGTGAGGTAGCCATCCTCACCGCAAACTTCGTGGCACCGCCAACCTCAGGAAGGGCAGCCCGGTTTTCCGCCCGCAGTTTGCGTTTGTCTGCACGCATCTTCCTGCGCATGTCACGTCTGGCCTTGCGGCGTTCCTTCGGGGTCATTTTCGCAAGCACACTGTCCGGGATCCGGTAATCCGCCGATGCCACACCCGGGATCTCGCCTGGCTTTTTCTCTGCCTCCGGTTTCTTTTGTACCGGTGCGGCGTTATCATTTGATACAGCACGCAGGAAGCGCGACTTGTTATACAACTGGTCAAAATTCAATTCGCCATTGATAGTCCTGGTCTGGGAGTTGGACAATGTATTCCCAAGGGTATTGCCCAACTGCCGCGCAAGCAAGGAGGAAGCCAGCCAGTTGTACTGTGTGGTATAGGATCCGCGGAGCTGTGTCCAGTCGAGGAACGGGAACTTCTGCATCGGCACGGTGTACGTAATCGTTGCCTGATGGGCGTATTGTGTGTTCCGGCCGCCATTGAACAGGTTACGGCGGACTGAATCTTTTTTGAACTGGTTGTCGATCCGGCCGAAAGGCTCATCCACCCGCGCATTATTGGTAGCCGAGAAATCCAGGGATATGGATTTGGTAAGGCTCCACTGCAGGATGTAAAAACGGTCAAACGTGAAATATTTATCGTAGGTCTCGGGAATCTTGTATGGACCGCCGCCAATATTCCTCGGGCGTGTGGCACCAAACTGGCGGAACACATCCGCGCGGAAGGACAGCTGTGTAGGGATCGGGTTAAAATTAAAATCCTTTACAAAGGTCAGCCACTTTGAATCTGATTTCACCATGCGCCGGAATGGCTCAAAAAACTTAGGCTGTGGCGCATAGTTATACGCCAGCCCCCCGCGCGTCTTACGCATCTCGTAGGATTCAATCAACGGATTGTGCTGGGTAGTCTGCAGGTAGGAATAGTTGAAATCAAAGTTGGTCAGGCTCCAGATCTTCGGGCGCTTGCCGTCGGTCTTCAGTTTTTTTACATTGGTAAAATTCAATGTCTTGATGGTGGTGATATCCTGTGCATCGCGACGGATGGAATCCTTGTCGCTACCGGTAACCGCATTCAGTTTTTCATCCAGTTTGATATCAAGGTCGTACGGATCATACTCCGGTGTCATTGAGATGCGGCTGATCCCCGCATATACCGGGATCTGCAGCCCGAGCTGGCGGGGCAACAATTTGGCCGCATCAATATTGGCAGAAAGATCAAACGTGTACACATCTTCACGGCTTCGCTCATTTACACGCTGCTCAATGGTTCCGAAACCCTTGCTCCGTGCCGACCCCGCAAGTGTAAGCGATCCGAGATCCGCCAGTTTGACGTCCACCTTACCCACGGCCGCCCATCCGCCTTTTTCATCAAGGTTGGTAAACCTTAATTCATTGAACCAGACTTCCGCACAGGCAGATGCCTCGTTGGTATTTTCCACCGACAGCAGCATACCCCGCACCTCGCCGAGATTCGGGTTACCAATGATGGCATACGACCGGCCATCGGCACCTGTTTCTTTATAGTACTGGGAGGGGTTCCCCGAAAGGTTGCGCCGGATCTTCAGCTGGGTGAGCATTTCAAGATCAAAATCAAGATTGTTTGCCTCGGGCCATACACGAAGGCTGTCCCTTTCACCCCAGAGGGTTTTCTTCAGCGGGATCCGCACTTCATAATAGTTGCCCTGGTAGTCATTACCGATCCGCACGATCGCAGTGAGTGAATTATCGGAAATCGACTGGTCGTTGCCGCGGCCCTCCGCATGGATAAACATCCTGAGTTTACCATACTGGCGCCAGTCCTGTACGAATGTCTTGAACACACCCCTTGATTCACCACGCGGCAGGCCACACATCTGCACACTCAGTGCCTGTTCGTTCTGGAACAGCTGCACATTATTATTGCTGAGCTGCTGCTGGCGCAGTACACCGGGAGGACTCACATAATTTACCGGCTGGCGCTGGTCATTCTCTTCCAGGTTCACCGCGAGAGTATTGAACTCCACCGGGTCGATGGCAGGCAGGTTCAGGTAGTTACCAACCGTGTCAAGAACATACTGGAATTTCCTCCACTGGTTACGTACCAGTTCCAGTTTACCAAAACGCATGGTCAGTGAATCGGCGAAACCGGTTGCAAACATCCGGATGAACCGGATCGACTTGAAGTCGGGGATATTCCCGATTTTACTTTCAAATTCCGATACAGGAATCCGGAACAGGTACCATCTTTCCGTACGGCGGGTATTATTCGCAAGCGGTATATCATTGACCTGGCGGATATCCGTGATATAATTTGTACCAACAGTCATGTTGGGTTTGATATCCACCGAGTACTGGAAATATTCCTCCACTTCATTGAGTGTATTGTCGCGGTTCATTTCCTCCGCATCAGGGTACTGGGTGAACGCATTTACAAAACTGCTGGTATTATTGGACACCGGGGAGTTACCATGCGGGTTGTTGATGTCCTTGTAGCGGCCGATAATCCCGGTGCGGGTATCATCATAACGCTGGTCGCGGTAAGGGGTGAAATTATCATTCGCAGGATCGGCAAAAGCTGTCGCATATGCCGAGGGGGCAGCCACCTGCAGTGCAGCCAGGTAAGGTGCAAACTTTGTCCGCTCTTCATCATCGGTCAGGCCATCAAACCCTACATCCTGGTACTGGCGGTCATCGGGTTCATTACTGAAGGCATTGGTTACCTGCAGCGGGTTGGAAGGGACTTTACCCCAGACCGTAGTCTCGTCCACCAACGCATTATTGGTTGGTGTGGGCAGGCCGTTCTCATACTGGCGCTTGCCATCTTTCAATACATCCTCGGAAATATTACCAAGGTTGAAATAGAGCTTACCGCCATTCGGGTTTGCGGTGTTGGTCACAAACGGATCCTGCATCCAGAATTCGATGTACTCAATATTATTGGTTTCAAAATCAATCTGGTCAATGTTGCGCTGGATCCCCGCCCATGACTGCAGCGGGTTGCGCAGTCGGCCGTTTGCATCGATCCTTGTCCCGCCGGTTTCAAAGTTGTACGGACCTTTGTCGCGGGGGAAATAGGAAAGGTCAAAGGTGGTAAGCAGGCCCTGTCCGAAATCCGTGGTCCGCTGCGGGAAGATTTCCGATTGCAGCACCTGCCGGGTTTCCGGTTTGGACAGCTCATCGAGGTCACCCCGCAAAGGGTTGTTGGCATTGCTCTTTTCCTGCAATACCGGTTCAATATTGTACCAGGCAATTTTTGCACGGTTGTATCCGCTTGCCAGGTTATTGGTCAGTGAAGCTTCAGGGAACATCTGCGGCACGGATGCCAGGTTCCAGTTGATCAGCGGGAAACGCAGGTCAATGGACGACTTGGTCCCTTCAAAGTCGTCGACATAAATGTTTGCATCAGCACCCTTCCCGATTTGCGGGGCATGCCCCGGATCCAGCACCGCTGCCTCTGCGTAACCGGTGATCGATGACATGGTCTTGGTACTGTAGAACGGTAATTTATCCAGCCATTTGGTCAGGCGTGGCACATCACTGCGGTAGTCCACATCGAGTCCGTACATGGTATTGCGGATCGGATCGTCACCATATGATTGCTTCGCAAAAAACGGACGTTCGCCCAGTCGCACCACGGTACCACCCAGTGTCAGTTTCGGGCCCGCCACGTAGTCGAGCCGCAATCCCATAAAATTCCGTTGCTGTATACCAAACGCCGCCTGGTTTTCATACTGCACATCCACGGCCACACCGGAGTTCAGGATCGACTGGTTGATCACGCGGAGTGTTCCGAGATCATAGTTGATTTCATAGTCCACATTCTCCTGCAGCGTCTGGCCACCGGCGGTAACCGTCACGGATCCGCGGGGGATATTGAAACCCAGCTGCTGTTCGCCATTACCCCCCTGAGAGGTCGTTTTTGATTTACCTGAAATCTTGAACCGGTTCAGGTTTGCATACGTTGATGCAATGGCCTTGATAGTATCATAGAGCGGGTAGTATACATATTTCTGCCGGTCGGCCGGGGTTGCAAACACATATTCGAGGTCGCGGCCAAACGGCTCAAGTACCGGGAAGATGATCCGGCTCATGGAAGAAATGACCGTGAATCCTTCCACAAAGTCAAAAATACCATCGGGCTGCGGGTCATTCTGGTTGTTGAGCCTGTCGAGGTTCACCTGCGAAATCAGTGGCTGCCCTTCGTACTGTGGCAGCACGGCTGTGGGTGGGAGGTAACGTTTTTCGCCGAGACTTGGTTCCTCATACAGCAGGTCGAGTTTGAAATCCTGGCGCTCCAGCTGGCCGTAACCAACGGAGTAAACGTTTTTCATCATAAGATCCCAGATCGGAAGATTAGTCCGCTGGGATGTCGCTTTCAGCAATTTCAGGAATAAAACTTTCTGGGTGGAGCCGGTTGTATCGGGCGGGATGTCCTGCGAGAATTCACCCACCTGGTATACACGTCCGTTATAGGTATACTGGTAAGCGATCCCGAGAACTTCATCCGGTTGCAGTGGCTGGTTCAGGGAAAGGAATCCGATCTGCGGGTTGAAGTAATAATCAGATGCGGAAAGTTTCCGGGCAAATGTTTTTTCAAAATCCTGTACCGGCAGTAATCCCTGTCCGGTCAGTGTGCCCTGCACCGTGGATGAGTTACGGGCGCCGGGGTTATTGGCAATACTGGCATAGAGCGGGTTGGCGTTGTTGGAAGGCAATGCATTCGGGTCGCCCGCGGGGCCGCGGAATGGATTTCCCTCGCCGAGGTCCATCAGCGCCACGATATCCCTGGTATCGGTGGTGGAGCCATTGCGATTGGTCACCCACACTTCCACACGCAGTACGTTCACTGCCGTCACGGGGATCGGCAGGATGCTCATTGCTTTATTGAAGTTGTTGCGGAAATACTGTGCCATCAGGAAGTGCCGGTTCTCATCGTATTCATCCGCCCTCAGGGCGAATGTCTGTGATGCCGCACCACCCTGCAGCGAAGTGGTCTGCCGCTGGGCCCGCTGGTTGGCCAGCACACCGGTCATGTACAGTTTGCCGAACTGCGCCTGGGTCTTCACCCCGAACAGCGACTGCGCGCCAGGGATCAATGTACCTTTTGACGTGAAATTCACATTGCCCAGCTGGAACTGTTTGATGATTTCGTCATCCTTGCCCTGGTAGTTCAGGTTGAGCTGGTTTTCAAAATCAAAGTTGGCCAGCGTGTTATAGTTGATCGGAAGTTTCAGTTTGTCCCCGATCTGCGCATCCACCTGCAGCTGGGCATTCATGTTGAAATCAAGACCGCCATTGCGGCGGGCCCGTTCGGGAAGGGTCGGGTTCTTGATGTTCTGCCCCTGGTACCCTGCCAGGATATCCACATAACCCGAGGGTTTGATATCCACCTTACCGGCACCCACAATTTTATTGAACCAGTTTTTGGAAGAAGTGAACTGGGGTTTGAACAAACGGCGGTTCATATCCGAAAGCAGGTCGGCCCGCTGTTTGAAATAGGCATTCTCATCCTTCTGCCCCTGCACCCGGAGGAACTCATCCCTTTTGAATGATACGGGTACGCGGTAATCCTTTCCCCCTATTTTTTCCACGACAAAATACTCACCCGTCAGCGGATCATACTGTACGTTGCGGCGGATAAAAGCTGTATCACGGAGGTCGAAGGTATTGCGGTTGGGATTTGTATAGGCATCCCCGTAGCGGTCAGTCAGCGGGAAACGCAGGCGGGACGTATCATTCCGGGGAACCGTGTCCTGGACGGGGGTCTGGATGAACCCATTACCGGCAAAGCCCTGCTTGCCACAAAGGACAAAAAGGCCAGCCACTACCGATGTACGGAAGATATGAACAGCGTTAAGGTTCAATGGTAATCTCAGATCAATTAGTTCCAGAAAATTTGGTTACACTCAGAGGATACGGAGTGCGGCCTTGATGATTTCCTCGACCGGGGTGTCTGAGGCTGGAACATTAACCTTTTTCAATGCCTGTTCAGCCGCCACCCGGTTGATACCCAAAGCCGTCAGAGCATTTAACGCGTCCTGTTGCAAACTATTGTTTTTCAGGGAAGGAATATTTGATTCCAGTGACTGTTTACCAAGCTTATCCTTCAGCTCAAGTACGATCCTTTCAGCTGTTTTTTTTCCGATTCCCTTGACCGCTTCAAGGGCACGGACTTCGGAGTTGACGATCGCCCGGGCCACCTCTTCGGGTTTCATGGAAGAAAGCATCATCCTGGCGGTGGACGCCCCTACCCCGGATACACCCAATAGCAACTGGAACATTTCCTTTTCCGCAGGATCGGCAAAGCCATAGAGGATATGGGCGTCTTCGCGGACAATCAGGAGGGTGTAAAGCATTCCCTTTTCCATGGCCTGGATACGGGTGTAAGTGTTAAGGCTTATCTGGACTTCATAACCGACACCCTGTACATCAATGTGGACCATGGCCGGACTCTTCATCACAAAATCACCTTTCAGGAACGCTATCATGCAGCGAAAATAATGGAAAGAACGTTCAAACGGACATTACCTTAACTTTGCCCCACCTATACAAAACATTATAGATGAGCAATAAAATAAGCGCAGCGATCACCGCTGTAAGCGGCTATGTACCGGAAGACAAACTCACCAATGCCGATCTTGAAAAGATTGTGGACACCAACGACGAGTGGATCCGCAGCAGGACCGGGATCGAGGAACGCAGGATCCTGAAAGGCGAAGGGAAAGGGGTATCCGAGATGATCGTGCCCGCAGTAAAAGCCCTTTGTGAAAAACGGGGGATTGACCCGACGGAAATCGACTGCCTCATCGTGGGCACCGTCACGCCTGACATGGTATTTCCCGCCACCGCCAATATCGTATGCGATAAGGTAGGTGCCAGGAACGCATTCGGTTTTGATGTAAGTGCCGCCTGCTCCGGATTCCTCTACACCCTTACCCTTGGCACCAGCCTGATCGAAAGCGGCCGGTACAAAAAAGTAGTGGTGGTAGGCGCGGATAAAATGAGTGCCATCGTGGACTATACTGACCGTACCACCTGCATCATCTTTGGTGATGGCGCGGGCTGCGTGCTGCTGGAACCTACCACCGAAGGACATGGTATCAAGGATTCCCTCCTGAAAAGTGATGGGAGCGGCGCGCAATACCTTCGCATGAAAGCCGGCGGTTCCGCTTACCCTGCCAGCGAGGCGACCGTTGCCGCCCGCGAACATTTTGCTTACCAGGAAGGACAGGCCGTGTTCAAGTTTGCTGTAAAAGGCATGGCCGACGTCAGCGCGGAACTGCTCGAGCGGAACGGACTTACCGGTGATGATATCGCGTGGCTGGTCCCCCACCAGGCCAACCTGCGGATCATCGATGCCACAGCCAACCGCATCGGACTGCCCAAGGAAAAAGTCATGATCAATATCCAGAAATACGGCAACACTACCGCAGCCACTATCCCGCTCTGTTTATGGGAATGGGAAAAGCAACTGAAAAAAGGTGACAAGATCGTACTCGCTGCATTTGGTGGCGGCTTCACCTGGGGTGCTACCCTGCTCGAATGGGCATATAACTCCTGATAACAACCGTTGGTTATTTACAGGGCCGCTGCAGATTGCAGCGGCTTTTTATTTTAACGGCACTGCACCATTCCTGTCTGCTTTGGAATAACTTTATGGCCGTTTAAAAATTCAGTAGCGAGCAGACAAACAACAACATGAGCGAGAAGAAATTTTACACTGGTTTTGGTTCAGCAGCGGTACACGGCGGTCATACAAAAGATCCCAACTCCGCACACCTCGTCCCCATTTACGCCAGCAGCACCTATGTATTTGATTCGGCCGAACAGGGCATGCGCCGGTTCAGCGGTCAGGAAGAAGGATATATCTACAGTCGCTGGGGCAATCCCACCTCCACCGAAGCGGAACAGAAAATTGCCGGTCTCGAAAGCCACGGCCTCGATTTCCCGCTCCGCGGTATCATGCATGCTTCGGGTATGGCGGCCATCAGCACGCTGATGCTTGCCACACTGAAATCGGGTGATAAGGTCCTGTCGCATTTTTCACTTTATGGCGGTACCGAAGAACTGAT
>SEAD01000121.1 GCA_004173355.1 Chitinophagaceae bacterium | reverse complement strand
GCCCACTGCCCGATACAGGGTCCGCAGGCATTTGCCAGCACTACCCCGCCCACACTTTCAAATGTATTGATAAACCCGTCGCGCTCGATGGTATAACGCACCAGTTCCGAACCGGGAGTAATTGTAAATTCTGATTTTGCCTCAAGACCCTGGCTTACCGCATCTTTCACGATAGAAGCTGAGCGGCTGATATCCTCATAGGAAGAATTGGTACAGCTGCCGATCAGGGCAACCTCCAGTTTCTCCGGCCATCCATTCTCTTTCACCGCTTCCGCCATTTTTGAGATCGGCGTAGCCAGATCCGGTGTGAAAGGTCCGTTCACATAAGGTTCCAGCGTATCGAGGTCCAGCTCGAGCACCTGGTCATAATACTTCGCAGGGTCAGCCATCACCTCTTCATCCGGACGCAGGTAATTCCGGATACCATCAGCCAGTGACGCCACTTCGGCGCGACCGGTACCATTCAGGTAATCCGCCATCTTACTGTCATATGAAAACACCGAACAGGTGGCACCGATCTCGGCACCCATGTTACAAATGGTGCCTTTACCGGTAGCACTTATACTGTCAGCACCCGGACCGAAATATTCAACAATGGCACCGGTACCGCCTTTTACGGTCAGCTGCCCGGCCACCCAGAGGATCACGTCTTTTGCAGAAACCCAACCGCTCATGCGGCCGGTGAGTTTCACCCCGATCAGTTTTGGCATCTTCAGCTCCCATGGAAGCCCGGCCATAACATCCACTGCATCGGCACCACCCACACCAATGGCAACCATCCCGAGACCACCCGCATTGGGTGTGTGCGAGTCAGTACCGATCATCATACCACCGGGGAATGCATAGTTTTCAAGAACCACCTGGTGGATAATACCCGCACCAGGTTTCCAGAAACCGATCCCATATTTATTGGAAATGGAAGAAAGGAAATCGTATACTTCCTTGTTGACCTCATTGGCAGTGGCCAGATCCTGTACTGCACCGGCCTTCGCCTGGATCAGGTGGTCACAATGCACCGTTGATGGTACCGCAACCCTGGAACGCCCGGCTGTACTGAACTGCAGCAGCGCCATCTGTGCGGTGGCATCCTGCATGGCTACACGGTCCGGTGCGAAATCGACATAATCCTTACCCCTTGAATACGGCGTTGCCGGCTGCGCGTTGTAGAGGTGAGCATATAAAATCTTTTCTGCGAGGGTGAGTGGTTTCCCGGTCAGTTTCCTGGCCGCATCCACCTTACCAGGCATTTCAGCATAGAGCTTCTTAATCAGGTCGAGATCGAATACCATGAGGGCTTTTGTTTAAAATTGTCAGAATAACTTGGAACCGAGGCGGGAGCCGGATGCCGGAGAGGATTGGTAAAATACCAGGTCTTGAGCACGCACCACCATGACCATCAGTACGTTTAAAGTGTTGCGAAATTAGGAAAAATACAGGGTAAATCCAATAGCCGGTGGGTGGTTTGCGGGGATAAAACGCGTGAAGACAGGCCTGTTAAGCCTTTCCGATTCCCATTGTTTTTGCTATCTTAGCCGTATGAACCGGTTCAAAAGTTTTGTGGAATGGAATGCATACGGCGTTTGCGCGGCAATCGGCAACCGTATGGGAATCGCCACATCCAGGATCCGGCAGTATTTCATGTACACGTCCCTGCTCACACTGGGCTCCCCTATCATTGTGTACATGGTCCTGGCATTCTGGCGCAACATGCGCCGGTATATCCGCTCCGCGAAACGGAACCCCTGGTATTATCTCTGAAAAAACGCGCACCCGGTTCCACTGCTCAGATCAATCCTTTCAAAATCGTAATCACCTGGTCCACTTCGTCGCGGGTATTGTGCCGGCTGAAGGAGAACCGAACGGTTACAAGATTGGGATCATTATTGATCGCGCGTATCACATGCGAACCCTGGTCGGCCCCGCTGCTGCAGGCACTGCCGCCTGATACGCAGACCTGCTGCATATCCAGGCTGAAAAGGATCATCTCTGATTTTTCGGTTTTCGGGAATGCTGCGCTGAGCACGGTATAGAGGCTGCGGTTGTTGTAGTCGCCGTTGAACTGCACAGAAGGGATCTGCGCCTGCAGCTGCTCCGCCATGTATTTTTTAAGACCCAGGATATAGGCACTTTCCTCTTCGAGCCGATCGTGGGCGAGCTCCAGCGCACGGGCATAACCAACAATGCCATACAGGTTTTCGGTACCGGCACGCATGTTCCGTTCCTGTGAACCACCGAAAATAAAGGGCTTCACTTTTACATTGTCATTTACATACAATATTCCCACGCCTTTCGGGCCATGGAACTTATGTCCGGCCGAACTGATAAAATGCACCGGTGTATTCCGGAGATCGATCCGGTAATGTCCTACGGTCTGCACACAGTCGGAATGGAAAATGGCATTGAATTCCCGGCACAATTCCCCGGTAGCCTGGATGTCCAGCAGGTTGCCGATTTCGTTGTTTGCATGCATGAGGCTGACCAGGCAGCGTTCTTCCGAATCCGCCAGCAGACGGCGCAGGTCCGCCATATCCACATGTCCCAGCCCATCCAGTTTTACAAACGACAGCTTCACATCACCGCCGCAGCCATAATGCTCCACCGTGTGCAGCACCGCATGGTGCTCGATCGGAGAGGAGATGATATGCCTGCAACCCAGGTCACGGATAGAGGAAAGGATGGCAGTGTTATTACTTTCAGTACCACCACTGGTGAAAAAAATCTCCCCCGGATGCGCGTTCAGGCTTTTCGCTACCGACTTCCTTGCATTCTCGATCGCCAGCCTCGATTCACGGCCATATGAATAAATGGAGGAAGGGTTACCGAAATGTTCCGTCATATACGGGAGCATCGAATCCAGCACTTCCCTGTCAAGCGATGTGGTGGCGGCATTGTCGAAATAAATCCTGTTCATACTGTGCGTGGGTTACGGGAAGCAGGGGCTCCCCTGTTTGGAAAACCCTGCAAAGATACGGCGCAACAGTCTACATAAATTCCCGGATATCCTGCATCAGTCTCCCGGCAATATTGTTCGCCGTGGTTGCAAAATTACTTTCGGAATAAATCCGGATGATGGGCTCCGTGTTGGATGTGCGGAGATGCACCCAGTCATTGTCGAACTCGATCTTCAGCCCGTCTTCCGTATTGATCGGGTTGGCCTGGTATTTCTTTTTTATCTTTTCAAAAACAGCTTTCACATCAACCGACCGTTCCAGTTCGATTTTGTTTTTGGAGATGAAATAATCGGGATACTGCGCGCGGAGCGACTTGATGCCATTTTTCTGCGCGGCCAGGTGGCTGAGAAACAATGCCACACCGATGAGCGCATCACGGCCGTAATGGAAATCCGGAACAATAATGCCCCCGTTGCCCTCGCCGCCAATGACCGCATTATGGGACTTCATTTTATTGACCACATTCACCTCGCCGACTGCCGAAGGGAAATATTCCCCACCGTGGCGGAGCGTCACTTCTTTCAATGCCTTGGTACTACTCATATTGCTCACCGTGTTCCCTTTCCTCCGGCTGAGTATATAGTCCGCAACGGCCACCAGCGTATACTCTTCGCCAAACATGCTGCCGTCCTCGTTTACAAAACAAAGACGGTCCACATCAGGATCCACCGCAATACCGAGGTCGGCTTTGTGTTTCACCACGGCACTGCTCAGCTGTGTGAGATGCTCGGGCAATGGTTCGGGATTATGGGCAAAACGTCCGTTGGGTTCCTCATTCAGCACAATGATATCTTCCACGCCAAGTGCACGCAGCAGCGCAGGTACGAATACCGCACCACTGGAATTGATGGCGTCCACCACCACTTTCAGCTTGCGTGAACCGATTGCGGCGGCATCCACCAGCGGATAAGCCAGGATGGCATCGATATGTTTCTGCATGAACGAATCATCGCGGGTCAGCTGTCCCTGTTTGTCAACCTGCACAAAATGGAAACTTTCCTTCTCCGCCAGCTCCAGCAGACGGGCTCCGGTGTCGGCTGAAATAAATTCACCGGCACTGTTCAGCAGCTTGAGGGCATTCCATTCTTTGGGGTTATGGCTGGCGGTAATGATCACACCCGCATCCGCCTTTGCCATGGTCACTGCCATCTCCACCGTTGGTGTGGTGGACAAGCCAAGATCAATCACATCCACACCGGATGCCAGGAGGGTGCTGGTGACCAGTTCACTCACAACAGGTCCGCTGATGCGCGCATCACGACCGATTACCACGCGTGGATTGCCCGTTTTCGCAACAAAGCCTTCGTAGATGATGGTTGCAAATGCCGCAGCAAATTTTACGATGTCGGGCGGGGTGAGGTTCTCACCGGGAATGCCACCTATTGTTCCCCTGATTCCTGAAATACTTTTGATCAATGACACAGTTACACACTTTTTTTATGGATAAATCCGGATGCAGATCACCGCAAACGTTTGACTGGCGGGTGATTCAGGCCGAAACCAAAAATAAGGGTTCCGGCGCGATTATTTGCCGCAGGGGGCATTTGTATTTCTGTTGCGGCTTACATTTGCCGAAACGATGTGTATGGCAAGGAATCAATGGCAGGACTGGATGGCTTCCCCTTATTATGTAAAATTTATACAGGCACAATCACCCTACCCTTCCGGCAGGCTGTATGAAAATATACTGGAACATGTAGCGGCGGCAAAAGACCAGCGCATCCTGATGGCTGGTTCCGGCAACGGGACAAAGGCAGCGGAACTGGGTGCATCCGGTTATGATATCACGGGTACCGATTATTCCGATACCCTTACCGCACTCGCCTTACCATTGGCAACTGACACGGTCAATTTTTACCAGCACGATCTCCGGCTCCCCTTCTGGAGCAACTATTTCGGCTTCGCCTTCAGCACGGCCCGCAGCTTCGGCATTTATGACACGCGGCGCGAACATGAAAACCTGCTTCGCACCATCACCGGCAGCCTCCTGCCGGGCGGATACCTCCTGCTGGAATACATCAACACAAAATATCTCGAGCAACATCCGTTCAGCAACGAGGAGCAGGATATCGATGGCACGCACTACAGCATTATCCATATGCAGGACGATACCCACTTTTATTCCACCATCACCGTCACTGACCCCTTACTCCCTTCCCCGGAAGTATACGTCCACAAAAAACAGAAATTCACCAGCAACGACTTCACGGTCCTGCTGGACGAACAGGGACTACAGGTGGTTGAACTCTTCGGGGACGATGACCTCGGACCATATGAACCGGAAACCGCACCAAAACTGATCATTCTCGCACGGAAGACCACGGCTGAAAAAGACGATGCGGAAAAACGGTTGTACAGTGATGGCCGCACGGGTGATGCACTGACCTGAATAAACGGCGGTGCTCATTGCACGGGTCCTGGCTTCAATCAGGACGCGCATACCAGTCAGCCCTCCTGCTCAGTCATGCTGGTTATTCATCAGCATATACCTTGCGGTTTCG
This sequence comes from Chitinophagaceae bacterium, assembly GCA_004173355.1. Lineage (GTDB taxonomy): Bacteria > Bacteroidota > Bacteroidia > Chitinophagales > Chitinophagaceae > JBEVJC01. The sequence goes on along the minus strand of SEAD01000121.1, from coordinate 8,390 downwards.
AAGTATGCGGTGGTGAGCTGAGACAACCGGTTGCGGATGGAATCCAGCTGCCGGTCATTCCATGCGGGTTCGCCGGAACGTACCGGTACCATCTGCTCGTCAGGGAAATTCAGGTTCTTGATAAAATAAAAATCATCCGTCACCAGCCCGATCTTGCCCGCAGTATTGGTGATGAACGCGAGGTTTTGTTTTTTGGCCGGGTCCAGCAGGTCGCGGCCAATCGTGGTGTTCACATAAGGTTGCTGTACCATCCCGGCAATGGTGGGTAACACATCCACCTGCGACACCACTTCATGCCGCTGCTGGGGTTTGAGCAGGTACGGCGCATAAAACAACAGCGGCACATGTTCATCCGTCAGCCGCTGCTCCGTCCAGGCAGCAGGATACATTTCCCCTGCATCCCCCGCCACACCGTGGTCACCTACAAACACAAAAATGGTATTATGGAAATAGGACTCCTTCTCGGCAGCCTGCAGGAAGGTCTGGATACAGAAATCGGAATACCGGAATGTATTGTACTCATCGAGTGAACCGAACCCGTACTTCAGCAGCATTTCATCGGGCACCGTTTTTTTTGTAAACAGGATACTGTCCTGGTCAGGGATCATATACGGCCGGTGATTATCGGAGGTCTGTATGACCGCAAAAAAAGGTTTGTCCTGTTTGCTGAATACCGCATTGGCTTCGAGGAAAAGATCCTTGTCGCTGATTCCCCAGACATTGATTTTTGGCGCGGCAAAACTCCCTTCGGTATGCATCTGTATGCCGTCAATGTTTTTCAGCAGGCCTTCAAAATTATTGAAGCCGGGACTTCCCCCAAGGAAATAATGTTTATTGTATCCCTCAAAATTATCAATGATGGTGTGCTGTTTCATTGCACCCGGGTTACGGGTGGAGAACTTAAACAGCTGGGCATCGGGGATCCCGGTGATGATGGCAAACAAACCGCGCGCCGTGGAAAAATGGGGGGAGAAACAACGGTCGAAAAAGATGCCCTTCCTGGTAAGCGAATCAAAGTAGGGAGTAGTGGCAAGCGGATTACCACTCATACTGCTTTTATACATGCTGAACGACTCACACATCACCAGCACGATATTGGGACGGCTCTCGAGTGCGTTACTGCCGGGCAGGATGGTACGCCGGTAATCAAACTTCTTGCTGTCGCGCAGCTGCAGCACTTCAGCCATCACGGGAAAGGAAGCCCTGGCCTCCGCTTCGTGGAACTCCGGTGCGCGGAATTTAAGGGTGGTGAAAAAATTCTGCAGCGGATTCAGTGCGAGGTAAGATTTAAAACTGTCACGTAACCGGAAACTCTGTTTCCAGGTCAGCGGTGTGGTGGCCAGCTGTCCGTAGATAAAAACGGCAAACAAAACAGCAGTGGCAATAAAGTATTTACGACGGTACGGGATCTTTAATCCATCGGTCTGCGTGATCACCCGCCAGTGGCTTTTATGGTACATCCAGCGGAACAGGATCACGGCCACCAGCAGCCCGAGCAGCATCCAGAACATCGGATAGGTCTGCCACATCATACGCATCGAGATACCCGGATCTTCCACAAAGTTCATCGCTCCCGCATCAAGCCGGGTACGGTTGTAGGAAAAACTGCCGAAGTCAGCGGCAAAAAAAAAGAACACCACAAACGTCACCATGGCCAGATACCAGGTCCACCACTTTTTATTTTTTGCGGTGTAAAAGGGCGACAAACGAGGCCACATGCTGATCAGCACAACCGGTGCAAGGATAATCGCAATCCAGCGGAGATCGTACTGCAGACCCATCACAAAGGAGGGCAGCAGGTCGGTCAGTCCGAGATTGGGCGGCCGGAATGCAAAACAGGTAGCCAGCCTGAACAGGGTAAAGATCAGGAGGAAGATCCCGAAGAGATTCACCACCCAGAGGATGGTCTTAGGAGTTTTATACCTGATCAGCATGTAAACAAACCATTTATGGCCTCGCAAAACAACTCAAATTAACCGGGATCGTCAACTTTAAGTGCGGCATAAGTTGTTAATTTGCCTGATGGTTTACCTGTTGCGTTCCGCATTTCCCGAATTCCTGGAAAAAGCTGACCGTTGGATTTTCCTGCGGATCAATAATGATTTGGCCAATCCATTCCTCGACGCCGTGATGCCATTCATGCGCAACCCGCCGAACTGGGCACCGCTGTACCTCTTCCTGCTAGTATTTGCGATCCTGAATTTTAAAGGCAAAGGCCTGTGGTGGTCACTGTTCCTCCTGGTCACTGTGGCACTCTGTGATATGACAGGAAACTATGCATTCAAAAAAACATTCGAACGGCTTCGCCCCTGCAATGAACCGGATTTTGCCATCCAGGTGCGACTGCTGGCGGACCATTGTTCCTCCGGGTTCAGTTTTGTATCCAACCACGCGGCCAACCACTTCGGGATTGCAACGTTCTTTTTCATCACCACCAGGAAACTGATCGGCCGATGGGCCATCACCGGTTTCTTCTGGGCAGGACTGGTTTCGCTGGCACAGGTGTACATCGGGATCCACTACCCTTTTGACATCCTCGGGGGAGCGTTGCTGGGCGTGATTTTCGGCATCCTGACAGGCTCCTTCTTCAATAACCGCTTCGGAATCGTTATCTTCGATAAAGAACCAACGTTTTCTTCTTAAATGGAAATACTCATATTGGCAGGACTCATCCTGTTGAACGGTCTTTTTTCGATGGCGGAAATTGCCCTTGTCTCTGCCCGTAAATCAAGACTGGAAGGCCAGGCGAACCGGGGTGACAAAGTAGCCCGCGAAGCCCTTATCCTCGCTAACAAACCCGAAACATTCCTCTCCACCGTACAGATGGGTATCACCGTAATCGGGATCCTGACTGGTATCTATTCCGGCGAAAAAATCACCGATGATTTTGCAGCCTATCTCAACCAATACGAAGTCCTTGCAAAATACAGTTACGGACTGGCTACGGTTATCGTGGTCATCATCGTGACCTATTTCTCCATCATTTTTGGTGAACTGGTACCCAAACGGCTCGGACTTTCCAAACCGGAAGCCATTGCCAAGGCAGTTGCCCGTCCGATGCGTCTCCTCAGCCTCGTCACCTACCCCTTTATCTGGCTCCTCAGCAAATCGAGCAACCTCATCGTCACGCTCTTCCGCCTGAAACCAAACGACTCACAGGTTACAGAAGAAGAAATCAAGGCAATCATCAGCGAGGGTACCGAACAGGGAACCATCGAGGAAACCGAACAGGAAATCATCGAACGTGTATTCCACCTGAGCGACCGGAATATCACGTCCCTGATGACCCACCGCAGCGATATCATCTGGTTCAACCTCTCGGACACGGAACAGGCCATCAAGGAAAAAATTATTGGCGAGCCGCATAGCATCTACCCAATCTGCGACCACAGCATCGATAACATCAAAGGGGTGGTGTCCATCAAGGACCTCTATGTCAGTCCCGACAACACCCAGTTCAAGGACCTCATGCGCCCCGCACTCTTCGTCCCGGAAAACAATACCGCTTTCCAGGTGATGGAAAAATTCAAGGAGTCAAAACTGCATTCCTGCTTCATCGTGGATGAATACGGCAGCATCCTCGGGATGATCACGCTCAATGATATTCTGGAAGCCATCATCGGGGAAATGCCGCAACCGGATGAAAATGATTATGAAATCATCGAACGGGAAGACGGTACATTCCTGGTGGATGCCCAGATCCCTTTCTACGACTTCCTTTCGCGTTTCGAAAAAAGTGAATGGATGAACGAAGGCGAACAGGAATTTGACACCATCGCCGGATTTATCCTGCACCGCCTGGAACGCATACCTCATGCCGGCGACAAGGTAGACTGGCAGGGATTCGCATTTGAAATCATGGATATGGACGGCCACCGGATCGACAAGATCCTGGTCACCATCAGCAATGAGATCCGCGAGGAAATGGACTAAGCCCCGCTCAGAATTTCATCACACTGCTTTTCTCCGGATAAGTCATCTTGTGGCTTTTTCGTTCGCCATTCACCTTCACGTGCATGATATTCATCTGGTCGGTGTACAGATTGAAAAGGATGCTGTTGGTCACCTCTACCTGGTTGACCGCACTGACACCATCCACCTGCAGGTACACATAGACGGCCTCGCGCTCCAGTTCCCAGCCAAGGCAGGACAGCTGCACCGCACGATTGTTGACCTTCAGCGAGAGATGGTTCAGCACATACTTTTTTGCCAGCGAATCCATCAGCGGTTTCATCGCAGCATTCGAGAAATCCACTTTTGATCCGGACTCCCGCCGGATGGCATCTTCAAAATCATCGGTGAAAATATGACAGCTGATCTCAAGGGTCTTGTCTTCCGCATTGTGGTTGACTTCGGTGGTGGACACATGGAAGGGATGGTCGGTGAAACCCATCAGTCCGATAGCGAAAACGAAATACCATCTGTAAAGGAAAACTACCATTGACACTTTTATTGTTGCGTTTACAAAACTCTGCTTTATTTTGAAGCTTTCCCGGAAACCAGCCGGGCAATTTTTTACCACCCGTTTACGGACGGGGTTAAGGCCAGATCAGATGCAGGAGTTTTTATTTTATTTCCGGATGGGCTGGGAACATATCATCAGTACCGGCGCGCTCGATCACCAGTTATTTATTCTCGCACTCTGTGCCATTTATACGCTGCGCGACTGGAAGCAGGTGCTGGTCCTGGTGACGGCCTTTACCATCGGGCATTCGCTCACACTCGCGCTGAGTGTAAAGGACTGGATAGTGGTACCATCCGCTATTATTGAATTCCTGATTCCCTGCACCATTGTAGTCACGGCCATCTTCAACCTTTTCCAGAAAAAATTCACCCCGAAATCGATCCGGATCAATTACTTCCTCGCGCTGTTTTTCGGACTGATACACGGAATGGGTTTTGCCAATGCGGTGCGGATGATGCTGGCCAGCGGGGAAAGTTTCGGAATGGGCCTGTTCGGATTCAACCTTGGTCTGGAAGCGGGACAGATCGTAGTGGTGGCGCTCGTGCTGCTGGTCGCAAAACTTTTCCTCGACGGGTTCAGGACGAGCCGGCGGGAATGGGTGGTTTTCCTTTCAGGAGCGGTGTTCGCCATTTCATTAATGATGGCCCTGGAACGCATTCCCTGAAGGTTTTCTGGTATTTTATCGTCAAATTGCAATCACTTCCTGTTATAAAAACTGATACATGAGAAATTTTATCTTACTGGCTGCGGGTTCGGTGCTGGCAACAGCGGCAATTGCGCAGAATCCACAGAACAATCCCGGCAGCAACCACGGCAATAAGTTCGAACAGTTGGGCACCGTGCTGCCCACACCCAACGAGTACCGTACCGCAAGTGGTGCGCCCGGAACGAAGTACTGGCAGCAGCGCGCTGATTACGATATCCGCTGCGAACTGGACGAAACCAACTACAAACTGACCGGCTCCGAAACAGTGACCTATTTCAACAACTCACCCGATGTACTCACCTACCTCTGGCTGCAGCTGGACGAAAACGAACACAACAACCTGAAAAATGCCGGCTACGAGGACAACAGTTACCTCCCGCAGGCCACCACCGACAAACAACTGGCCAGCAGCCTGCCATCAGCGAATGATAATGGGTATGGCTTCAACATTCTCAGACTCACCGATGCACTGGGTAAAAACCTTGCCTACACGGTTAACAAAACCATGATGCGGGTGGAACTGCCTGCGCCACTCAAACCGGGACAGCGTTTCGTGTTCAAACTCGACTGGAACTATAAAATTTCCGACCGGATGAGCTTTGGCGGTCGCGGTGGATATGAACTCTTCGCCGAAGATGGAAATGCCCTTTTTACCATGGCACAATGGTACCCGCGTCTCTGCGTATACAGCGATTTCCAGGGCTGGCAGAACCACCAGTTCACCGGCCGCGGTGAATTTGCCCTCACATTCGGCAACTTCAAGGTGCAGATGACCGTCCCCGCAGACCATATCATTGGCTCAACCGGCGAATGCCTCAACTATGCTGCAGTACTCACACCGGCACAACTGAACCGCTGGAAGCAGGCACAGACAGTGAAAGAGCCGATTGAAATCGTGACACTGGATGAGGCCAAAGCCGCTGAGAAAAAGAAAAGCACCGCGAAAAAAACCTGGATCTACAAGGCGGACAATGTGCGTGACTTTGCCTGGACTTCCTCCCGCAAGTTTGTATGGGATGCCATGCCACAGATGGTGGCGGGCAAAAAGATCATGGCAATGAGTTTTTATGGCAAGGAGGCATATGGGCTGTACCGTAAATTCTCCACCCGTGCCGTTGCACATACTATCAAGACCTATTCCGATTTCACCATCCCTTACCCCTACCCGGTTGCCCAGAGCGTGGAAGCAGCCAACGGTATGGAATACCCGATGATCTGTTTTAACTACGGCCGCACCGATAAGGATGGCACCTACAGCGAAGGCACGAAAAATGGTATGCTGGGTGTGGTGATCCATGAGGTGGGACACAACTTCTTCCCCATGATCGTCAACAGTGACGAACGCCAGTGGACCTGGATGGATGAAGGGCTCAACACCTTCGTTGAATACCTCACCGAAGAACTCTGGGATAACAAATTCCCCAGCAAACGCGGACCTGCATTCTCCATCACGGGTTATATGAAACTCCCGAAAGATGAGCTGGAGCCAATCATGACCAATTCGGAAAACATCGCCCAGTTTGGTCCAAATGCCTATTCCAAACCGGCTACCGGACTGAATATCCTGCGCGAGACAATCGTGGGCCGCGAACTATTTGACTATGCATTCAAGGAGTACGCCAAACGCTGGGCTTTTAAACACCCCACTCCTGCTGACCTCTTCCGAACCCTGGAAGATGCCACGGGTGAAGACCTTGACTGGTTCTGGAGAGGCTGGTTCTACAGCACCGATGCCTGTGATATATCACTCGATTCGGTAAAATATGCAAAGGCTGACCTCAACACGGAAGTGCCCGCACCGCGCAGCATGACCATGCATCTCGCACAACCATCCCTGAATACCTTTGAGGATATTTCAAAAATCCGCAACCGGGAAGACAAGTCGATCAGCTTCCTGACCGACCGTGATACCGCAGCCCGTGATTTCTACTGGCGTTATGACCGGGGCATCGAAAAGTATGACACTGCCTCATTCACCAGCACCATGCCGGTGAACCTGGAGAAACTCGACGATGCGGCCAAAGCACAGTTCGCCGGCAGGAATTTTTACGAACTCAATTTCACCAACAAGGGCGGACTGGTGATGCCGATCATCATCGAGTGGACCTTTAAGGATGGCAGCAAGGAAGTGGAACGCATACCCGCGCAGGTCTGGAGAAGGAATGAACACAATGTCACCAAGACATTTATCAAGGATAAGGAAGTGGCATCCATCAAACTCGATCCGATGAAAGAAACGGCGGATATAGATGAGAGCAACAACAGCTGGGGCAGCATCCCTGAGCCTTCCCGCTTCAGGGCATTTAAACAAAAACAGGATGCAGTACGCGGGCAGTCCAGCGGCCGCAACCCGATGCAGAATGCCAACGACAAAAAAGGATTCTGATAACTGAAAGGACCAAACCAGTGAATATGCGGAAACAGTTCCTCGCCTTCATTTCAATTGTATCTTTTTACTCCGCCACGGCCCAGGCCGTGGCGGAGCCCTTTCCGGGACCTTCCGTTGTGGACACCGTAACGGTTCACAGTGAGGCGATGGGCAAGGATATCCGTTGTGTGGTGATCAAACCTGTGGGGGCGGACAGCCTGCCGGTGCTCTACCTGCTGCATGGCTGGAGTGGTAATTATTCCAACTGGATCAGCAAGGTACCGGAGCTGAAAGAGTGGGCTGCACAATTCAGGATGATTATCGTATGCCCCGACGGGGCATACAGCAGCTGGTACTTTGACTCACCCACAGACCCGGCATTCAGGTATGAAACGTTTGTGGGCACGGAAGTGCCGGGATTTATCGATGCGCATTACCCGACGTTGCGCCGGCGGACTGCGCGTGCGATTTCAGGACTGAGTATGGGGGGACATGGAGCACTGTTCCTTGCATTCAGGCATCCGCTGGTATTTGGTGCCGCTGGCAGTATGAGTGGTGGTCTTGACCTGACCACACTTAAAAACAAGTACGACATTTCAAAACGCCTGGGTGACACGGTGAAATACTCCTCGCGGTACCGCGAGTACTCCGTGCTGAATGTTATTGAGAAAAAACCGGCTGATTCACTCGCGATCATTTTTGATTGCGGGATCTCCGATGCTTTTTATAAAATGAACCTGGCCGTGCACCAGAAGATGATGAAACTCGGGATCCGTCACGATTACAGCGAACGGCCGGGCGGGCACGACTGGGCTTACTGGAAAAATTCGCTGAAGTACCAGCTCCTGTTC
>SEAD01000120.1 GCA_004173355.1 Chitinophagaceae bacterium | reverse complement strand
GCGGGGGGCGGTGGCGGTGCGGGCACCGTATCCGTTGCGCTAAATTGCCGGTTCCAGTAATCAGGCTGGAACACGCCTGCATTTTCCGGGCATTTCGTAAGGTTTACCGTTGCGTTGTTGACAGGATCACCAGGTGCGGTGAAAGCCAGTGCCAGCATCCCTGCTGTAACGAGGCTGATTGAGAGGATTGACTTTTCCATATTGTTTAATGATCGTTTATTGTTGTGGTTTACCATCCGTTTGACCCTTCCCAGCAATTGACCGGGTTTTTCAAACAGCGCGGTGGCAAACAGCGGTGCCTCCTGCTGCAGCTGCTGGCAGTTAACCAGAGCCTCGATATAATCCCGCGGGTTGTCCAGTTGCGCAAGGGCAATATCATCACAGCAGTTTTCCCTTTCTTTCCGCAACAGTGAAGCCGTCCAGATGAGTGCCGGGTTGAAAAAGAAAATTGTTTCCATGATGCTCACCAGCAGGTTCACGAGATAATCCCGTCGGGCGATATGTGCCAGCTCATGCAGCAGGATCGCTTCCACCTGGGCCGCCGGCAAGCTGCTTACGAAAGCGAACGGGAGGAGGATTACCGGTTTGAAATGCCCGATGACCATGGGTACTGTCACCGCATGTGAATAGAGCAACGTTGATTTTACCGATACCCCGAGCTGCGCCGAGAGCAGCCGGAGTTTTTGTTGCCATGCTGCCGGTGCCGGTTCATTCTGCCTTGTCTTCAGCCGGCGGATAGTACAGAGACCAGCGACCAGCCGGATGCTTCGCAATCCAGCAAACAACATCCATATGGTCACGATCGGGAAGGAATATTGTTCCACCTGCCGCATCAGCAACTCCATAAATGTGAGTGGTGCCGGATGGGCAGTCACGACTCCTGCCGATGCAGCGCCGGTCGCTGTTGCCACCCCTCCCGCAGCCACCGGCGTGTCCGGCAGCTGGTAAATACCTACAGCCAGTATCGCCAGCATCATGCCGGCAAACAACGCCAGTGATCCGAGTAAGAGGTTGTACCGCAAGCGTGCCGCAGAACCACGTGTGGCCAGCATCACCATCGAGGTGAGCAGTCCAAGCAGGACTCCTGCGCCGAGTGAATACAGCAACCAGGTGCTGATCAGTCGCACAATGGATTCCGGGAAAGCGAAGGGCAGTATTGTATGCATACCGGTTTATTTATCTAATTTTTTCAGCAGCTCACGGATCTCCTGGATCTCCTGGCTGGATGTTTTTTTATTTCCCAGCAACTGCATCACCAGCTGGCTGGCTGATCCCTTATACATGGAGTCGACAAACTTCTGCAGCAGGTGTGCCTTTGTCTTGTGCTCCTCCTCCACTACGGCATATATATGTTTCATCTGCGACTCATCCCTTTTCAGCAAACCCTTGTCGGTCATGATCTGCATCAGCTTCAGGGTAGTGGTGTAATTGATCTCGCGTAACTTCTCCAGTTCGGTATGGACCTCACGCACCGTGGCGGGACCCAGCTGCCAGAGTACCTGCAGTATTTCCAGTTCAGATTTTGTTGGCTCAATGGCCGGTTTGTTGTTCTTCATAACAAACTAAAGGTAGGAAATATTTCGTACGAACAAAATATTAGTTTGGATAATTTACCTTCCAAGCACAACAAACACATTATCATGAGAAAACTAACGGGCTTATTTTTTATGGCCTTGTCAGCCGCTCCTGCATTTGCGCAGGAAAAAGTGGATGCTGCAGTTATGGAAAAGATCCGCAAAGAGGGACTGGAAAATTCAAAAGTGATGGATATCGCGTTTTACCTGACGGATGTCAGCGGGCCGCGACTGGCAAAATCGGAAGGTTATACACGTGCGTCTACCTGGGCAACGGGTGAGTTGAAGAAATGGGGCCTTGAAAATGCTGCACTCGAACCCTGGGGTGATTTTGGCAAATCATGGGACCTGAAAAAAAGTTATGTGGCGATGGCTGCTCCCTATTACCGTCCGCTTATCGCCTATCCGAAAACATGGACCAAAGGGACCGGCGGATTAAAGAGTGCCGAGGTGATCCTTATCAAGGCGACTGATTCAGTGAGCCTCCTCCCCTACAAGGGAAAACTGAAAGGCAAAGTGATCGTGGTATATAAAACCGATACGCTGAAGCAGACCTTTACCGCCGATGCAACGCGGTATGATGATTCAACGCTCCTGAAAATGGCCGCGGCAAAACCCGCAGCGCCACGTCCGCCAATGGATTCGGCAGCAATGGCGAGGATGCGCCAGGCCAATGCTGGTGCGGCATCACTCACAACCGTACTCCGCAATATGGCAGAAGCCGAAGGTGCCGTGGCCCTGCTCAGCACGAGCCCCCGCGGACATGATGGTACACTCTTCGTACAGGGAGGCGGCGCCTATGCAGCCGGTTCAAAACCAAACTTCCTCGATATCATGGTGGCATTTGAAGACTATATGAGCATCTGCAGGCTGGCGAATGCCGGTATCCCGGTGAAACTGGATGTGGATGTGGAAACCAGCATGAATGAAACTGATACCAAGGGATACAATGTGGTGGCTGAAATCAAGGGCACCGATCCTTCATTGAAAGAAGAAATCGTGATGCTCGGTGCACACCTCGACAGCTGGCAGGGCGCTACCGGCGCAACGGATAATGCCGCAGGTTCGGCCGTAATGATGGAAGCCGTCCGTATCCTCAAAACAATCGGCGTGAAACCCCGCCGTACCATCCGCATCGCCTTGTGGAACGGTGAAGAGCAGGGACTGCTTGGTTCAAGGGGTTATGTGAAAAACCATTTTGCCGATCCGGCAACCATGGCACTGAAACCGGAACATGCAAAATTCTCTTCTTATTTTAATATCGACAATGGTACGGGCAAGATCCGCGGCATCTATACACAGGGCAATGAAGCAGTGAAAGGTATTTTTACCGAATGGCTGAAACCCTTTACTGATCTTGGTGCTACAACGGTTACCCTCTCAAACACCGGTGGTACCGATCACCAGTCGTTCGACGCAGTGGGTCTCCCTGGCTTCCAGTTTATCCAGGACGGGATCGAATACAATACACGTACACACCATACCAATATGGACTCCTACGATCACCTGATCGCAGCAGACCTGAAACAGATTTCCACAATCGTGGCGGCATTTGTTTACAATGCAGCGATGCGTGATGAAAAACTGCCAAGAAAAGAATTACCAAAACCACGGCCTGCAGGCGGGCGTTAACAGGGCTTACTTTTTTTTGAAAACCGGTTGCGCAAGTGACCGGTTTTTTTATGGGTTTTATTTACCGGTACTGTCTGTGACAGCCTTCGCGGACTTCGCCTTCTTTTTTGTTTTAACTGCCGGTATAGCCTCGATGGTCAACAGCTCCGTAAAAGCAGACATGCCTGTTACCACAAATCGGGTGGAACCGGCGGTGAGGGTGTCGTGCATATAACCCGTTCGGGTCAGGTCATATGCTGCGCCCGGCGGACATTGAAGAGAATCGACACGCAACATGACCTGGCTGGTGCCCGGGTTAAAAACATGCGACATGTTGTTGCGGGCACGTACAGTGTAGGGTCTTTTTTTATAGCGGAACTCGCCCTGTTTCTGTTCATTGGAAACCATAAGCAGGTTCAAGAGGCTGTCACGCGTAATATTGGGCAAGAGGTAAAAGGATTTCCGGAAAAAAACTTCCTTACCCTGGTAGATGGTTTTTAATCCCTGTACCCTGAACTGCGGCAACAGCGAAAGGTCATCAAACTGTTGTGTTTTTGTGATGGCAGGATCTACTTTCACCGCCTGTTCATCATCCAGCCGGTTGTTGTTGTTTTCATCCACCAAAAGGAAAAGTTCATTGGATTTATAAACCGCCATCATCAATGTGCGGGAGTCAAGGAGGTCAACTTCGGGTAACATACCATTGCTTTCACTCCGGGCACGCTCCTCCGCTTCCCGGTTCCGCATCTTGTGTTCAAAATCAAACACGAGAAAGCTGTCGGCTTCCATCTCCCTTGCTGCGGCTATTTCCGTGGCCAATGGCTCGCGTGGTGCAAGCATCTGGGTGACCCTGTTCATCACATTGCCTGTTTCCTCAACGGAATGGAGGAATACCGGTTTGATACGGGATGATGTGCAGCCACAGGTCATGCACACGATAACAAAAACAATCGCGAACTTTGGCATATGGTTGGTTTAATTCCATTCAAATTACCGAAAATAGCTATTCACCTCTCAACAGGATTCCCACAATGGATGGAGTAAACGAGCCCGCAACCGTGTCCGCAGTTACGCCCGCACCCGCGAAGAACAAATGGATGGTGCTTGCCACGGTTGCGCTGGGAACCTTTATGGCAACGCTCGACAGCAGCATCGTCAATATTGCGCTGCCGACCATCCGGCGCGAACTGAATGCCGGCGACAATGTGGAATGGATCATCCTCAGTTACCTGCTGATCACCACCAGCACATTGCTTGTTATGGGCAAACTCTCCGACATGTTTGGCCGGAAGAATATTTATATCGCCGGCTTTTCCATTTTTGTGGCGGGTTCGCTGTTCTGTGGATTATCCTGGGATATCTGGTCGCTGGTTGCCTCCCGTATCATCCAGGGACTGGGCGCATCGATGATGTTTGCCATCGGACCAGCCATCGTGAGTGATACCTTCCTGCCGGCGGAACGCGGGAAGGCGCTGGGGCTGATGGGTACGGTAGTAGCTGCGGGAAGCAGTACCGGTCCGGTTGTGGGTGGTTTGCTGCTTGGGCATTTCGGCTGGCAGAGTATTTTTTTTGTCAATGTACCGATCGGCCTGATTGCGATCTGGCGGGCAGCGAAAGTGCTGTCACCGGCCGCGCGGGTTGGTTCTGCGAAATTTGATATCCCCGGCGCCGTGCTGTTCTGTGCAGGGGTGTCCACCTTACTCATCGGTGTCGATTCCGGCACTGATGCGAGTAACGGATGGACGCAGCCACATGTCATTGCCCTGCTGGCCACCGGTCTCACCCTCCTGGCCCTGTTCCTTTACTGGGAAAACCGTACAGCGGAACCCATGCTGCGTTTGCGGATGTTCCGGATCAAACCGTTTACATCGGCATTGTCCACGGCCGGTCTTGGATTCATGGCCAGCGGTGCCAATATTTATATCCTCCCGTTTTTCCTCCAGCTGCTGCTGGGTTTCAGTCCGCAACAGGCCGGGCTGATCCTGCTCGCCGGTCCGCTCACACTGAGTATCGCGGCACCCATCGGGGGTTACCTGTCGGATAAAATAAGTACACGATGGATAGCGAGTGCAGGACTGCTGATCACCTCAGCCGGTTATTTTTTCCTGTCCTTCCTGCAGGCAGACTGGACGGCAGGTGATATCATCTGGAGATTGTCCATGCTGAGTCTCGGGTTTGGACTGTTCCAGTCGCCCAACAGCAGCAGCGCGCTGAATGCCGCGCCGATACTGGATCGTGGCGTGGCCAGCAGCCTGATTTCATTTGTGCGGAATCTCGGTATGGTACTGGGGATTGCGCTCGGAGCAGCGGTCTGGTATGGTTTCCGCGACCGTTATGCATCCGGCAACCCGGGCGGTCCGCTGAGTGAAGCCGCCCAGGTATTCGGGATGCAGAAAGTATATCTTGTCACATGCGGCCTCGTGTTCTGTGCCGCATTGATCTCCGTATTCCGGGGTGATAACCGTGAGGTGGTCAGTACACCGGAAGTGCCGGTGCATGTCTAGGATTTTTTACCGGTTTCGAGTTTGTCAAACAGCTCCCCCTGTCCCGGGTTCTCATTAAAACTGATCATCCAGCCAATACCAAACTTATCGGTAAACGTGCCGAAATAATCACCCCAGAACTCCAGTTTCATCCCACTGAGTTTACTGCCGCCCTCGCTGAGACCACTGTAAAATTTATCCGCTTCCTCTTTGGACGACGGACTCAGTGAGACGGTGATATTATTGCCCACCTCCAGTTTGTACCCCAGTGATTCCAGTGCATCGGATGCCATGAACATCGATCCGTTGGGCAGCTGCAGCCCGATATGCATGATCTTTTCCTGTTCTTCCTCCACGAGCGTGTACCCCGGCATCGGCGGCGCATCCTTCATCCGCATGATCACGGGAATATCACCACCGAGTACCGACTGGTAAAAACGGATTGCCGCTTCGGCAGTGCCCGGGAAATTGAAATAGAAATTTACCTGTGCCATGTTGTATTGTTTTCACCAAAAGTAAAACGATGCAACGGTTAATCCGGAGGTCAGAACAGTCAATCCCCGGGGTTGTTCACGACAATAACGGAGGAAGTCTCAGGGCTGGTTGCGTTTTTCACGGATAAAATAACGGATGCGTTCATACAGCAATCCGTAAAAAAGGCAGTTGCACAGCAGGCCGACGAAAAAAACAATATTGTTGCTGTCTGCAAAATCACCCGCCAGCGTGTGGGTGGGAAACCGCAATACATTGAACAGGCCGGACAGGATGCGGACCGGAAGCCCTGCGGTTTCTGCACTCCCGCCCTCAAGACGCGCCAGCATACTGATCACGACCAGCAGGCCGGTGACCATCGACGCACTCATAAACACTTTTCCGTTGAAATCCTTCATTCCCTGTTATTAGGCGTCAAAGATACAACCGGGGAAAATGTATACCCCGGGATGGCAGATTGTTTTCCTGGACGATCCACCGCGGCTGAAACCCGCTGCCAGACTGCCCCGGAGGCCTTTCCAATACCAGCGATGGGAAAAAAACATTTTTTCCCGTGGAAAAACACATACGCCTGTCCGGCGAACAGTGAATATTTGCCCAATGCACACCCTGTCAACCATCTCCAGCCGGAAAAGCACCCAGCCATTTGTCCATGCGCTTGCATGGTTTGTATATGCGTCTGTAATCTATAGTGCCAACTACCTGGCCAATCCGGCTATAAAGCTCGGGGACACGGTGCTGTTCCTGGTTCCGTATATCCTCACTTTTTATGTCAGCCTGCACCTGCTCCAGGTGTTCTCCCGGCTTGGTACCATCTGGACCATCGGTGGCGTTGCCTTGTTTATGGTGGCATCAACCACTGCCGGACATGCCTACCTGTTTGTGATCCTGCCAAAATTCGGGGTTTATGTTTTCAATCCTGCCCATCCGGAACAGTTTGCGAAGGATGCCCTGCTTGGCTTCCTCCTGTATTTTTCGTATGCCCTGCTGTATTTTTTTGCAGACCGGAATATCCGTCGCCGGATAGCGGTGACAGACCTGCGGCACCAGGGATTGAAGCGAGAGCTGGAAAATGCGAAACTGCGGGAGCTGGCTCTCCGTACCAAACAGGAGAACATGTTGCAGGAACAGGCCTTTCTCCGGGCGGAGATCAATCCCAATTTCCTGCACAACACCCTCAATATATTACATGCCCAGGCGCAGCGGTATTCAGAGGAGCTGGCCACCAATATCGGGAAGCTGTCAAAGATGATGCGGTATTCCATCCAGACCACTGAAGAGCAGCCGGGCCGGGTAACGGTTACCCGGGAGCTCGAAAACCTGCAGCTGCTGCTGGATATCCATGGACTGCATTGCAAGGATCCGAAGCTGGTGCTCATGTACATAGATGGAAAACCGGATGGACTGATGGTTCCGCCGCTCTCCATGATTACGATGGTGGAAAACGCGATGAAATACGGCGACCTGACCGACCCGGAAAACCCGGTCCTGATTTCGCTGATCATGCGCACGAATGAACTGCATTTCAGGTGCCGGAACAAGGTGATGCGCCGCACAGAGATTGCCAGTTCTACACAGCGGGGGCTGGCAAACCTGAAGAGGCGGCTGGATATCAGCTTCAAGGACAGGTATACCTTGTGCAACCGCAAGGACGGCCATTTTTACAATGTGGAAATGATTATTTACAACTGATCGCCTGCTGAACGACCGGGCATCTGCTGACTGCGCAAACGGACCTGTACCGGTATAACGAAAAGACCGCCCTTGCGGGCGGTCTTCGTTTTATTGTCTGTTATTACTGAGGACTTAGCGAATCATGATCTTCTGTCCGGTGCGGAATTTACCTGCACCAACACCGACTACATATGGTCCGGCAGCAAGTTGTTCAACCGGGATCGAGAAGCTGTTGATACCTGCTGCGAGCCCTTTCCGGTTTACAATTACTTCCTGTCCGATCCGGTTGTACAGGATAATGCTTGCGTTCTGTGCAGTCCTGGTGTAGATGCGGAACTGTAACACACCCGGGCTGCTGCTCCATACTTTCACTTCGAAGTCGCTGTTGTCGGCCGGTATCACAGTCAGTTTGCTGCTTTCGTATGTGATATTGTAGTTCTTCGACACTGCACCCCATGCGTTGATCGGGTATTCACCGATCGGTGACATTTGCCCCGCTGTGGTTGAAGCCTGCGGCATTACTTCCAGTTCAAGGGCGGGATTGCTACCCACAAGACCAATGAAATCGAATGTGAATACAGGGTTCATGGTTCCGCAGTTTTTCCATTTTGCATGGGCAACGATTTCGAGGCTGGCAGGGGTGATTTCAAGACGTTCCTGTACAAAGGTGACGATCTCATAATCAGAACCACCGTCGATTGAACCAAGGGTGATCGCATACACACCCACATCCTTACCTGCTTCACGACCCAGTGCACCTGGCAGTACATCGCCTTCCACCAGTGTCTCTACCGTATAGCTGAAAACAGGGTCCGGCTGTCCGTATACTTTTGTAGCGGTTCCTGCAGAGAGCATCACCTGTTTGCGGGTAATGGTTCCGCGGGTTGGCAGGATATTCTGTGCATCCAGTACGTAGTTGTTTACGTCGTCACCGCTGATTTCAAGACCAATTACGGTCACCAGTTTGTTTTCACCACCATGTTTTGTATCGTAGTAACCGGAGGTCGGGTTATTCAGTGTTACTTTATCTGCACCGATCACACCACCGAGTTCGTATGCACCGGCAGGGATTTCTGCATCCGTGTTACCGTCGTACACCTTGGTGATTACCGAAAGGTCATTGGCAATCGCTGTCAGCACTTTGCGGCTGATGCTACCTGTGGTTACCACTGTGGTGTTTTCCACCGTATAGTTATCCTTGTCTTCACCGGCGAGTACAAAGCCTGTAACGGTTACTACTTTATTGTCACCGGCGTTTTTGTTATCGTACTCTGCGACGGCAGTTACCAGGAGGTCATCACCAGTGACTACTACCTGCGGGCTGAGATTACTTCCGCTGATAGTTGCATCAGCTGAACCATCGTATTCCTTTTCGATCAGGAGGCCGGCAGCCAGGTCAACTGTGATAGCACGGCGGGTGATATCCCCGTAGATTGTGAGGTCAGGCGTACTGATTTCATAGTTGTCTTTATCTGCACCAGCCAGCACAAAAGAGTGGATCGTGATGGTTTTGTCGTTACCCGCATTTTTGTTGTCGAAGTCAGCGGTAGCGGCCACACTGATATCCGCGCTGCCTGCACCAGCCAGCTGTAATGCTGCCGGGCTGAGGACTGCGGTAGTGGTACCATCGTAGGTCTTGGTGATGTATACACTTGAACTGACAGTCACAACCAGCGCCTTGCGTTTGATCGCACCGGTAGTGGTGGCAGTGGAAGTGCTGATTGTATAGTTATCCTTATCAGCACCTGCGAGTACGAAGCTGCCAACGGTGATGGTTTTGTTTTCACCAGCCTGGCTGTTGTCGTAAGCGGCTGTACCCGATACAGACACTACATCTCCGCCAACGATGCCGGTGAGGCTGTAGTTGGAAGCGCCCAGCGTGGCGTTGGTATTACCGTCGTATTCTTTGCTGATCGACGGGTCAGCGTTCAGCTGGAGGGTCAGCGCTTTCGGGGTTACCGCGAGCTGGCGCTGCACCGGGGTTGCCGCTTTATAGGTTGCGTCACCAGGCTGCGAAGCAGTGATGGTTACGTTGCCTGCTTTTTTAATATGGATTTTACCATTTACGATAGACACGATGCTTTCGTCGCTGCTGCTGTACTGGATGGCGAGACCGGAAGTACTGGTTGCACCCGCATCGAAGTCAGGGGTACCGTACTCCACTGCATCCATGGCAGGGAAACTGATAGTCTGTACGATTTTGGTAGCCACGGTCAGTGTGGCAGGATTGGAAGTCACACCCGCTGTACAGTTACCATAGGCAATGCAACGGTACTGGTAACCATTCATATCAGCAGTCACATCATGGATGGTCATCTGCCAGGTATTTACATTTTCGTATTGGCTGTTGTCAGCGAGGCTTTCAAAACCTGCACCACGGTCTACCTGCCACTGGAATAATGTCCAGTTGGTAGCATTGACATTAAACTGGATGGTTTCACCCTCTTCCGCCTGTACATCCACCGGCTGTGAAGTAAGTGTAGTCAGTCCTTTCACCACCACATTGATAACGATCGGGTCACCGGTACAGCCATCTTTTGCAGGGGTCACCATGTATTCCACGATGCCTTTGCCGTTGAGGGTCTGCGCAATACTGTAACCTGATCCTGCAGTTGCCCCGGTTACGGAACCGCTGACATTGTGTACGGTCCAGCTGAAGGTAACAGAAGGGTCAGCCGAACTGAGTGTGATATTGGTTGCGTTGCCGCTGCAGAAGCTCTGCGTGGTAGCGCTTGCCGAAGCCACAATCGGTGAAGGTTCGGTAATAGTGATGGTTTTCACATAAGTACAACCGAATGCACCGGTAATGGTAACATTGTAAGTACCTGCGGAAAGACCTGTTGCCGAAGCAGCAGTACCACCCGCTGGTGACCAGCTGTACGTGTAAGGGGCGATACCACCTGAAGGGGTAACTGTTGCAGCACCGTTGGAACCATTGTAACAGGTCACATTGGTCTGCACGGAAGTAGCCGTGATTGATGTTGCCTGGCTGATGGTAAATGATTTTACCAGGGAGCAGCCGTTTGCGTCGGTAACGGTACAGGTATAGTTGCCAGCGGCCAGACCGGTTGCGGTAGCGTGTGTACCGCCGGAAGGTGACCAGCTATAAGTATAAGATCCTGATCCACCCACTGCCAGTACACCCGCAGTGCCATCGGCAGCACCGGAGCAGCTTGCATTGGTATAGGCAGACGTTGCCAGCAATGGCAGCGGTTCGGTGATGGTAAACACTTCCGTGTTGGTGCAGCCATTGGCATCGGTTGCCACTACCGTGTAGACACCAGCGGCAAGGCCTGTGGCAGATGCCGAAACACCACCCGATGGATACCATTGATAGGTTTTTGAGCCGGTACCACCTGAAGCAGTCACGGTTGCTGAACCATTACTTCCGCCACTGCAGCTTACATTCACCTGCGCACGGGCCAGCAGGAATGGAGCCGGTTGGGAAATGGTTACGGTTTTGGTAACCTGGCAACCATTGCCATCTGTTACAATGCAGCTGTAGGTTCCTGCGGGAAGGCCGGTAGCGGATGCACCGAAACCACCAACCGGGAGCCATACATATGAGTAGGGAGCGTTGCCGCCAGCAGGTGTAACAGTAGCTGAACCATTGAAACCGCCATTGCAGCTCACATTGGTTTGTGAAGTGGAAGCAGTCAGTGCGGTCGGCTGGTTGATGGTAAATGTTTTGGTGATACTGCATCCGTTGGCGTCGGTTGCGGTAACAGTATAGCTACCCGCAGCGAGACCGGTTGCAGTATTGGTTGTATTGGCTGAATGTGACCAGGAGAATGAATAAGGGAATACTCCGCCGCCTACGATGATACTTGCAAAGCCATTGGAGCCACCATTACAGGATACATTGCCCTGGCTGGAAGTCTGGACCAGCTGGGTTGGCTGGGAAATGATGACTGTTTCGTTATCGATACAACCGATAGCATCAGTGATTTTTACATTGTATATGCCGGCAGCAAGGCCGGTAGCGCTTGAACCCGTACCACCGGCAGGAGTCCAGAGATAAGTATAAGGCGCAATGCCATTCGCCGGTGTTACCGTAGCCGAACCATTGCTGCCCCCGAAGCAGGCCACATTGTTCTGCGTGGTACTGGCAACCACATGCGAAGTATGCAGTGTACCATAACCGGAGTTGACATAGCTGGCACCATTGTATACGATACACCGGTACCTGTCGTTGTTCATCAGGCTGGTGGTATAACTCAGGGTCAGGGTTGATGTAGATGCACCCGAGTAAGGAGGCAGGTCAAGGATATTCAGCCATCCGAGACCACCATCCACCTGCCACTGGTAACCGGTTGCGCCGGTTGCCGTAACACTGAAGGATGTACCACCGCCTGCGCATACATTGGCACCTGCCGGATCCGCGGTTACTACCGGGGCCGGACTGGAAAGTGTAAATGGAGTAAGGTCATGGGTAACCGTTGCAGAACCACCTGTTACGGTTGAATAATTCAGGATATTACCGACCGCCAGTTTATAGGCTGTCATGGTAGCGAAACCTGAACGTGGTCCGGTGTACTGGGCACCGGTGGCGCCTGTGGCGAAATACATGGAATTACCCAGCAGGAGATCCACCGGGAGGTAAGAAGTATTGGTGCTGATGCTGCCAAGGAGCATCCAGCCATTGATCCCGGTCTGTGCTTCATAACCGATACCATACAACAGCGTGCCGCTGAATGTAGTGGTATTGGCAACGGCAGCGCCACCACTTCCCTGGAATGCAAAAATCTGGTCACCGCCGCCATTGCTCAGTGCCCAGTTCTGGGAGGTAACACCATCCGGTGCCCTGAACGTTACCGTTCCGGTACTGGCTGTTTCGGAAGGGATCGAACCCGTAAGGGAGATCGCTGTACCCGCTGCAACCGGCGATGTGGCGGTCCAGGTAATAACCTGCTCCTGCCAGCGCACATTGTTCAGCGTATTTGATCCGAGGATGGAATGGAATCCGTTGTCGGTGAATTTAATTACGGTGCCGGTTTCGAGGCTTACCCACGGAACGAAAGTGATTCCTTTCGTTGGTGAGTTGGCACTGAAAGCGATAATGGAAAGATCACCCTGCGCGAGTGTAGTCTGTGCGCCGGCATTAACCGAAGCAACCAGGAACAGTAAAAACGACAGGATAACTGTAAAAATCCGTTGCGTATGCACGCGAAGATTGGCGGGTACAATTGTCTTCATAGGATAAGTGGTTTGTGGGTGCAAGAAACGCACTTGTTAATCACTTATTATAATTTTTCCGGCAGTTTTTTGCGGATTAGTAGTTAGACCTTAGGCAGTTGCAGATGTAAATTGATACGCTGTCGATGTTTATCTATAGGCTTGTCCCACGACCTACTACAAAAAAAGTAATTTTACCAGGATCCGCCCCCAAAGCGGGTTTGCGGGATATTGCAGGAAATGCGGTGTAAGAAAAGAAGGAAAGGCACGCCGGTCAGGCTCGTAATGCATACATGATAATATTGAGTCCGAACTTCGTATTATCCTCTGCCATGAAGCGTTTATTACGGAAGTCATAATCCCATTCACATCCGTAATCCTTATTACTGTAAAGCACGCCGATCCTTCCATTGACCGTGATCGCTTTCAGGTAATCATGCACCAGGTCATCACCCCATCCGTTGAGTTCAAACGAGGTGGCAGGCGGCCCGTTTTCAAAATGGAAGAAAGAGCTGTAGAGCTCGTGGTTGTTGGGTATTTTTTTCAGCGCACCGGCTCCGAAACTGGAAGCCATCTGTGCCTCGAATGATTTTGCAAAGAGTCCGTCCACATCATGGTTGCAGTCATCCACAAATACAAATCCCCCGTTCGACACATATTTTTTGAAATTGGCCTGTTCACGTGTACTGAACTGTACCAGCTTGTGACCGCTGAGATAACAGAAGGGGGCAGTAAAAATTTCATCCGAGCCAAGGTCAATGACCCGTTCCTGCGGTTCCACGGGCATCGATGTATACTCCACCAGTGAGTTGAGGAGATTGAGCGGCATGCGCTGGTCGGTGTCCCAGTCGCCCGAGAGATACCTTAACCTTGAAAAAACAAATTTGCGGACCGGTTCCATCATGATTCTGCTGTAATCCGCGCCGGCATTCACATATATACAATTATACGTTTGCGGGGCCGGCACGGGTGTGCCCAAATTCGGTTTTTTT
>SEAD01000119.1 GCA_004173355.1 Chitinophagaceae bacterium | reverse complement strand
CTGGTAAGTTTATAGTATAAATACCCAAGGGCTGTTATGAAAAAGATTTTTACCCTCCTTTCCCTGATAACTATTACCAGCGCAGGTTTTGGCCAGTGGAGCAATACCTCCAACCTGTTTGCCAACGACCAGCACATGCCGGTATGTACCGAAAACGGGGAGCAGGTAAAACCGGTAGTGGTCAGCAGCATTCCGGACGGTGGCTATTTCCTGGTATGGGAAGACAGGCGGGCCGGGTTCTCGCAACCCGCAGCGATCTATGCACAGAAATATTCCGCTACCGGCAACCGTCTCTGGGCGACCAACGGGATCCGGATTTCGGAAAGCAGCAATAACCAGCAGTACAGTTTTTCATCCAACCAGGATGACCGCAACCGCAACTATGCAGCAAGTGACCATGCGGGCGGATTATACATTGCCTATACGGACGACAGCCTCGCCAACTATGAATGGAAAAGGATCTGCCTGCAGCATATCAGCCCTGCCGGTACCCGCGCGTTCGGCGGACCGGGAAAAATCGTGGCCCAGACGGAAGCGGGCAGTACGGATAATAACAGGTGGCCGCAACTGATCGCAGACGCAGAAGGCGGTTGTTATGTCGCCTTTGTAAATTCAAGCCTGGCCACAAATGACCAGCTGAGGGTGATCAATTACAGGTACCAGGGCGGTGGACTAACATCTTTCGGTAGTGCCATCATGAATAATAATATTATCGGCGAACTGGTGGGCAATCCATGTGGTACCGGTTACCAGGCAACTTATACCAACCCCGGCTCCACCGTACTGGACTACAATATCTGGCCGGACCTGCAGGGCAACTGCAGTGTGGGCATGTCATTGAATGGCAACCATGGAACGCAGGGAAATATGATCGGGTATAATAAACTCTGGAAGGCGAAACAGGACTATACGGCAGAAATCATGCTGGCGGGGGCTGACGGTACCGGTGATGTAGCCTACCAGCAGTATCACAAGGGTGAAGCTTACCCTCTTTACCAGGTACGCATAGATGCCCGGAATGCAGATTGCGCAGTGGGCAACCAGCACATTTTCTGGATAGATTACCGCGTGGCATCAAATGGCTTTGCTATGATTGACAAAAGCGACCTGCCCTATTTTGCGGTAAAAGGAATTACCGTCAACACCCCGGGTAATATAAATGCAGAGCTAATCACCGCTTCCCGGCGTACGATTCTCGGAGGCACCGGCTCCGCTCCGGTGATCTTTGCAGCAGGGTATGCCGACGAAATATACACCGCCGTCCCCTACCAACGGGCAAGCAACTCAAACATCGTAATCGGTTACAACACGGTACGGCCACCCGGCATGGATTCCATGGCCAGCTTCCGGGATACCCTCCTTGGTACGGCAGAGTCCGAGTATGATTATTCACTTGCCGGTGGGGGGACTCATATTTATGCTGCCGCCCTGATGCAGGAAAACAGCACTGACAATGGCAAACATGTAATGTTGCAGCACCTCGATATCGGAACCGGCGGACCGGGTTACTATTATTTTAATTACCTGACCGGCAATAAACGGGGCATCATGATCGGCAGTGAACTCAACACCGGTTTTGGTGGCAGCTCAATCGATTATGATTTTCCACTGGTGACCTGCAACAGCACTGGTAATGCACTCTTCAGTATCAATGAGGTTGGCCGTTATACCCGCGTAAGCCCGGTATCCGGTACCAGCGGACTGTCCTGGGGTGCAATGGGTCTGCCTGCGGGCAGCAGTATGTCCGACGGGCACTATATCAATGTGCTGAACCCGCGGCCCGCCCTGCATCCGACAAATGGCACGGGCCTTATCGCCTGGAACGACCAGCGGAAAGCAGCCGGTGACAATGATATCTATATGTTGCACCTCGACCAGCTGAACGTCAACAACTATACCCCTCCCGTAAAAAAAATCATTCCATTCCCCCCGGGCACATTACTCGCCAATCCAAATTTTCTCGCCGGGAGCAGTGGCTCTTACTCTTATCTTGAAGCAGTCAACACGGTAAACGGATTGCTGTCGCCCCTCGCGGCAATCCTCGACCAGCAAAACCTCGGAGCGGTGAGTACAGGGATCTATGAACACAATGGCACCGTGCGGGTGCAGGGCGGTATTCCATACCTTGACCGCAACTATACCATCACCCCGCAGAATAATCCGGTCGGCACGCCCACTACAATCCGTCTTTACTTCACCACCGCACAGTTTGATGCATTGAAAACCGCCGACCCGCTGATCGTCAACCCCGGTTTATTGGTGGTGATCAAACAATCCAATGCCGGTGGTACCGTTCCGGCTTCACTGGTAGTGAATGGCTCCGAGACCGAACTGAACCCGCTCAAATGGGAAGCCGTTGACGGAGGATATTTTATTGAAGTGTTGGTAAACGGCTTCAGTAATTTCTTTATCCGCAGGTCCTCCTCCACCCTGCCGGTGAAGTGGATTTATATAAAAGCCACACCCATGCAGGACCAGCAGGCATTGGTTGAATGGAAAGTCACCGACCAGGTCAATGTAAAAAACTATATAACAGAACACAGCACCGACGGTGAACATTTTGTACAATACAGTACCACGGCAGCATCGGAAAGTGAATTGTATACCAGTAAGGCACCACTCGTACAAGGGATGAACTACTACCGGGTGAGGCAAAATGATATCGACGGACATTTTTCCTACAGCAAACTGGTTACAATCCGGGATGAAACCGCCGACGGGCCTTCTGTTTACCCGAATCCTGCAACCACCTCCATCAACGTGAAAGGTTACCAGTTATTCAATACCTGGAAAATCACTGACATACAGGGAAGGGTCATCCGGCAGGGCAAAGTATCGGCCAATGCGATCACTGTGGCCAGCCTGAACACCGGTGTGTACTTCCTTGTACTGGAAGGCAACCCTGGAAAAAATAGTATCCGGTTCGTGAAAAACTAAGCAGAAGTGCAGCTGCCATTCACACAGATGCCCGGAAGCAATTGCTGTCCGGGCATCTGTTTATATGCTCTAAAATTATATTGGCACCGCTGTGCGTGCGGGGTAGTCGGTAAACCCTTTTTCATCTGCACTGAAAAACGTTGAAGGATCCGGTTGTGCCCATTCCTGACCGGTTTTCATCACTTCTACCAGGTCGGGGTTGGAAACATATGCTGCACCAAAAGACACCAGGTCGCCCTGCCCCCCGGTAATCGCTTTCTCTGCGCGGTGTGCATCATAGCCACCGTTGAGGATAAGTGTATTGGTGAAGGTTTGTCGGATCTCTGCCATCAGGTCCTGCCCTTCTTTGGTCTCCAGCGCTGCCCGGTCAATCACATGCAGGTATACAATGCCAAGGTCTTCCAGTCCGCGTACGATATGGCGGTAAGTTTCCGGGGTATCGATATAGGCATCCATGTCATTGTAAATATTGTAGGGTGAAATACGGACCCCCACTTTATCAAAACCAATTGCGTCACCCACTGCTTTCGCGGTCTCTACCAGGAAGCGACCACGGTTTTCCGGTGAGCCGCCATAGCTGTCCGTCCTCGTATTGGAGTTCGGATTGATAAACTGTTCAATCAGGTAGCCGTTTGCCCCATGCAGTTCGATACCATCGAAACCCGCAAGGATTGCATTTTTGGCTGCACTTACGAACTCAGCAATCGTGGCCGTGATATCGGCCTGCGTCATTTCCCTCGGTGACTCCGATACCTGCTGGCCAAGGGTGTCGGTCCACACATCCGCTTTCGCCTGGATGGCTGAAGGCGCAACGATCTCCGCACCCTGCAACATATTGGCGGTATGCGCGATCCGTCCGCCATGCATCAGCTGGGTGAAAATCTTTGCCCCGCCACGGTGTGCTGCAGCCGTCACTTCCTTCCATGCCTCGATCTGTGTTGCATCAAAGATGCCCGGGATCCTCGGATACCCGAGTCCGTTTGCCGAAGGCGCAGTGCCTTCCGTGATCAGCAGACCCGCCGTGTTGCGTTGACTGTAATACTCCGCTACCAGGCTGTTCACCTTGTTTCCTATTGCGCGGCTCCTTGTCATCGGTGCCATCACCACCCGGTTCTGCAGGCTCAGACCTTTGTTGCTGAAAGATTTAAACAATGTATACTGGCTGTTGTCATGTGTACCCATAATCTTTTGTTTTTGTTTCCGGTGCAAACTACCTAGCTTTACTTTCTAAAAGATATTACTATGCTGAAAGAAAGCGCTACCCTCCCGGATAGTATAGCCCCACCAGAATCCCATACGGAGTGTGCAGTAACCCATGATCCTGCCAAATGCCAGCAGAAATTACGTCCGGTGAAAGACGCGATGTATGTGCTGAGTGGTAAATGGAAAATACCCATCATTATTTCACTGAGTTTCGGACCCCGCCGTTTCAAACAGATCGCCACTGATCTGGAAGGCATCACCGATAAAGTGTTGTCGAAGGAGCTGAAGGAACTGGAGCAGAATGAGCTGCTCGAGCGCGAAGTGTTCAATACATTCCCCCCACGCGTAGAATACCGCGCCACCGAATATGCCAAATCGCTGAACACGGTTATCACTTCCTTGCGTGAATGGGGCAGCGGCCATCGCGACCGGCTGATGAAAAAGAAACCGGTGGACATCGTGGAATAGTTTATGCAGGGTCTCTACAAAAAAAAATAGGATGGAAATAATCTACACAACGAAAGTAACCGCCAAAGGCGGAAGGAAAGGACATATCGAGTCAGCAGATGGTGCACTGAAGGTGGATGTATTTCCCCCGGGAACAAAAGAAAATTCGCTGAACCCCGAAACCCTTTTTGGTGCGGGATATGCCGCCTGTTTCGGAAGCGCACTGGAAAGTGTTATGCGGGCGGAAGGACAAAAGGAGATTACCAATACCATTACCGCCGAGGTTTCCCTTGGGAAAAGTGAGGGCGCATACCAGCTTGCGGTCACCCTGTTTATCGAGGTCCCGGGAATGGAACACAGTAAGGTGCTGGACTTCGCTGCAAAAGCGCATGAAAAATGTCCCTACAGCCGTGCAACCCGGAATAATATTGAAGTGAAACTCGAAGTAGTGGAGCCCCGGGGATAATTATTCCCGGCCGATCAGGTCCCAGAGATTTCCGTAGAGATCAGCAAACACTGCCACTTTACCAAACGATTCAACAGATGCTTCGCGAATGAGTTTCACTCCTTCGCGAAGCAGGCTGTTGTAATATTCATCAAACCGGTCGGTATACATAAACAGGAACACACGTCCGCCGGTCTGGTTGCCGATCCTGGTTACCTGTTCTTCCGTTGCAGCTTTTGCCAGCAGCAGGCCAGTGCCACCGTTGGCAGAAGGACTAACGCGAACCCAGCGTTTGGTTTCACTCATAACGGTATCTTCCAAAAGTGTAAACCCCAGTTTGTTTACATAAAAGCTGATGGCTTCATCATAGTCCCTGACTACAAGTGACAACTGTCCGATGCTGTTATTCATGCACCAAAACTAACGGACCTGCGTGATTTTCAGCACTACACTTGTCCTTGAATTATTCACCACCGGGTTGAATCCAACCTTCATCAGGAATTCCCCACTGTAAATTTTTGTACTGTCCAGTGCAGCGCTGGTACCCGGATAAAGGTTAATTTCTTCCAGGCGGTAGTTTGCCTTGTCATCCAGGCCCTTCAGTTGAATGGGAACGGTACTCCCCTGTCCGTACCGGTTATTCACGAGGTAGTTGAATATTACGCCCGCTGATTTATCCTTTGCCAGGTACAGCACAGATGCCACCGGCGACAGCCGCGGATCAGCCAGCCGGTATTGGTCGCCCTGCCATACTATCCCGTTATACGACCTGAACATTGTGATGGCTTCTTTGCAGAACCGCAGGTCATTTTCACTGAGGTGTTTTACTACGATATCAAATCCGGGTTTACCCATCATGGCAACATCCACACGGTATTTGATGGGTTGTTTTCCCCAGTCGGTCACATGGTTGGCACTGGCAACAGCCGGGTAGAAATAGGAATACTCCCATTGCATAAAAATCCGTTCCAGCGGATCGGTGTTATCGCTCGGCCAGTATTCGGTGAAATACTGCAGTGCTGCATAATCCACCCTTCCACCGCCGCCGGAGCACAACATCATAGGGACAACCGGGTATTTCGCACGGATACGTTTCAGCACATTGTATAATCCCCGCACATATTCGATATAAAAATGCGACTGGTTCGCGAGTTTCACCGAATGGGCATTGTAGATAACCGCATTGCAGTCCCACTTGATATACGCCAGCGCAGGGTTGCGGGTAAACAGGCTGTCGATTATACCGAATACAAAATCCTGCACTTTCACATTGCTGAGATCGAGCACCAGCTGGTTGCGGAAATAATGTTCCTCCCGCGCGGGTTGTTTGACCACCCAGTCCGGATGTTTTTCATACAGTTCACTTTTCGGACTCACCATTTCGGGTTCTACCCAGATCCCGAATTTCACCTGGTTATTCGTGGCTTCCTTTACAAGTGTCGCAATTCCATTGGGCAGTTTTGTTTTGTTTTCTTCCCAGTCACCCAGGCCCGTGCGGTCATTATTGCGCGGATATTTATTGGCAAACCAGCCATCATCCAGCAGGAAGAGGTCAACCCCCAGTTCTTTGGTGTCCCGCAGGAGCCCTTTCAGTTTGTCCTCGTTGAAGTCGAAATAGGTAGCCTCCCAGTTATTGAGTAATGTCAGCCTCGATCCTTTGCCATCAAGGATTTTGTACTGTCTCGCCCAGTCGTGCATCTGGCGGCTTGCATGTCCTTTGCCTTTCGATGACAGAAGGTAGATCAGTACGGGTGTTTCAAATTCTTCCCCGGGTTTCAGTGAATAGGCAGACGCGTAATTGTTGATGCCCGATATGATTTTCAGGTTATCCCTGAAATCAAGTTCAAGATCCGTCCGGAAATTTCCACTGTACCCGAGTGCACCATACAACACGGTGCCTTCATCTTCCGTAGCGGGTTTTCCGACTGACACCATAAAAACGGGTGGCTGGAAAAGGTTGGCCCGCGTGCCGAGCTTGGAATCCAGCGTATGGATGCCATGGGTGATCCGTGATTCTTCCGGTTGCATTTCCTTCGCCCAGTCGCCGTGGTACTGGTTCAGGTAAAATGGTCCGCCTTTGAGGTAGATATTTGCCGAAGCATATTTTTCCAGTTGCACATTCCCTTTTTCATGGTGGCGGATCACAGTCCATTGTTCGATCAGGTCCTGCCGGAAATACGCGCGGTAATTAAGCAGGACTTCAAAATTATAAACCGGGTCTTTCAGGTAAATGGAATAAAGTGTTACATCCGGTGACGTCTTTGTGATTTCCTGGCGCACAAACCGGAGATCGAGTGATTGGTTGCCGTCTGCATGTTTTACCGCCAGGGCGGGTTCCAGCAGGTTGCGCGACCCGGCAACAGGGTAGGCTGCATCCAGTACATTGGTGTAATCCTCCGTCTGGCGGTAGGTTTGGTTGACCAATGCATACTCATTGCTGTTGGTCAGCTTCGGCCCGAAATAAATGACCGATACATTCTTAACACTGTCCACCTGCAGCACGAGTGCGTTCGCACTCGTCAGCACCGGGATCTGAATCGGCTGTGCACCGGCGGTCATGGAAAAAAAACAAACCAGCAGTGCCGGTAAAACAGTTACAATTCTTTTCATCAGATTATTTTTTTTGCTGGTCAATGATTGTCCGGTAACCCAGTTCAGCCCCACCGCTAACAGGCAACACACAACCCGTGATAAATCCTGAGAGACCGGAGGCAAGGAAAACACAGGCATCAGCAATCACATCCCCCTTCGGACAGGCCCCCAGCGGGTGGATGCTGTCGAGCCAGTTGTTCATCGCTGCCGGATCGGGTTGTTCTG
The DNA here is from genome assembly GCA_004173355.1 of Chitinophagaceae bacterium. Taxonomy (GTDB): domain Bacteria; phylum Bacteroidota; class Bacteroidia; order Chitinophagales; family Chitinophagaceae; genus JBEVJC01. The sequence goes on along the minus strand of SEAD01000119.1, from coordinate 6,196 downwards.
TTATCCACTGCTCCAGCATTTCGGTGCGTACACCTGCCGGTGCCACGGCATTGACCCGCACTCCATACGGGGCGTAGTCAAGCGCCATGGCTTTTGTGAGTGCATTCACAGCTCCCTTGGTGGCTACATAGGCGGCATGGTTATCCTGCCCAATGCCTGCAACCAGACTGCTGGTGTTGATGATGCAGCCCTTGGATTGTTTCAGTGTTTCAATACCATACCTGGTACTGTACAGGATGCTCCGCACATTTACATCAAACAAAAGGGACCAGGCTGCGTCGGTGGTCTGGTGGAGGGGGCTCGCAGGGCTGGCTATGCCGGCATTGTTATGGATCACATCGATCCGGCCATGACGGTTCACTGTACGCTCAATCGCCATTTCCACGCTGACCGCGTCCGTCACATCGCCATAGATTGCATCGGCGGCATCCACCTGCAGTTCGTCCACCACCCTGTCGAGTGAGCCTTTATCATTTGCCATGATTACTGTTAACGCGCCATAAGAAAGGTACTTCCTGGCACATTCCAGTCCGATGCCCATAGAGCCACCGGTCAGGAAAATGATTTTATCGTTAAGAAGTGTTTCCATTTTTTACCGGAAATAATAAAATAACAAACCCATACAAACCAGCAGCAATACACTCAGCACGCGATAATTGCCGATGCCTTTCCAGCCCTGGATACGGAGCGGCTCGAGCAGGTTGCGCCAGTAGTACACTTCGCCCTCCGCCGCGCGCGGTGCGGGATAGCGGAGACTCAGGCTTACCTGGAGCAACACGCATACACAGAACAGGTAAAAGGCCATCATCATAAATGGTACCTGCCCCAACGGATTGGCCGGGATTAATTTATTGATTGTGTAAACGATCACACCCAGTGCGGAACCAATCCACAAGGTGTAGCGTGCCGAGATAGCCGATGCCCTGCCCCAGGCCACTCCGAGTACGAACACACAGGTGATGGGTGGGGCAATATGGGCGATGATATCATTCAATCCGTTAAAAATACTTTCATACCGGTCCAGCAGCGGCAGTAACAGCAACGAAAAAACCAAGGCAATGACCGCTGATATTTTCCCGGCCAGAACGAGTTGTTTGTCCGTGGCTGCGGGTCGCGACCGTTTATATACATCGTAACTGATCATGGTGGAAATGGAATTGAGTGCACCGGAGATCTGGCTCATGAGTCCGGAAAGCAGTGCAGCCACCAGTAACCCGACAAGTCCGCTGGGCAGCAGTTGTGTGATCATGAGTGTGTAGATTCCTTTGGAATGGACGACGGTGTTGCCGGCAGTATCCTTGCCGGTGAGTAAGGAAAGGTCAAGTCCGCCTGTTTTGTACAGTGCGAACGCCATCAGTCCGGGTAACACAAAAATGAAAACCGGCAGGATCTTGATGAACCCGCAGAACAGCACACCTGTCCTGGCGTGATTTATATCCTTTGCTCCCAGCACCCGCTGCACGATGGTCTGGTCGGCACACCAGTACCAGATCCCGAGAATTGGATAACCCAGGAATACGGCATACCAGGGCATGCCGCTTTCGTCGCCGGATGGACGGAGCATGGAGAGTTTTTCCATCTGCCCCTCCCGCTGCAGTACATCGACCATTGGCTGCCATCCACCGATTTTGTGGAAGGCAGCGTAACTGATGATCAGTGCCCCCGCTACCAGTACTACCGTCTGGATGGATTCGGTGATCACCACGGCACGCAGTCCGCCTATAACGGTATACACCGCAGTCACCAGCGATATGATGATTACACTGGTGTACATGTCTACGTTGAATAAAGTCTTCAGTACGATCCCGCCCGCCAGCATTGAAAACGCAATATGGATGATGACAGCCGATGCCAGCGAGATGATGGTGAGCCAGTCGCGGCAGGACCGGTCATATCGCTTCTCAAGGAAATCCGGCAGTGTACTTACTCCCGACCGGATATAAAACGGGGCAAAGAACAATGCCAGCAGGATGAGGGTGAACGCTGCCATCCATTCAAAATTGCCATTGAGCAGTCCACTGTCGAAGCCGCTCTGGGCAAGACTTACAAGGTGTACTGTAGAAATGTTGGTGGCGAACAGGGCCAGCCCGATCGCCGGCCATTTTAGTGATTTGCCTGCGAGGAAATATTCACTGGCCTCCCCCTTCCCTGAACCACGGCGATGGCGGATGCCCGCCCAGAGTCCGATGAGCAGGATCAGCAGGATATAGGTTATGGTGATGACGATATCTGTAGTGGCAATCATTCCTGTTTGTTGAACCCGCTTACTTCAGGTCGCAGCTGCTTCCCGCTTCCTGTGGGGTATGGTACACGCCATCGCTGACCTGTACCGGGTGTACAAAATGATCCCGCAGGTGTGGGATATGTTCAAGGAAAAGGGCATCATGTCCGAGGCTGATATGATTGAACAGTACGAGGTGCTGGTGCAATTGCCCCATATCACCCACGTGTGGCACCACCGGCAGTCCGTATTTCCGGCAGAGCAGGCTCACTGTTATAAATTCACTGACCCCACCCAGCCGCACTGCGTCGGGCTGCAGGAATCCGGCGCAGTGTGACTGCAGGTAATTCTTAAACACGATCCGGTTGGGCACATGCTCTCCCAGTGCCAGCCGGAACGGTGTTATGGAATCGGCCAGCACTTTGTGTGCCAGCACATCATCCGGGTGGGTTGGTTCTTCAATCCAGAAAGGGTTCATTTTTGTCAGTTCAGCACAGATTTTTATGGCCTGCGGCAATGTCCATTGCTGGTTCGCATCCAGCATGACTGTTGCTGCATCGCCTGCTGCCTCGCGGACCAGGAATGCACGGCGGATGTCGCGGCTGTGATCCGGTGAACCGACTTTTAATTTCATTGCCGTGAAACCGTTGCCTACGGCCCTGGCTACATTATCTTTCACCTGCTGGTCGCTGTAATTGAACCAGCCGATAGACGTATCATATCCGGGATATCCTTTGCCAAGGATCGCCTTGCGGGCTTCTTTTCCGGGCAACTGGCCATTGATCAGGCCGATGGCATCCGCAGCGGTCAGTTCATCCTCGAGGTAAGACAGATCCAGCAAACGCACGATGGCTTCGGCATCAAGACTATTCAGCAGTGCCCACAAAGGAACTCCTCGTTTTTTTGCCCAGAGGTCAAAACAGGCATTGGTTACGGAGGCGAGACCGAGATGGACTACTCCCTTATGCGGACCGAGCCACCGGAACTGCTGCTCATTGGACAAGTTGTTGAACAGCGAACCAAATCCGGCCATGATCTCTTCTATATCCCGGCCTTTCAGCTGCTGCGCATAAAATGCTGCAGCCTGGCAAACCAGCTCGTTCCCTTCGCCCAATGTAAACGCCAGACCCGTGCCCCTGATCCCGCTTTCGTCCACCAGTTCGGTCACGGCATAGGAATATACCGGGTCGCGATGGATGGCATCACTGCCATGACCGCTTCCAAGCGGGTATCGTTTATCACTCACTGATACAGCACTGATCATTATTGCTTATATTTTTTCAACCTTCACCGATTTCATTTCACCGTTCACCTTCAACTTGACCAGCTGTGGCGATGGGGAACGAAGTTTGTAACTGGTGACCTTCCCATCTTTCCAGGAAAAATCCACCGTGATATTACCACGTGCTTTCAATCCTTTCACGGTTCCCTGTTTTTTCCACAGGTCGGGAATAGCCGGCAGAAGTTCCACATAACCTGCATGGCTTTGAAGGAGCATCTCCATGATCCCGGCTTCCGCACCAAAATTGCCGTCGATCTGGAAAGGGGGTCCGGCGGATAAAAGATTTGGATACACCCCACCCCCTGCACCGTAGTTGATATCTGTTTTCAGCGTGGGCTTTAATATCTCACGCAGCAGTTTGAACGCGCGGTTGCCGTCCTGCAGGCGCGCCCAGAACAATTGTTTATGTGCGATCGCCCAGCTTGGGCCATCGTCACCCCTCACCTCAAGTGATTTTTTTGCTGCAGCTGCGAGCTCAGGTGTACCATCTGCGGTGATCAGTTTTCCCGGATAGATTCCATACAGATGTGAAATATGCCGGTGTTGCGGATCGGTTTCCTGGTAATCTTCCAGCCATTCCATCAGGCGGCCATCAGGGGCCACCACACCTGGCGGTGGCAGCTCGGCCATAATTGCCTTCAATGAATCTGCGAAAGCCTTGTCGGTATTGAGTTTACGACTGGCAGTGATGATATTGCCAAACAGTTCACGGATGATCTGGTTGTCGAAAGTAGCGCCTTCACAAATGGCTGCGTGGCTGCCATTGGGGAGTTTGAACGAGTTTTCCGGGGATGAAGACGGCGAAGTAACCAGCCATCCGGTTTTTGCATTCCGGACAAGTATGCTTTTATAAAACAATGCTGAACCTCTTAAGATTGGGTAAATACTTTTCAGGTAAGCAAGGTCATTACTGTATTCATAATGATCCCAGAGATTGTTGCAAAGCCATCCTGAACCGGCTTTGGATACGCCCCAGGATGCGCTTTCACCAGGCTCGGTAAAACCCCATACGTTGGTGATCACGTGGGCCACCCAGCCATCGGCGTTGTAATATGCCTTTGCCGTGCGGTTACCTGGTTTGACCAGGCTCCTGACCAGTTCGGTCAACGGCAGGTTGAGCTCCGAAAGGTTCGACATCTCCACCGGCCAGTGGTTCATCTGGACATTTATATCCAGGTGGTAATCGCCATTCCACGGGGTATTGACCTGGTTGGCCCAGAGTCCCTGCAGGTTGGGCGGCAGCAATCCCACACGTGTACTGCTGATACTAAGATAACGGCCGTACTGAAGGAAAAGCACCGGCAGGGATGGATCATCCTCCGGGTGTTTGTAATGTTGTGCGAGCCGTTTGTCGGTGGTCAGTAAAGAGGCAGGACCGCTGCTGAGCGCGACCGATACCCGGTCAAATTTTTTCCTGAACGCACGCAGGTGTTGCTGCCGCTGGGATGCAAACGATTTTGCCATTGCCGCTGACAAATCAGTGGTCAGCTGTTTTACATACCCCGGGTTTTTGAAATCGGTACCTGCGGAAATAAAGAGCAGGACTTCATCGGCATTTTCAACCAGCAGCTCTTGTCCTTTTGCTGACTGTTTACCACCGGTATTAACTATACGGACCTGTGTCTGGTGCAGCATGCCCTTACCGTCAGTACCATTGTCAAGTTGCCCGGTCAGTGAAAGTGTTTTCCCGTTCAGAGCGGATGACCCACGTTCAGGACGGGAAATCGCCACTGAAAGACTGATGCTTGCCTTTTTATCCGCCCTGATCCGTACAACCATTACATCATCCCCAAAACTGGAAAAATATTCACGGGTGTAACGGATGCCAGCTTTTTCAAACCGGGTATACGCAATGGCACTGTCAATGGCCAGCCATCGGGTATAGTCGTTGACATCATTTTTCCCTGATGGATACTGGTACCTGATATCAAGGTCGGCCAGCATCTGGAACTTACCCCATTTCCTGCCGCCGGAGCCCTCGCCCAGGCATACGAAGTCTTTGTCAACCAGTTTCTGGGCCTCTTCGTTTTTCCCTTCGGCAATCAGCTGCCTGATTGCCGGGAGTTGTTTATAGGCGTTGTAATTGTTGGCATCCTGGGGACTGCCCGACCAGAGCGTAATATCGTTGAGCACTATTCGCTCCTTGTCTATACCGCCATCGGGGGTCATACCCAGCCGCCCGTTCCCAAGTGGCAGGGTTTCTTCCCATTGCGCAGCGGGTTTATCAAACCAGATTCGCAATGGTGACTGGGCAGCGAGGCAATGGATTGTGACCGAAAACAAAAAAACCAGCAGGTACTTCATATCATCAATGACCGGGACAACCGGATTTATTTTTTGTAACCAAATGTCAGTTCGCTCAGGTTGCTGTAGGCGTTTTCACCCGATGCCACTTTTTTAATGCGGATCCGGATATAACGCAGGCCTGGTGTGGTGGTACCCAGGTCGAGGGTGTACGGACCCTGTCCATCGTCGGTGCGCACCACATCCTTTAGCAATACCCATCCCCTGGACACGGCATCTGCGGTCCATCCCGGATTATTACCAGGCACGGTGGTGGCGGCATTGGTGATGTCTGCGATACCCCAGACTTCAAATTCGGTGGGATTATGGCAGCAGTTGCGCCCCGTAACCTGCAGGGTACGGAGACTGTCATACAGTTTGCCCATATCCATGGTGAAGTGGTGGGGCAA
>SEAD01000014.1 GCA_004173355.1 Chitinophagaceae bacterium | reverse complement strand
ACCATCCACCCGATCAGGCCAAACATGGCCATCATCCCGAAGAACACAATCAGCGAGGCAATAGTTCTTGACAAACCTTTCTGTTCGAGCCTGGTCACCGGTGCATTCAATACAATCGTGATCACGATGGCGAAAAAAACCAGCAGGAGAACAGAGATGACCTGGTGCAGGAACCAGATGCTGACAAAGAGACCGGCAGCCAGCCATACGAGCCGGGAGAGTTGTTTGTATTCCATAACAGTATGGCCCATAGGCGGGCCATACTGTTAAATTAAGGAATTATTCGCCCTTGAGGCTCTTGACCGGATTCATTCTTGCGGCCTTCACGGATTGTAGTCCCACGGTGACAAAGGCAATCGTGAGTGCCAGTAAACCAGCGGCCGCAAATACCCACCACTGCAGGTTGACCCGGAAGGCAAAATCCTTCAGCCAGTTGTTCATGAAATACCAGGCCGCGGGTACTGCCACCACGATGGCGATCAGTGTGAGCCGGAGGAAATCTTTTGCAATCAGCATCACGATACCACTGACACTTGATCCCAGTACTTTCCGGATGCCGATCTCGCGGATGCGCTGCAGGGTGCTGTAGGCGGCGAGGCCAAACAAACCGAGACAGGCAAGCACGATTGCTAGTGTGGAGAAGGTGCTGAAAATCTTTACCGATTTCTGTTCAGCTGTATACAGTTTGTCGTATTCTTCATCGAGGAACTGGTAATCAAACGGACGCTGCGGGATGCGTTCGTTCCATGTTTTCTTCAGGAAATCAATCACGGCCGCTGTATTGCCTCCCGTGGTCCGTACAAAGAGTCCGGCATTGTTGGTGTTGTCGAGGAAAAGCATGAGTGGTCCGATCGGCTGGTGCAGTGACGCAAAGTTGAAATCCTTTACCACCCCGGTGATCACACCGGGTATTTCATCCTTGCCGCCTGGTTTGCCAACGGCATCTTCGGGGCGTGCAAAACCAAGGCTGCGTGCTGCGGTCTCGTTGATGATATAGGAACGTTTGAAATTTTTTCCATTGTTGCTGGTATCCATTAATGCCACATCGGCCTTATTGAAATCACGTCCCGCGGCCATTGTCATACCCATGGTCTGGATATAACCGAGGTCGGATGGGATCGCGGTCAGGTTGATGCCTTTTTTCCCGTTACCTGCATCGGTCCCGAATCCGTCGCCCCATGCAGCATAGGACGGACTTGAATTCCCGCCGGTGACCGCAATAACTGCGGGGTTCCGGCGGATAGCGGCTGCCAGCGACTCATACTGGTCGGCCGATTGCCAGCCAAGCGGGATCTCGATTACATTCTCGCGGTTGTATCCGATATCCTTCGAGCGCATGTAGTCCAGTTGCTGTATAATTACAATCGTGCAGATGATCAGGCCTACGGATACGGCAAACTGGAATACAATGAGTGATTTACGGAAGAGCCCACCGGAAGAGGTCAGACGCATTCCCGATTTCAGCGTACTGATGAGTTTTGCATTTGCCAGCAGTAATGCCGGGTAGCTGCCGGCAATAAAGCCGATAAGCACACAGGACAGGATGGCAATGGTCACCGGTACTGGCTGCAGCAGGCTGAGCAGGTCCAGTTCTTTTCCCGTCAGGGAATTAAAGGCGGGCATCAGCAATACACAACAGATGACGGCCAGTACGAGTGAGAAAAATACCAGGATCATTGACTCACCGATGAATTGTCCGAAGAGCTGGCTGCGTTGCGCGCCCAGCACTTTACGGATGCCGATTTCCGCCCCGCGGGCGGAGGATTGTACGGTGGACAGGTTGGTATAATTGATACAGGCAATTACCAGGATCAGGATAGAGACAATGCTGATGATATAGATCGTGCGGATGTTGCCATTTACTTCGAGTCCGCCGAGTTCTGATTTCAGGTGCACATCTGTCAGCGGTTCGAGGTTGTATTCGAGTTTGCCCGTCTCCATCTTCAGTTCATCCCTGCTCACAACGGCCATGTAGCTGTTGAGCTTCGCCTGCAGTGCCGCCACGGTGGTGGAGGGTTTGAGTTCGAGATAGGTGATATAATTCGCCGACCACCATTGCTCGGATTTTGATGCATTGGTGCTGGAGAAAGAAGCAATGAAATCATATTTGATCTGGGAGTTTTCCGGTGCTTCGGCGATGATCCCGGTCACCTCGAAATCGCTTTTATTGTCCAGGTTGATGGTTTTGCCCACGACATTTTCCGAACCAAAATATTTTGTTGCCATGGCTGGGGTCAGTAACACTTTTTTCGGTGCATCCAGTGCGGTCAGTTTATTGCCCGCAAGTAAGGGGAAGTCGAAGATCCCGAGGAAACTGGAATCGGCATAGAGGAAACGGGTTTCGCGGAACAGGTTATTATTTGATTTCACCACCGGGGAGGTATTGTACACCCTGGCGAATGACTGGATTTCAGGGAAAGTGCGCATCAGTTGCGGTCCGGCCTTGGTACCGGTGAGTGAAGTTTTTTCGAGGCTGCCGGGTTCACCATAAGCCATGGTGATGCGGGCGATCCGGTCTGATTTGGAATGGAACCGGTCGTACCCTTTTTCATTCATCACAAACAAGGCAATCAGGATGCAGCTGGTGATACCGGCGGTGAGGCCGATCAAGTTTACTGCCGTGTAGAGCCGGTTTTTCGAGAGTTTGCGCCAGGCAATTTTCAGGTATGTCCTAAACATGTAGATGGGTTATTGGGTGAGAAAACCTGCACCCTTACCGAAATGGCGTACCAAGATAAAAATCCATTGTAAATGAGTGAGTTGTTATTTCCCGAAACGATGAAATGTTGCATATGCGGACGATAATTGTCCGCTTTTGGTACAGGCTGGCAGGAATGAAAAAAACCGGCGCTGACAGGGTTAACTGTCACACGTCGGTTTGCACACACCAGGGTCCTGGAAAGGGCCGGTTCGCGGACTGTCCGCGATCCGGCATGACCTGCCCGTTCCGGCGTTAACGGTTCAAAAAAAATATAGGTTGTTTACTTGAAATCGACCGTGCAGTTGGGGCAGGTAATCACGAGGCTCGTGCGTTTACCATTGCCCGTTTCCAATGTAAAACTTGCCGGCACTTTCTGGTCCAGGATCTCGGTTGACGGTATTATCTTTTTCCCATTGCTGTCCGTTGCCTCCGGCCTGAATCCGCTATAAACGGCGGAGTTGTCACCATTGAATTCAATCCTGAAACCGGTGAGCTGCCTGAGTGGAAGCCGCAGATCGGCATACCGGGTATTGATTTTGACGCTGGTCACTTCCGGGGCGATCCGACGGACTTTTATATTGCTGTTGCGTCCTTCGATGTCCATCGACGCAGCCAGTTTACCTACCCGCAGGTTTCCGAAATTCTTGGTTCCGGATACCCGGCCGATCTCTTCCACGTTGATGCGGTCTGACTGGCTTCGCAGCACAAGTGTATCACCGCCATCATAGTCGATCTCTGCCTGCGATGACCGGATTGCTGCATACCCGATCGTACCCGCGATCAGTGAGCCGGAACTCAGGTCCAGGTCTGCTTTCCTGACATCACCGGTATAGATATTAAACAGTTTTGCTTCCACTTTGAGATGACGTATACCGCGTGTACCGAGGTTGGTGGTGGCAAGATTGAAATCGGCATTATCAAGGTCATCGTTCACGGTGATATCGGTATTGCGGTTGTGCACCAGTAGCTGGCAATCCTTTGGCAGGTAAACGATCATCTTCCGGTAGCTGTTTGCCGTCCTCGTCCATGAATTTTCCGAGGCCCCGTTTTCCGGAAGGTAAATGCCCTGCACTTTGTTCACTGGCTGGTTCCTGTAGATCGGTATGCTGTCCTGTAAGCCGGCATCCTTCCCGGCAACTACTGCCTTCCTGCGTTGTGGCGTGGGATAACCCTGTACCACTATTGGTTCGGGACTTTTTCCCGGTACACTGTCTCTCCTGATCCGGTAACCATTGACAGTGATCTCGTCTGCGCCTTCTTTTGGTGGCTGTGTTGTGGCACTGGCCTGTTTCCTTTTTTTCGAAGGATATCCCTGTACCACTATCTCGTCGAGGTGGTTGAGTCCGGGATAGGAGGGATAGGCAATGCTTTCGAGCTCCACGAGTTTGCCAAAGCTTTTGAGATTGATATTACTCAATGCATAGAGTCCGTCATTATCGAATGTATCCGGTACATTGGCAAGCGAGATAGTGGTGACTATCCGCACTTTCTTTTCATCCCATGTCCGTAACTCCAGGTTGTATTGTGTGTTGATGATCCGGAAAACCGACCCTCCCGGTGCGGCCACCTCCCGGGTGAATTCACGCACAGGCGCGGCTTTGGGCTGTACCGTGATGCTGTCCTTCTGTTGCTGTGCGTCTGCTGCCATGACGCAACACAGCATTCCGGTAAAAAATGTGTACAATCGTATTTTCATGTCCGTGTTTTTAAAGATTGATAAAACTTGCTTCCCGTGTTGCCCCGCCAGGCTGGGTACGGATGCGTGTGTTCACGCGGTTGATCTCCGACCGGAGGTCGCGCAGGATGCCGGCTTTCAGCTGGTAGACCCTGATCAGCAGATCCAGCGTGACATCATCCAGCCCGTCCTTCCGGATCGTATTTTTCACCTCGCGTTCTTCTTTTTCAAGGGCGGCGAACTGTGTCCTGAAAAAATCGAAGTACTCCGGGTCGTCGATATAAACCGGCTGGCCCCGCAGTTCGCGCAGTTGTTCCTCGACAAAGGCAGCGTAACTGGCTTCGATTGAAAAACTGGTTTCGGGTTCCCTGGTTTTTGCCATGGATTGTTTGACTACCGGCCGTGATTTCTTTTGCACTACCGGTAATGACGGATTGTTTTTCAACAAGGGAGCGGGGGATACAGCCACCTGCGGCCGGGTTAACGAGGCTGACAGGTCTTTTACAAGATGCAGGGGGTTGGTGCCGGTGGTTGTGGCGTACGCCGGTCCGCCCTGGTCGCGACTGTTTATATAAAAGGCGGTTGCCCCCATCAGCAGGACTGCTGCTGCCGCAATCCATATCTTGTATGAACCGATCCTGCGGACGACTGCCTGCTGTTGATCGTGGGTGTTAACACCGGCCTCCGGATGCAGCGCCTTGCGGATATTATCCCAGGCTGCCGGGGGCGGGACTGCTGTATCCAGCTCTTCCCTTTTTGCCTGCAGGTATTTTTTTATTTCATCCATTGACTGATGCTTTTATGATTGCGGTTCGGAGTAGTTGTCGCGCCCGGTGGTACTGGCTTTTTGAAGTGCCTTCCGAAAGTCCCAGTGCTTCTGCTATTTCGCGGTGCGAATAATCTTCGATGGCATATAAGTTAAAAATGGTGCGGCAGGCATCCGGCAGCGATGCTATTGCTTCATTGATCCGGCCGGCAGGTATTCCTTCCAGCCAGTTGCTATCGTCCACATCTGACTGCCCGAGGTCTTCTTCATTTATTTCCGTCCACCGGATTTTTTTGCGGCAGTAGCGAAGGCATTCATTGATCACGATTTTTTTGAGCCACCCGCCAAAATTCTTTTCGAACCGGAGCTGGTGGATGCTGCGGAATGCGATCAGGAATGATTCCTGCAGCAGGTCCTCGGCATCATGACGGTTAGCCGTGATCCGGAGACAGGTATTGAACATGGCTTTGCTGAACTGTTCATACAGGATTCCCTGTGCATGGGGGTCATTGGTCCCTGCCCTACGGACTACAGCGGCTAGTATGTTGGTTTCAGCTTTCAACGTTCGTACAAAGAGGAGTCGGATCCCGTGAAAAGGTTGGAATCCACCGGTAACTTTTTTTCGGTGAATGCGGCTAATATCGCGTTTAAACGGGGATCTGGCTGACGGAAAACTTATTTATCTTCATAAAAAAATCAGACTATGAGTTTCAGCCAGCGTACAAACCATGAAATAGACTATAAAATATACGGGGAGGAATTGCAGTTCGTCGAAGTGGAACTCGATCCGCAGGAGACCGCGATTGCGGAGAGTGGCGCCTTCATGATGATGGAGGACGGGATCGGCATGCAGACCATCTTCGGGGATGGCTCGGCCAAACAGCCTACCGGACTCTTTGGCAAACTGGTGAGTGCGGGAAAAAGGGTACTCACGGGTGAGAGCCTCTTCATGACCGCATTTACCAACAATGCCCAGGGAAAAAAGAAGGTGAGTTTTGCTTCACCCTATACCGGCAAGATTGTGCCGCTTGACCTGCTCGAACTCGGTGGCACTATCATCGCACAGAAAGATGCATTTTTATGCGCCGCAAAAGGAGTGGCCGTTGGCATCCATTTCCAACGGAAACTTGGGACGGGCATCTTTGGGGGTGAGGGTTTCATCATGCAGAAGCTGGAAGGGGATGGTATGGCCTTCCTGCATGCCGGCGGTTATATTATTGAAAGGGTACTCACCCCGGGTGAAGTACTTAAAGTGGATACGGGTTGCCTCGTGGCCTATACCCCGTCAGTTGACTTTGATATTGAATTTGTACGTGGGGTGCGCAACGTCCTGTTTGGTGGTGAAGGTTTGTTCTTTGCAACCCTGCGCGGACCGGGTCGTGTGTGGCTCCAGTCGCTACCCATCAGCCGGCTGGCCGGAAGGATCATGCAGTATGGCACTTACAACCGCAAGGAAGAAGGAAGTATACTCGGTGGCCTTGGAAACATCTTTGACGGGAGGGAGTAAACTGAATTTACGTGCAGCAATCGTATAAATTAAATGGCCTGGATCATCTCCGGGCCATTGCTATAATCCTTGTACTGCTCTTCCATTACCGGATGTTTTACCACCCGGACTGGATTGACACGGTCGGTGTTTACGGTTGGACAGGCGTTGACCTGTTTTTTGTCCTGAGTGGTTACCTTATATCCTCCCAGCTCTTCCGCGAAATCGGACAATCGGGCAGTTTTTCGGGCCGTACCTTTTTTATCAAACGGGTGTTCCGCATCCTGCCGCCCTACCTGCTGGTGCTGGGAGTTTATTTCCTTGTGCCCGGTTCCCACGAACGGGAAGCACTTGCCCCATTCTGGAGATACCTCAGTTTTACGCAGAACTTCGGACTGGACCTCAGCAGACACGGCACCTTTTCGCATGCATGGTCGCTCTGTGTGGAAGAACAGTTTTACCTGCTGCTTCCACTGACCTTATTATTGTTTATTCGTGTCGACTGGTTGCGACGCGCCTGGATCCTGTTGCCGGTGTTATTTCTCGGCGGTTTGGCGCTCCGGTGGTATGGCTTCGATCATTTTGTAGCGGCCGAACCCGATGGCACGCGCGCAGTGCTGAACTGGTATGAGTTTTTGTATTACCCAACCTACAACCGGCTGGATGGCCTGCTGGCAGGGATAAGTATCGCCGCGGTTTTCCATTACTGCCAGCGCTGGCGTGCAGCCCTCGAGCGCCGGCACTGGCTGCTCTTGCTGGCCGGATTGCTGGTGCTTGCCATCGCCGCCGTTTTCCTGTCGGATCAATACGTGTGGCTGTCTACGGTCTTTGTATTTCCCGTTGTAAGTATTGGATTTGGTTTAATCGTGGCGGCTTCGGTCAGCCCCCGGAATTTTATGTACAAATCCGGTTCATTCCTGACTTCCTGGCTGGCCACTTTATCCTATTCCATTTACCTCAGCCATAAGATCGTGATCCATGTGGTGCAGCTGTTGCTGGAAAAAACGGGGATCGATGTCAAAGGGAATACTGCCTTCCTGGTCTGCATGTTTGTTTGTATTCTGGTTGCACTACTGATGCACCTGCTGGTGGAAAAGCCAATCCTCCGGTGGCGGTCCCGGGTTCTGGCGGGAAATGTGCAGGGTAAAACGCAAACAGTTCCTTTATGAAGATTGCAACATACAATGTCAATGGGGTAAATGGCCGGCTGCCCGTTTTGCTGAAATGGCTCGGGGAAGCAAAACCCGATATCGTGTGCCTGCAGGAACTGAAGGCGCCCCAGGAAAAATTCCCGCTGCAGGCCATCAATGATGCAGGCTATGAGGCGATCTGGCATGGACAGAAAAGCTGGAATGGGGTGGCCATCCTGTCCCGCGTGGGGAAACCGGAAGAAGTGCGGCATGAACTGCCGGGTGATCCGGACGACCTGCATAGCCGGTACATCGAAGCAGTGGTCGGGAAAATGGTGATCGCCTGTATCTACCTTCCCAACGGGAATCCATATCCCGGTCCGAAGTTCGAATACAAACTCGCCTGGTTCAAACGGCTTCAGTCGCATGCCCGCAAATTGCTGAAAGAGGAGGTGCCCGTGGCCCTGATCGGCGACTTCAATGTAATGCCCACCGAGCTCGATGTATATAAACCCGAACGCTGGGTGGATGATGCACTGTTCAGGGTGGAGGTGCGCAAGGCATTCAGTACACTGGTGGGGCAGGGATGGACAGACGCCGTCCGCACCTTACATCCGGATGAAGTGATTTATACATTCTGGGATTATTTTCGCAATGCCTACGGCCGCAATGCGGGTCTGCGGATCGACCATTTCCTGCTGAGCCCGCAGCTTGCAACACGATTGAAAAAATGCGGGGTGGATAAGGAAGTGCGCGGCTGGGAGAAAACCAGCGATCATGCGCCAGTATGGATTGAGCTGAAGAAACAGTAAATCAATGTTCCAGGATCCTGGATCCGCGGAGCATTTCCTGCGTGGTGCATTGCATTGTAATAATCACATTCCTGATGGTACTGCGGCAAATGCTTGCCTGTACCTCCGATACCTGTTTAAAAAAACGATGCCGCACAGTTGTGCGGCATCGTTGTATAAATTCCCCGTTTAAAAGGAAATTGTTGAGGGCGTAGTTATCAGAAACCAAGTCCGAGTGCGAAACCGCGCACTTTATTCGGGAAATCCCTGCCGGGTGCTGCTGCACCAGTGTTGAGGTTAACCGAATAAAAACGGGTGGTTCCGCCGGTGCTGAGGATAGCATACGCATTATCGCTGTTGCCACCGATATCAAAACCGTTGCCTGCTTCAATGGTTACACCAAGACTGCCGATCTCTACCAGCGTGCCATTATTTGGCGGGTCCTGGCGGTACAATTTACCGGTGCTGTTATCAATGCCAAACAGCACTGTAGTGGTAACACCTGCTTTGTTGTTGGTATATGCAGAACCGGTAACAGAAGGGGTGCCCGGATTGAGTGCTGCATCATTGCCGCTCATGGTTCCGTCGTTAGGGTTGACGCGGATATTCTGCCCGGTATTGCTCACGATCCGGATACGGTCCACCGTCGGATTGAAGTCGAAGCCGAATGAGGTGCCGCTGAGTGTGAACTGGCCTGCGCTGCCCACGGCTGTTGCCGCACCGGTTGCCGTATTGATTGTATAAATGCGGCTGCTGCTGCCAAGTGCGTATAACTGCCCATTCGCTGGACGGAAATCGATGCCCACAATGTTTTCACCGCCAGCCAGACCCATAATTGCTTTTGCTACGGGTGCTGCACTGTTAGCCGGGTTAAAGACCTGCAGGTTATTTGACTCATCAACCGTGAACGCTACAGGATCAGAAGGGATCGCGAGATCTACCAGCGTTGCTGAAATGCCGGATACTTTTGATGCTGCGCCGGTAGTAAGGTTGATAGTATATAATTCAGATTTGCTGTCGACTGTAAAACTTGCCAGTGCAATATCATTTTCCGGTGAAATATCAAAGCCGCCCTTACCGGTAAAGTTGACATTCAGGTTTCCTATTTCCACCAGCGTACCGTTATTTGGCGGGTCCTGCCTGTACAGTTTTTTTGTACTCATATCGATATCAAACAGGGTAGTGGTGGCTGCACCAGCTTTGCTATCGGTGTATGCAATCGAAGTGATCACCGGTGACGAACCGCCGTTGATTGCACCATCGGTGAATGCCACTACACCAGTTTCCGGATGCAGGCGGAGGTTTTGTCCGCTGTTGCTGACGAGGCGGATCCGGTCAACCGTTGGATTGAAATCGATATTTGCAATATCACCTGCGATGGCGGGGGTAAATGGTCCGGCGCCTACGATTGTCGCCGCACCTGTACCATAATTGATCGTGTATAAACGGCTGCTGCTGCCGAGGCCAAACAGCTGTCCGGTCGCGGGACGGAAATCGATGCTGAGGATTTTTTCGCCTGACTGCAGGCCGCTGATTGTTACACTGCTTTCGGCTGTCTCTGCCCTGTTTGCATTATAAAGATTCAATTTCCCGTCATCGGTAAGGCCGATGAAAAATTTATCCGGACGATTATTACGGTCATCATCATTTTTATCACAGGAACTGAGCGTAAACAGGCTGATGGCGGCGATAGCAAGCGCGCCGCGGCAGGAGGCAATTGTCTTCAAGTACATGATTCTATGTTTGTTTGCCTTACTTACGCAAATCAGCAACCACGGGATGTTCTGTGAGGGGATTCTAATCCCATTTTAATGCGTAGCGTGCTGAATCACAGCTGTCTCTTACAGGTCAAAACGTACCTTAAGTGTATCCGCATAGGAGCGGCTGGAGCTTACGGGGGCCGGTGAATGGCCATTCATAATGAAATTAAAAACGCCATTAAAGCCCTTCCTGATTTCTAATACCTGTTCGCTGTTGATGATTGCCGACCGGTGAATGCGTACAAAGTCCGGGGGTAGTTTTTCCTCCAACAGGGCAATCGTATAATCAGTCAGGTATTTTTTTCCATCACTGGTATAAATGAATACGTATTTCTCATCTGCCAGTGCCATTACAATGTCGCTTATCTTCAGCAGGAAGATCCGGTCACCGGTTTTTACTGTGAGCGTTTTGGTTTCGGGTTTACGCTGCACTTCCCTGAGCACTTCTTTCGTGAGGGGATCAGGGCTGCCCGGGGTAAGCGTTGCCAGTTTCATGATGGTTTTTTCCAGCCGTTCCTTTTCGATTGGTTTCAGGAGATAGTCGATCGAATTCTGTTCAAATGCCTGGATCGCATATTCATCAAAAGCGGTGGTAAATACGATCCTCGGCTGAGCATCAAGTTCGGCCAGCAATTCAAAGCCATTCATCAGCGGCATGTCGATATCGAGGAAAACCAGTGACGGTGCCAGTTGCCGGATGAGTTCCAGTCCGGCAGCGCCATTCTCTGCTTCACCGATAACCTGTATACGGGGAAAAACGGAAAGCAGTCGCTTCAATCGCTGGCGTGCCAGCTGTTCATCGTCCACGATGATGGTGTTCCATGTATTCATACATCAAAGGGGATTGAGATCAGTATATGTTTTGGCTGGTTGACCAGTTGAAGGTCATATTCGTTTTTGTAGAGCAGTCGCAGTTTATCATACGTGCTCTGGATCCCGTAGCCCATCTCCATCTGTTCAGGGAACGGACCGCCGTTATCATAAACTGCCACCACCAGGCGGTTGTCCCGTTTCTCAACACGCACATGTATTTCGGCGTTGCCGGCTACATTGCGGAGTCCATGTTTGATTGCATTTTCCACCAGGGGCTGCACGAGGAAACGGGGGATCCTGGCTTTTTCCAGCCCCGGTCCTGCATGAACATATATTTTCATGCGGTCGCCAAAACGTACCTGCTCGATATCGATATAG
This sequence comes from Chitinophagaceae bacterium, assembly GCA_004173355.1. Lineage (GTDB taxonomy): Bacteria > Bacteroidota > Bacteroidia > Chitinophagales > Chitinophagaceae > JBEVJC01. The sequence continues at coordinate 47,543 of SEAD01000014.1, read as the reverse complement.
GTCTTCAGGATTTCCAGTTCCTGTTCCAGCGAATGCAGGTTATCCTGGCTGCTGCCGATGCTGTAGCGGAAAAGTTTTGACAGGCGGATGGTCATTTCTTCGGCCTGGTCGGGATTTTCATGGATCAGGCTGGCAATTGAGTTGAGTGAATTGTACAGGAAATGCGGGTTGATCTTTGACTGCAGTGCCTGCAGCCGCGCATCGCTCTGGAGTTGTTCGAGCCGGATCAGTTCATTCTCCTTGGTTTTCAGTGCGGCAAGTTTGTCTGCTTTCTGGAAATAATACAGCAGGACCAGCGTGCCTACGACCATCACTATCGCAAAATTGTGTGTGTACTCGTCGGGGTGAAGGCGCAGGTCAAACGAAGAGCGGAGGAAAAGGTTCAGTACGACGAACGCCAGCTCTGTGCCGATCAGCATCCCCACGATATTGAAGACATAATATCCCCCCACGAAGACCCAGAATTTTGAACTTGCTGCAAACCTTGAAGACTGGAACAGGGCGACGGCATTGGCAATGGAAAGGGTGATGAACAGGCTGAATATAAAAGTGCACAGGAACTGCCGTTCATCCAGTCTGGCTGGTGCGAAGACGAAGTAAAAAATATTGATCACGGCGCCCACAGCAAGTGACACGAGGGCGAAACGGATATTCACCCGAAGCAAGCTGCTGCCCTCCATTGAAATAATACTCCGGTTCACGACAGTTGTTTTTTGTTCATTCAATAAATGTATCAATAATTGCCGGTCCATCGCCCTTACGTGTTAAATGGTTATTTCGATTGTGCCAGAAGGCTTTTGCAGCGGCGTTCGCCCCAGGCAGGTTCGATGCCTGCGGGTTTTTGTGCGGCAAACTTTTCTTCCGCAATCTTCAGTACTTCTGCCGCCTTTGACTTGCCGCCACCAAAGGCTTCCGGTGTGTAGAACAGGTTCTGCCCCTTGAGCAAACGGGCACGTGGATTTTCCGGATCGAGTGCGATTGCTTTTTCGATCAGTGCATTTGAAGCAGGGATCATCGACATGGCGCGTGCCTGCGGCGAGACCGCCATTTTCATAAAGGTGATATAACCCTTTAATGCCGTTACGTCGCTGTTGTCTGGTTTGAGTTTGCCGGCCTTCTCCGCAAATGCCATGGCTTTATCATATGTGAGGTCGCGGGTATCGGCATCTTTTGATTCATCGTATGCGACAAAAATAAGGGCAAGTCCGGTATAATACTGGGCCAGCCACTGCGATTGTTCTGCGTTGGCGATACGTTCGAAATAATTGGCCGTTTCCAGGTATCTGGCGGGCGTTGAAGCACTGTCCATGAGACCGATACCTTTATGAATGGCGGCGGTGTATTTGTCCTGTGAAAAAACAGACAGGAATATAAGGCTGAAAGCGATGCTGATGATTGTCTTTTTCATTGTCGTTGTTTGTTGATGAATTAATGGTTGAATGTGTTGTCCCCGATAGTCACAAGTAAGCCTATAAAGAAGTTGCGGTTTGCCGAAGGCCGGATCGGAGTACGGCTTAATCCGTCGGCTGAATAATTATACCCGTATACATTCCGGAAGCCGGGGATGTTGGTGACAGAGGCATATACTACTGCGAATTCATTAAAAACGCGGGTAATGTGGCTGATATTCAGGCTGAGGTTATTGAACGACCGGGTTTTGTCACCGAGGAATGCAACGTTCACCGGATTATAATAGGTGCGGCCACTGCTGAATGTGTAGGTGGTGCCGACTTCCGTTTTAAGAAAAGGTATGTATTGTTTGTACACGATATTCAGGCTGTGTTTTGCTGCAAAGGGCGGAGCTGCACTGACGGGGTAATTCCGGAAATCCCTTTTCGTATCAAGGAAGGAGTAGGAGATCCAGTACTGAGCGCCGGGAATGGTTTTTTTATCCCGGAAAAAAAGGTCAAAGCCCTTGGCATACCCGTCACCCCTGTTGTTGAGGTTGCTGTAGTTCATCACAGCAAATCCCTGGCGGAAATCCGGTGAATCATATTTGGTGAGCTGGTTGTATTTTTTGTAATACGTCTCCGCCCGGAAAGTAATACCGGTTTGCTGGTAAACATAGTTCAGGATATAGTGGCTGGCTTTTTCATAGTCGAGGTTACGTTCCTGCACGAGGTAGGCGTCGTCCGGGTTCTGGTAAAATGAACCATAGGCCAGGGCGAATTGGCCACGTTTGCCTGCCTTTACCGCAAAGGATAATCTTGGTGCGATGTTGCCCTCGCCAATAATGCTGTTGTATTCACCGCGGATTCCCACCCGGGTTACGAAAAGGTTACCCAGGTACCATTCGGTCTCGGCAAATCCTGCCTGCATCCGGTTACCAAATGACCGGCTGAGTTCATTCCAGTTTTCGCCGTGGCTATTGTACGAGGTTTCTGCCCCTGTGCGGAAAATGTTCCGGCCCCGTATGGAATGTGACATTACCAATCGTGCCATGAAATGGTCATTATCGAGACGGTAGCGGTCATTGTCCACTTTCCCGCGTTCATCATTTACATAGGCGCTGATGCCTCCCTGGATTTTCCAGCCATTGGGTGTTTCGTCCCTGTAGGTAGCGTTGAGGTAGTAGTTATTGTTTTTGTTGATGATGTCGGCATCGTGCTGGTCTTCCCCGAAACCCGTGCGCAGGTCTGCCCGCGTACGGTTGAACTGTGAGTAAAGCTTCAGTATACCCCGTTCGCCGACCTGGAGTTTGTATTGTGCAGATCCCTGGATATCAACCGGCGAACGGTTCCATTCAATGTTCTGCGGTGTGATGGCATTGCTCGGTGCAAGGTTGTAATAGTTGCCACCGACAACCAGTGAACTCCGTTTCCATCTTTCTGTGTGGGCGGCACTCACTCCCACGCTGAGAAGCGAAAATTCACTGGACGTTTTTTCAGGCAGATCCTTCGATTCCATCAGCAGGGCCGAGGAAAGTGCCTGTCCGTACTGAGCGGAATATCCACCGGTGGAAAAACTGGTGCCTTTGAAGAGGAAGGGAGAGAACCGGCTCCGACCCGCGAGATCCGGCAACTGGCTGCCAAACGCACTTTTTACCAGCATGCCATCAAAGTATGACTGTGTTTCGGTACCGGTGCCACCCCGTACAAAAAGGCCATTCTCCCCGAATGCCTGCGCTGTTCCAGGCAGGGTCTGTAATGCTGCCACCACATCGGCCACCGCACCCGCGGTGGTCGCCACATCCAGTGAACTGAGCACCGCACCTTTGCGGTTGTCCCCGGTCTCGAATGTGCCGGCATTGATGGTCACGGTATTCAGTTCAATAATGGATTCCTTCATTTTCAGTGTGAGGGTAAGTGGCTGCCCGTTGAGTTGCACCTGCACACTGTCGGTGGAAAATCCCAGTGAGCTGAAGACCAGCCGGAAGGTGCCCGATTCGGTACTGGTGAAACTGAAATGGCCGGTACTGTCAGTCGAGCTGCCATCGTAGGTGCCTGCAAGGATAATGTTGGCGCCTGGAAGTGCATGGCCATTGGCCTGTATGTGCCCGCTGACGCGGGTCTGGGCCCGGGCGGTGCAGATGGTCAGTATCAACAGAAGTAAAATTGCCAGCTGTTTCATTACGGTTGGTTTAGGACACAAATCTGTGGCATAAACCTGCTGGCGGGTAATGATTTCCGACGAGTTGCAGGATACGGGCGACAGTTGGTGAATCGGGGCGGATTTTGTGCTTTTGTTATCTATCTTCAGGTCAGGATTCCCCTTCATTCAACTACAAAAAAGCATCATGTCATTCCAGGCGTATCTCGATAATATCAAAGCTAAAACGGGCAAGGGGCCCGAAGATTTCCGCAAGCTTGCGGAGAAGAAAGGGTTTGTCAAAAAGGAAAAACTGGAGCCGGGTATCAAAGCCGGTAATATCGTGGAGTGGCTGAAGACGGATTTTGAACTGGGCCACGGACATGCCATGGCCATCTATGCCTACCTCACCGGTAAAAAATCCTAGGAAAAGTTGTTTATCCTTTGCAAGACGGGTCCATCTCCGCGCAATTACCGGTAATTGCAGCAACTGTATATTTTCATAAATATTAATAACCCGACTTGCAAAACCGGCGTGGAAAAACGAAAATTTTCCGTGTGCTCCCTGTCATAGGCAAGGCTTATCAATCATACTTTCTACCCTTGCTTTGCAGGAAATCGCGGAACGAAAGTGCGATCGTCACCTGCACATAATTTTCGCGGATAAGTTTTGCCCGGGTGGTTCCCCTGCTGCCAACTTCCGCGGCAATATTATACAGCAGGGTGCTGTTTACTGCGCCACCTACACCTGCTGTAAATCCGTATTCCCGGATGAGCTGGTTGCTCACCTGCAGGTAGGCGTCAGATGCAAACACACCCAGCTGGAAGAATCGTTTCTCTGCATATTGTGATCCCATGTACACCTGTTTTGCAAACTCAACACCCGCCGAGAGCCGCTGTGCGCTGGTCATCTGCCAGCCGGTGCCTTTCAATCCGAGGGCCGACCAGTCATCATAGGTATAATCCACCGCATAGGTATTTCGGTTGTTTTTTTTCAGTGCAAAGCCGGCAGAAAAACCCTGCGGCAGGGAGAAATTATTTGCCAGCACCGATTCTTCCTCACTGATCACGGTGGAGTTTTCGGACACAGTGATCGTGCGCTCGCTGTTGAGCAGGGTCTTCGGGATGTATTTACCTCCAAGGGAGAGGCCCCATTTTTTTCCCAGCGTTGTATTGTACTGGGCACCAAACTGGAAACGTGCATTGCCGTAGTAGTCCTGCTGCCTCGTTTCAATAACTGTCGTCAGTGCTTCATCGCTGACCGATTCGGTGCGGTTGACCGAACCCGCGATGATCGATGATTTTACCCCGATGGAAAAATGTTTTCCCAGTGACACGGCATTGTTCCAGTAGTATTCATTCAGCCCTCCGTCACCCTGGTAGATAGCAGCATACTGCAGGTTGGCGCCTTCTACCGGTTTGGTGCCGGCGAACTGGTAATTGATATTGCTGAACTGCCGGAAACCGATCCCGCTTGCCCAGTGATCGGTCATCTTGAAAGTAAGACCCAGCCGTTTGATCCAGAAATCCTTTGCATTGCTGTTTGCCAGTCCGATCGCGTCACCACGGTACCGGGTAGTACGTCCGGCTGTACCTGCACTCAGCAGGAAAAAACTTTTCGGCAGTGCCGCAATCGCCGCGGGGTTATTGTCCACCATAAAAAACGGGGAACTGATAGCCATCCCTGTATTGGCCATACCGCTGCTGCGGTTGTAGTAGCCATTGTCGATTTCACCGATACCATAGGAGGAGTAGGGGCTGACTGAATTCTGTGAAAATGCCGCAGTGCAGGAAAGCAGTGCCGGCAGCAGGAGGTATTTGCTGGTTGGTAACATGTTACTGGTTTAAAACGATCATGTATAATCGGAGACGGGGCACCTGGTTGCTGCCGGACAGGTTGATGAACAGCCGGTTTACATCGGGGGCAGTACTGGTAAAACCACTGGCGAGGAAAAAGCCTTTTTTCTCCGTTCCCGCTGTATTGAGCCAGCTGCTGATATAGGAGGTAATATTGAAGCGGTAATAATTATCCCGTCCGTACAGTTCATCAATTTCCGGTGAGGCGGTGAGCGGATTGGTGCCGGCAGAGTCAAGCACATAGTCGCCAAAAAGATTTGATGCATCCGTAAGTGCAAGACTCAGTGATGCCGGTAATGCATATCCATCCTTGCTGAATGAATTGTAGGCCGGGGTCAGCAGCAATTCGGCCTTGACCAGGCGCACCAGTTTTCCGGTATTGATCACCGACCGCAGGCTGGGGAAAGTCATTTTCATATATGCCCCTGTAGCAGGCTGCTGGTAAGCCTTTGCGCCGAGTGTGGCCGAACTGTATTCACCCGGCGTGAGTGGTATACCGGTATTGCCCCGCGTTTTCAGCAACTGGTTATAGCAGTACACGTTTTTCAGTGAACTGAACGTCACGGATTTTTTGACGGGGGAAGGGATATTGCTGTGGTAGTGCAGGTTGATGGCGAGGGAGCTGTCGAGACCGGTGAGACCATAAACAGCCGTGGTATCACCAGCCCCGGTGGAGAGGGATATCCCGCGGAAGTAATTTACAAACTCCGACTGGTTGATCAGGCTGGTCGACTTGCTCCTGAGTTTTGCAAAAAAATCCGCACCCTTCAGGTCCGAGATCCTGATCACAATGGAGTCGTCCATAGTTGGCCGGATGCGAAGCTGCCGCGAGCCGAGGGCGGATTCATACACTTCTGTACTGCTGGTATTATAGAGCGATGAGTTGTAGGAAAAACTGATTGCCTGGGAAATCTCGGAAACGGTGATGGTCTGCGCCCGCGTCGTGTCCCCATAGTAATACCCGCTGAGCGGAATGGTGATGGTCATGGAATCATACACATCGGTGGCAAGGATTTCAGGCTGTGCAGCCGGCACGGCTAACTGGAAATAATTCCTTGCGGAAACGATACCGAGGTAAGGATCGGAATATTTACCCAGCAGCAGGCTGGTGGCACCACTGGTCACAAAAGAATCGGTGATGACCGTGGAAAGTGATACGCCCACTGTGTCGGTGTAAACGATATGGGTATAGTCGGCATCGGGACTTTCCCCGAACAATACATTGTTACGCGTGCAGGACAATGTCAGCAGGGAAACCAGCAACAGGGGAAAACATTTTCTCACAAACGATAATTTAGGTTCATACGTGAATCAGCCGGCAATTTATCCGTTCGGCGCACCACCATTATGTTATAGTATATCAACCGGCATTTTAAATCGCCCAATAACCCATCCGGACTGGTAATGCCCGGCGGAGGCCGCCGGTACGTGGATTTACGATGTTTTACCTGTTGCCGCCGGTTTTATCGATATGATCTGCCTGTTAGTCTATTTTAGGATACCCTTCTCAGCGGCCCCTGATACTTTTATCAAAATTCTTGAAATGAAAAGTAAACATGCTTATGTGATCGGGGCCGCGATGATCATCGGATCGGCGACGCTGACAATCGGGTGTACAAAAAGCACTGACTCGGATGATGACCTTATCGGCAACTGGAAAAGGATTGATGATTTTGAGGGGCTGGCCAGGAGTGAGGCGGTCAGTTTTACCATCGGTGAATATGGATACGTAAGCACAGGGGTGGCCAGCACCGACCGTTTCCGGGATATCTGGCAGTACAATACCGGTCTCCGTTACTGGACGCAGAAGGCCGACCTCCCGGGCGCGGCACGCAGCTCTGCTGTAGCATTTGCAATCGGGGAAAAAGGATATGTGGGCACCGGGTATGACGGGTCTGCCAACCTGAAAGACCTCTGGGAATTTGATCCCACGGCTAACCAGTGGTACCAGAAGGCAGATTTTCCCGGCAGCGCACGGTATGATGCCATTGGTTTTGCAGTAAACGGCAAGGGCTATATCGGTTGCGGTTACGATGGCAACTATCTCAAGGATTTTTATGAATTCACACCAGGTGTTACCGGCGCAGATGCAGGCAGCTGGGCACAGAAAGCAAGCGTGGGTGGTTCCAAACGGTCCGCGGCAGTAACGTTCGTGTACAATAACGCAGCATATGTAATGGGTGGCAATAACAACGGGGAGGTGCAATCGGACCTCTGGGTGTATGACCAGGCAGCCAATACCTGGGCAGAAAAACGTAAGATTTATAATTACTCCGACGAAACCTATGATGATGATTATGGGACCATCCCCCGGCAGAACGGGGTGGCCTTCAATATCGGTTCATACATCTATATCAGCGGTGGTGAATACAGTTCGATCACACCCACCACCTGGCGGTATAATCCCGCGGATGACAGCTGGCTGGAGAAGACTGCCTTTGAGGGTACCAGCCGTACCGGTGCCGTAGCACTTTCACTTTCGGGTCGCGGTTTTGTACTGACAGGCAGGAGTGGTTCCCTTGTGATGGACAATGCCTACGAATTACTTCCGGACGATGAACAGGCAGACAATGACTAATAAAACTTATATCCCCATACTTTTCTGTTCAGCGTTAGTTGCCGTGGTGGTTTCGGTGTGGATCGCCCGATCTGCACCCGATCCCGGCAACAGGGTAAAACCGGAATTGCTGCACACCGAAAAGGGCTGGGGTTACGATATCCTGGTGGATGGTAAAGTGGTTGTCCATCAACCGGTGATGCCTGCGCACGGTGGCGGACTGGGTTTTGGCAACAGGACCCAGGCGCTGCATGCCGCGCAGCTTGTCATCAGCAGGATGGGAGACAACCAATTCCCCGGTCTCAGCCAGCAGGAAGTGGATTCAATCATCAGCACATACCATGAGTAGTAATCGGTACACAACATGAGTAGTAGGCCTTCCGCACCCGGCGTATCCGGATTCCTGCTTACCCTTTTCGGGTTTGAAGACCTTCGTTCCCGGCGGCACAAACTGCTGATCGTGCTCGTCCATGCCACCGGCTGGTGCATGCTGTTCCTGTTGCCGGTGCTGCTGTACCCGTTGCGGTTCAACAACCGGCAGTTTATTATTTCCGAACTGATCAACAAGTCCGTACTGATTGCCGTGTTTTATTTCAACTACTACTGGCTCATACCCCGGCTCGTCCTGCGCAACAGGAAGCTGGGTTACCTGCTCGCAGTGTTCTTACTGTTCAGCCTGTATCTCGGGCAACAGGTCTATATCCGCAACAAATTTTTCCCGCGTCACGATCCCGCATTCCGGATTGCGCAGATGATGGTGACGCAGAATAACGGACGCGAAAGCAGTTTCGTTTTTCGTGGTCAGGAAAAAAACAGGCAGGCAGGCGGTGACACTTCACACGGCCTGCAACCCTTTCCACTGGCGGCTTTTGGACCCGTGCCCGATAGCCTGGGATTTTTCAATACCCCGGAACCGGTCTTCCTGGGTATCCCCCGCGGGGCATGGATGATGACGGTGAACAATTCCATCAGCTCCTTTCTACTGATCCTGCTGATCGGTGGGTTTATCCGTCTTGCTTATTCATTTATCCGTAACCAGAATGAAAAAAAATTACTGGAAAATGCCAACCTGAATGCGGAAGTCAACTTCCTTAAATCACAGATCAATCCGCATTTCCTGTTCAATACACTCAATAGTATTTATTCTCAGGCACATGCCCGATCCACGAATACCGAATTTTCCATCCTGAAACTGTCGGAACTGCTGCGGTATGTATTGTATGATTCGGGTGAAAACAAAGTGCCGCTGGCAAAAGACCTGCAGTATATCAGCAACTACATCGACCTGCAGCGCATCCGGCTTTCGAGTCGCGTCACCGTCAACTACACCTGCACGGGCAATACCAGTTACCTCGTGATTGCACCCCTGCTGCTGATCACCTTTATTGAAAACACATTTAAACATGGGATCAGTTACACACAGGCCTGCGTGATTGATATCAATATTTCCGCTAACGGCGAAACGATTGAGATGATCACGCGTAATGCCGTGACAGAAAAAAATAATACGGGTGGCGGCGGACTGGGACTGCGGAATGTGCAACGCCGCCTCGACCTGCTGTATCCCGGCAAATATGTACTGGACATCAGGCAGGCCGGTACCACCCATCTTGTAAACCTTAAAATCGACCTGAGTAATGATTAACTGTCTCCTGATTGATGATGAACCACTGGCCCTCCAGCTGCTGGGCGACTTTGTACAGAAAACGCCCTTCCTTAACCTCGTTGGTAAGTTTGAAGATCCCTTCCAGGCTTTGCCTGTAATCGAATCGGGAGGGGTGGACCTGATCTTCCTCGATATCCGGATGCCGGATATCACAGGAATTGAATTTTTCCGTTCACTGGTGAGCAAACCGGAAGTAATTTTTACAACGGCATACAGTGAATACGCCATCGATGGTTTTGAGCTGAAGGCGATGGACTACCTGCTCAAACCTGTCTCATATGAAAAATTTGTAAGTGCCGGTAACCGTGTAAAGGAATACCTCCATCGGAAAGCAGGCGGGCAAACAGAACAGCGCGAATATTTCTTTATCAACGTGGCGCACAAACTCCAGAAATTATATTACCGGGATATCCTGTACCTCGAAGGCTACAAGGATTATACAAAAATTTACCTGGTGAATGCCACGGCACCGATCCTCATCCTGCACAGCCTTAAATATTTTGAGGATATACTGGACAGGAATGAATTTATCCGCATCCACCGTTCCTATATCGTGCCGATCGGTAAAGTGGATACCGTGTCGAGAAAAGCAGTGAAAATAGAATCCGCCGTGTTGCCGGTAAGTGATAATTACCGCGAAGCTTTTTTTGAGGTGGTTGACCGCCTGGCGAAATAAAACTTCTCCGGCAAAAAAACCGGATCCCCGCCAGCGGTGGGGATCTTTTATTTTATGGTGAGGTCGTTTGTTACTTTCCTCGGTTTGGGTTCGAGGTTCTGCAATGCAGCGAGCAATTTTTCAACCCGGCTTTTCTCCAGCGTTCCCTTTAGAATCACTTCGCCGTTATCCACTTCGATCATCACCGTTGGGTAGTCATTGGAAAGTTTGGCAATACTGGTGATCATGGCCTCTTCCCTTTCAGGTCCGATAAGCGTTCCCGGAGGTGATACCACTGTGCCGCTGTCGGCCGGAGCGGGTTGGGAGAGTTCCTGCGTGGGTCCGGCAGCCTTGTCTTTGCAGGAAACAAATCCTGTTGCTACTGCGGCCACTATGGCAATGATGGTTAATGCGGAAGCTGTCTTTTTCATAAATGTTTCGCCGGCCGGGATTAAGCCAGGACGGTCCGGCAAACTAGTCCATTTTTGGAAATGAAACAAGCGGGCGTTCTCCCGGAAAGAAATCTGCTGCGTTTTTCAGGCGCATAAAATGCCGGAAACAGTCATGATATTTAACAGCCGGATGTATCTTCCGCGAATGAAAACGTTGGCTGGATTAATGTCCCTTTTCCTGTCAGTTACGCTTTACGCGCAACAAACCGATTGCCGTCAGAAACTGGATTCTGCGGCCGTCATCCTATCCCGGACGCCCTCGTTCCGGGCGCAGGTTATCGGTGACGCACGGACTGCTTACGATGAACTGCTTGTCCGGCTCCGTTCGCGTGCCGATGCTGCGGCGGATCCGTTTCACTGTTTTGTGACAATCAGCAGGCTGTTTGATCCCATCCGCGATAACCATCTTTCTTTTTTTGAGAAACCGGTCGCGGTGCTGCAGCCCTCCGATTTCAACAACACTGCAAAAGTGGAAAGTTTTCGCAAGGCCGTTGTATCGAAAAGGGAGCCGGTGTGGGACGGTAATACGAGGGATCTGCAGAGGCGTCTTGCAAAACTGGCGACAGACAGTGTCGAAGGCATCTACTGGTATGGGGAAGAGATTGCAATTGGTGTTACACGTACCGGGCAGAAGGATAGTCTTGTAGGTGTAGTGCTGCAATCGTCCATCCCGGTCTGGAAAAAAGGGGAAGTGATGCTTGTGTTGCGGCAGTATGGCCCGGATCGCTTCCGCGCAATCGCCGCTCAGCCTTACACGCGAACCTGGGGGATGACCAAACATGAACGGCTGATCGCGGGCACGCTCACCGAAACTGTCCTGTACAATTCGGATTACTCCAGGCGTTCGCTCTGGTCAAAAAAAACGGGAGTGACGGATCACCGCAACATACCGGCATCCGCCCGGACCTTTGAGCTCCGGCAGTTGGGTGATTCGACCCAGTACCTGCGACTGGGTTCTTTCGCCACGGATGATAATACATTGGTCAGGGCACATGCTTTTTATGATTCGGTTGCCACGAAACTGACGGCTTCGCGACTCGTGCTCGACCTGCGTAATAATGGCGGGGGTGGATTCAGGAATTCGCGCAACATGCTCAACCAGCTGGAGAAATTTGCAAGGACCCGCAGGATCCATGTCATCGTCAATAACCGCACCTACAGCAACGCCGAACAATTCCTGGTTCTCCTGAAATACAGCCCGAATGTGCGGATCTACGGCGAAACCACCAATGGTACGCTTACTTACGGGAGCAATACGGGCAGGTTGATCCATCTTCCGGGCAACGCTGCCTGGGTGGTATATCCTACCGATATGAAGGAAGCAGGGAGCACGTTGCAATACGAGGATGTGGGGATCCGTCCGCATGTATTACTCAGCAACGACAGCGACTGGATCGGTCAGGTAATCGATTTTGCCAGCCATTAATCCCGCGTCAGTGTTTCAATCCTTGCGGCATGCTGCGGGTACAGGCTGCTTAGGGTCTCCCGTTTCGCCAGTTCAAAATCAGCAAAATCAAAACCCGGCGACACAGTACATCCTACAAGGCTGTACTCACTGTTTTGCCCCGGTGCTGATGCAAACCATGAACCTGCCTCTATAACGGTAAACAACTGCTGCTGTTCCCCGCGACCGAGAAAGTGTTCGACCAGTGTCCCATCCTTTTTTATTTCGTAAACAACCAGCGGGTCGCCTTCATAAAAGTGCCAGAGTTCATCGGACAGGATCCGGTGGAACGCAGAGAATTGTCCCTGTTCAAGCAGGAAGTAAATATGTGTGGCGCTGTTCCTGACCGCTGCTGAGGCTGTCACGGAGGGAGGTAATGTTAACGGGGAGCGGTATACTTCCGCGAAAGAACCACCTTCCACATGCGTGGTCATATTAAAGCGGCTGATCCACCAGGATGCTTTGGGTCGCGACATCAGTTCTGGGGTTCGATGTAAACTTTCCTTCCGAGCATGACCGTGAGTGAATCGAGGACACGGGTAGTATCGGCATTCATTTTAGGGAGCATCAGGATCAGTTTATAATCCACCGAATCTTTGGTCTCCAGTTCCACGTTCCAGAGGTTTGTGCGCAACTGGTTGTACCGTTTGAATGCGCGTGTGCTTTTTGCCACTTCCAGTACATATTTGTAACTGCCGTCCGCTGTCACCACCCTGCTGGCCGCGGGTGCGGCAGTGGCGGTGGTTTCAGTGACCGCAGTAGTAGCGGGTGTTACTGCAGCGGAACTGTCGGAAGCTATAATTTCCGGTGTATCAGTGGTTGGTATTGCATTGTTGACGGCAGCGGTGACCTCGCTTTTTCCGGCAGGGCGCGAGATCCAGTATCCGGCTCCCACCGCGAGAATGATCCCGCCGATAACGAGTGCCGCCATGATGGGTCTTGATACGGTGCCCGTTTTTCGTTGTTCGCTGAACACGGATTCGTGTTTCTTTACCACTTCCTGCCGTTCCTGGAAACCGGTGGATGCCAGGATGGGGCGGTTGGGGTCAGGTACAACAAACGCCTGGGTAAATTCCACTTCACCGGTTGGCCGGCGTACCAGTGTGCCGAGTCCTTCGAACGTAAATGGTTTGCCGAGATTCAGGAATTGTTTCGCCAGTTCCAGACGCGACTCGAGGTCGGCGGTTGCCAGCGATTTCATTTTCCCGGTTGTCTCGGAAATATAACGGATGAGTTCGGGCGAATCTGTCAGGGAGGGTTTGCTCACAAAGCTGATCCCTTCAGTGATCGGCTGGCGGTTTTTGGGGTTGTCAAAACCGGCGATGATGTTGCGGTCGAGGGTGAAACTGCCGATCCCCGGCAGGTCGAGCCGCTCGTTGGTATAGAGGAATTGGATGAGTAAGGATGTTAATTTCACAGCCTTCGGTGGATTTTGGTTGCTTTAAAGATATATAATTCATCGGGTTATTGCAAGTCCGGCCCCGGTTATTCTTAAATTTGCGGCATGCTTTCAAAAGATGAACAGGCATTTGTCGAGTACTGGAGGGAGAACCGGCTCCGCAAGAAACTCCGTTTCCGCCAGGTAGCGATAGGTATGCCACTGGGGGTGATCCTTGTTTTTGCGATCCTGCTGAACTTTTTTTCCGGCTGGTACAAACGCGCCGATATGCAGATCAATTCGATGACGCCTTCCCAGATGCTCGTGATTATTGCTGCCGCGATCGGCATTATACTTTTTATCGCACTGTTTTCCGCCCGGCATCGCTGGGACATCAATGAACAATATTATCGCGAATTGCTGGCAAAGGAATCGCGGGAAGGATCATGAAAGCCGCTGCCTGTTTTTTCGTATCCTTGCAGCGATTAAGGCCCATACATTGTCAATACCAAATAACTGAAAACTGACAGCTTTGAAAAATTTCAAGTTTCTCGTGTTCCTGCTGAGTACCCTGGTTGTATTCACCAATTGCAAAAAAGAATGTAAACTGAAAGCACCTTCCAAAGAAGAAGGCCAGATCCTCGCTTATGCACAGGCAGAAGGTTTTGATGTGGTGAAACATCCATCCGGGCTCTATTACCAGATTGTTGATCCCGGTACCGGAACCCAACCCACTTCGGCTTCCAACATTACCATTACGTATGTAGGTAAATTCCTCAATAACCAGAAATTCGATGAGGGGACCACTCCCAATACACCGGCCTGGCCGCTCAGCGGACTGATCGAAGGCTGGAAAATCGGTATTCCCCTGATAAAGGCGGGTGGCCGGATCCGCCTGATCGTGCCTTCTTCGCAGGGGTATGGTTGTGAGGATTATTATACTATCCCCGGCAACTCCGTGCTCTTTTTTGATATTACGCTGGTGGGCGTAAACTAGGCTTCCACTGCAGTCGTGATTGATGGTCTGCCAAGCCGCATTTAATTGTAGCTTTGGTGACAAACAATGCCTTTGCTGTACGAACCGCTGTCCGTATTTGATATCTTCAAGATTGGTGTGGGGCCATCCAGTTCCCATACCCTTGGTCCATGGCGGGCTGCGCAACGTTTTGTGCAGACCCTCGTCCAGATGGATTTCCTGCCACAGGTAATACAGGTCCGTGTGCTGCTCTATGGTTCGCTGGCCAAAACCGGTGTGGGCCATGGCACTGATATGGCCGTACAGCTTGGACTCTCCGGCGAAGACCCGGTACTGGTGCCGGTTGATCGGATTGTCCCAAAACTCCAGGACATTGCAGGACGGCGCTTGCTGCGGGTCGGTGGTGCACAGGAGATCAGCTTTGATCCCGTTGCGGATATCGAATACCTCGTGGCCGAATCGCTGCCTTATCATTCCAACGCACTGACTTTTCTCGCTACCCTTGAAAACGGGGATTCGATTGCTGAAACCTACTATTCCATCGGCGGTGGATTTGTAAAAAAAGAAGGGGAAACAACGAGGGGCGGGGATTCAGTAGTACTGCCATTCCCGGTCAATGCATCCGCTGATCTGCTGCAATGGTGTATCCGTACCGGTCTCGCGATCCATGAACTGGTTCTCGAAAATGAACATGCGTGGCGACCCGAACAGGAAACGAGGGAAGGCCTGCAGCAGATCTGGAAAGTAATGCGCGAGTGCATTTACCGCGGGGTGCATAAGGAAGGGGTGTTGCCCGGGGGACTGAATGTCCGGCGCCGCGCACCCGGACTTTCAAAAAAACTGATCGGCGGGAAAACGTATAATAATTTCGAGGAATGGGTGGCCCTGATCCGTGGTGGCGGCAATGGCTTTAATTATATCCTCGATTGGGTCAGCTGTTTTGCACTTGCTGTCAACGAAGAGAATGCTTCCTTTGGCAGGGTGGTGACCGCACCTACAAACGGCGCCGCCGGAGTAATCCCTGCTGTTTTATTCTACCATATTATTTTCGGTAACAATGATCCGATAGAAGATAATGATGAACTGATCATGAAGTTCCTGCTGACTGCATCCGAGATCGGCAGCATCTTTAAAAAAGGGGCAACCATCTCCGCGGCAATGGGTGGATGCCAGGCAGAAATCGGGGTATCATCCGCAATGGCCGCAGCCGCACTTACCGCCTGCTCGGGCGGTTCCCAACGCCAGGCAATGATGGCCGCGGAGATCGCCATGGAACACCATCTCGGTATGACCTGTGATCCGATCGGCGGACTGGTCCAGGTTCCCTGTATCGAACGCAACACCATGGGCGCGATCAAGGCGATCACTGCATCGCAGCTCGCCATGCAGAGCATGCCGGATTTTGCGAAAGTATCGCTGGATGCAGTGGTGAAAACGATGTGGGATACGGCGCAGGATATGAACCATAAATACAAGGAAACGGCGGATGGCGGACTTGCAGTGAATGTGCCGCTGAGTTTGCCGGAGTGCTGATGCGCGGAGTTCCCGGGTGTTGACCGGCGACTTATCGGGTGTTGAACGGTCGAAGTAAGGGCAGTTTGCAGCGCTGTATTTCCAGGGAGTTATCCTCCGCTAGTTTGAATCCTTACTTTTTTTCCCTGTAAATAAGGCGCCGCAATCCTGCCCTTACTTCTCCCTGCGGGCTGGTTTTTGTGAGCCATTCCGCTGCCCTGCTTTTTCGCCACATGCTGCAAATGGGCAGTTCATTGCCAATCCCGCATCCTGCACCGCAACCGCTTTGTGAGTGGTTAGTTGAGAAGCGGATTCGATTCGATTTCCTTCAGGTCAATTTCGTTGTAGTCCCGGATAACGTTGTAGAGGGTTCCTCGTTCGACAGGACGGCGACGTGCCTGTTTGATCAGTGTAACCAGTTGCGCGGTATTCATGGATGGCGTTTGTTCTTCGGAGCCGGCCATGGAATAGATTTTTGTGGTATCATCGATTGTGCCATCGATATCATTCACACCGAATGACAGGGTGAGCTGGGCATTCTGCCGGCCAAGCATTGGCCAGTAGGCTTTGAGATGGGGGAAATTATCCAGGTAGATGCGGGCAATCGCATACATTTTCATGTCCTCCACCAGCGTCGATTCATCCACATTGCTCATGTCATTCTGCTTGTTGCGGAACTTGAGGGGGATGAACGTGTTGAACCCGCTGGTCCTGTCCTGCAGGGCACGGAGTTTTGACATATGGTCCACCCGGTGCGAGTAGTTTTCAACATGCCCATACAACATGGTTGCATTGGTCGACATCCCCTCGCGATGCGCTGCCTCATGGATCGACAGCCATCCTTCACCGTCTACTTTGTCGTCGCAGATCTTCGCGCGAACTTCAGGATGGAAGATCTCGGCACCGCCACCGGGCATGGAATCAAGGCCTGCTTCATGCAGGTACTTCATGCCTTCCGCAGTAGTCATTTTTGCCTTGCGGAACATGTAATCCAGCTCCACGGCAGTAAAACCCTTGATATGAAGATCCGGCCGGTGCGCCCTGATCTTCCGCATCAGCTCCGCAAAAAACTCCAGGTTCATTTTCGGATGCACGCCGCCGACTATATGCACTTCGGTTACCGGTTTCCCGTCGTAACTCCGTACAATATCCAGCATCTGCTCCTGGCTCAGTTCCCAGCCTTCATCGCGGTGGGCATACAGACGGCTATACGAACAAAAATGACAGGAATAAATGCAGACATTGGTCGGCTCAATATGGAAATTGCGGTTGAAATAGGTGGTGTCGCCGTGTTTGCGCTCGCGGATCTGGTTGGCCAGTGAACCAACAAACGAGAGACTTGCTTTTTCAAATAACAACAGGCATTCTTCGTCGGTAATGCGTTGTTCAAGTTCAACTTTCCGTGCGATGGCCGCCAGTTGTTCGTCAAGTGGGAGCTCAGTTACAAGAGGCGCTGTGGATGGGGACATAGGGGCTGTTTTTTCCTTTGCAAATGTACGATCTATTCCGCGACGCCTCGTGCTGAGGCATTAAAATCCTTATCTTGAGCCGTCGACGGGAACAATCACTAAAACAACCAGGATGAACATAAAGTTGAGGCTGATTATCATGGGTTTTTTCCAGTTTTTTGTCTGGGGAGCCTGGCTCATTACAATTGGCAGCTTCTGGTTCCAGTACAAAGGCTGGGATAATACCGATTTCGGGATCATCTTTTCCACCATGGGACTAGCTTCCCTGTTCATGCCCGCCCTGATGGGCATCCTGGCCGACCGGAGGATCAACGCTGAAAAACTCTATGGCATCCTGCATATCGGCGGCGCACTGTGCCTCTTCGCCCTGCCTTCTGCCAGTAATCCCAAAACATTCTTCTGGATCATGTTCCTGAACATGATTTTTTATATGCCCACGCTTGCCCTTGCCATCACGGTGTCCTACACTGCGCTCAAGAAAAAGGGACTGGATGTGGTGAAAAGTTATCCCCCGATCCGCGTGTGGGGGACGGCGGGTTTTATTGTGGCCGAATGGGCCGTGAGCCTGCTGGGCTTCGAAACCTCGCCGAACCAGTTTTACCTCGCCGGCGCAGCTTCACTGTTCCTGGGCCTGTATGCCTTTTCCCTGCCCAAATGCCCGCCCCCGTCAAGAGGTGAGAGCACGGGCACATTTGTGTCGCAAATGGGACTGCAGGCATTCACCCTGTTCAAACAGCGTAAAATGGCGGTCTTCTTCCTGTTCGCCATGCTGCTGGGTGCTGCCTTACAATTAACCAATGCCTACGGTACTACGTTTCTCCGCGATTTCGCCCTGGATCCGCAATACAAGGATTCATTCGTGGTTAACTATTCGGCCATTATCATATCCCTTTCCCAGGTGTCGGAACTACTGTTCATCCTTGCGATTCCTTTTTTCCTGAAACGATTCGGGATCAAATATGTAATGGTCATGAGCATGGTTGCGTGGATCCTGCGTTTCGGACTCTTTGCCTATGGCGACCCGGGGACAAACTTCTGGATGATCATCGTGTCCTGTATTGTATACGGAATGGCTTTCGACTTCTTTAATATTTCCGGATCACTGTTCGTGGAAAATGAAACCACACCGGGAATCCGCGCAAGCGCTCAGGGTTTGTTTATGATGATGACCAATGGGGTAGGGGCCGTGATCGGAAGCTCGCTTAGCGGCTGGCTGATTGATCGGTTCTTCCTGGATGCCAATGGCAAACAGATGTGGTACGATATCTGGATCACCTTCGCAGGTTATGCACTGGTTGTTACATTATTGTTCCTGGTGATGTTTAAGTATAAACATTACCCGAATGATCCGCCCAGACATGTAGAGCCACTCCTGCCAACAGAGTAGGTCAACCGCATAAAAAAAGGCTTCCGGAAGGAAGCCTTTACTATTCTGGAGAATATCGCCTTAGATATGCGATTCAATCTTTTTAACAAAATTGCCTTTAGGCTGTGCACCTACCAGTTTGTCCACTACCTGGCCACCTTTGATAAAAAGGATTGCAGGGATGGAAGTGATACCGTAGTTCATTGATACCTGTGGGTTATTGTCCACGTTGACCTTACCAATGTTCACCTTGCCATCGTACTCCTTTGACAGTTCTTCGATAACCGGTCCGATTGCGCGACATGGTCCGCACCATTCAGCCCAGAAATCCACTACGGTCAGTTGATCTGAATCCAGGACATCTGCCTGGAAATTGGAGTCGTTGAATTCTTTTGCCATTTTATATTAATTTAAGTTTTGTTGCCTTTACTATGCTGAGGTTGCAAATTTAAGACCGATATGGATAACAGGTATAGTTGGCAGAAAGTTGTGCAAAAATTGACAGCTTTCGTTGATAAGCCCCGTCTGTGAAAAAGATGATATTTTAATTATCTGTCAGTCAGGTCATTAAATAGTTAAAGCAGTCCCAACGGTTTTATATTCCTGTCATTCTCTCAGTTCTGTATGATCTGTACACCCAGGTCCGGCTGGTCATCCAGGAATTCGATAAACTCATCGTTCATCGTAAATGAGTTGGTACCGGTATTCAGGATGATGCGCATCCGTTCGCGGGGATCCGAGAGGCTGAACCGGAGGGCAGTCTGGCCCCCGCGATACATCCGCATGTTTTTTTCTACAAAATCGATCATTTCCCTGGTGAGTTTCCCGGGGTCGATATCCAGGTTCACCTGTCTGGTCATCATCGATTTCATCGTTTCAGCCAGCGAAACGGTATTAATCTTGAACTCGAATTCCTCCGTTTTGAACCGGGGTTTGAAATAACCGGTTACGTACACCGCAGTACCCAGCGTCATCAAAGGGGAAAGCCGGAGATAATCTTCGCGGAACAATGCCACTTCTGTTTTCCCGCTGTAGTCCTCGAGTGTGAAACGCCCGTATTTGTTGCCATTCTGTGCAGACCGGTGATCTGTTACGGTGATCAGCGCAATGAGTTTAAAGATCCGGCCCTGGTTGGACTGCATCTTGATGGAATCGCGGAATTCAATGAATTCGGCAACCGGTGTGATGCCATAATGCGACATTTCGAACCGATAGTGATCAAGCGGATGCCCGCTCAGGTACATACCCGTCACGTCTTTTTCAAAATTCAGCTGTTCGGTCAGTGACCAATGGGTGCAATCCGGGATCCTCGGGGGTGGTATCTCCATATCCACCTGAAGGTCGCCGAACAATGTATTGGCACCGGCGGCATTCTGTGCATTGGTGACCTGTCCGAACTTGATAATCTTTTCGAGCCCGGTGGCCGTTTCGCCCGTGGCAATATTGAAATACTGTGCACGATGGTAATCCGTATAACAGTCAAACGTACCTGCATAAGCCAGGTTCTCCAGTGTTTTGCGGTTTACATTCTTACCGGATGTGCGTTTTATAAAATCAAATATGCTGCTGAAAGCCTTGCCACGCTGGCGTTCCGCGATGATACTTTCAACGGCTGCTTCACCCACACCTTTCAGCTGGCCCATCCCGAAACGGATTTCGCCATTTTTATTTACGGCGAAACCGGCCAGTGATTCATTGATATCCGGTCCCAGCACTTTTATACCCATCCGCTTACATTCCTCCATAAAGAATGTCACCTTGTCAATGGCGCCGGCGTTGTTCAGGACGGCCGACATATACTCGCCGGGATAATGTGCTTTGAGATAGGCAGTCTGGTAAGCCACGTAGGCGTAACAGGTGGAGTGGCTCTTGTTGAAGGCGTATTGTGCGAACGCTTCCCAATCGGTCCAGATCTTATCCAGTTTATCCGCGGCATGTCCTTTGGCTGTTGCCCCGGATACAAACTGTGCTTTCATTTTATCCAGCACGGACTTTTGTTTTTTACCCATTGCCTTCCGCAGTACATCGGCATCGCCCTTACTGAAACCTGCCAGTTTCTGCGCAAGCAGCATCACCTGCTCCTGGTACACCGTAATACCATAGGTCTCTTCGAGGTATTCCGACATTTCAGGAAGGTCATAAGTGATGGGCTCCTTTCCGTGTTTACGGAGGATATAATTGGGGATATAGGCAATCGGACCCGGTCGGTACAAGGCGTTCATCGCAATCAGGTCACCGAATTTGTCGGGACGCAGTTCGCGGAGGTACTTCTGCATACCCGGACTTTCAAACTGGAATGTACCAACGGTTGCGGCCTGCTGGTACAGTTCAAATGTTTTTTCATCATCCAGCGGGATGGTATCAATGTCGATCACTACCCCATGGTTCTCTTTGATCATCCGCAATGCATTCCTTATGATGGTAAGGGTTTTCAACCCCAGGAAGTCCATCTTGATTACACCGGCTTCCTCGATCACGTTTCCTTCAATCTGGGTGACCCAGAGAGGGGAGTCCTTTGCCACTGCCACAGGCAGCAGGTCGGTAAGGTCGCAGGGGGCAATGATAATCCCCGCGGCATGGATCCCGGTATTACGGACCGACCCTTCCAGCCGTTCGGCTTCATGCAGCACGCGGCCGGCCATTGTGTTTTCCTGGTTATAGATTTCGCGGATCTTCCGCACATTATCGAGGTCATCGGCACCCAGGCCATCTTTTTCTTCCAGCGATTTTTCGCCGTCTTTGGTTTTGAGGGGGGCATGCAGCACACGACGCAGTTCGATACCTGGTTTATCAGGTACCATTTTGGCCAGCAGGTTGGACTCAGCCAGCGGCAGGTCCATTACCCGTGCCACGTCCTTGATACTCATTTTGGCGGCCATGGTGCCATATGTGATGATCTGTGCCACCTGGTTCTGGCCATATTTTTTGACTACATAGTCGATTACTTTCTGGCGGCCTTCATCATCGAAGTCCGTGTCGATATCAGGCATCGATTTCCTGTCAGGATTCAGGAACCGCTCAAACAGCAGGTTGTATTTGATCGGATCAATATTGGTGATGCCGGTGCAATAGGCTACCACGGAACCGGCAGCCGACCCACGACCCGGGCCGATAAATACCCCAAGATCGCGACCGGCCTTGATAAAGTCGGACACGATCAGGAAGTACCCCGCGAATCCCATCGTACGGATGGTATAGAGTTCGAAGTTGAGACGCTCCTCTATCTCCGGGGTGATTTCCGAATAACGGTTTCTTGCCCCTTCCCAGGTCAGGTGTTCGAGGTATTCGTCCTGCGTCCGGAAATTGGTTGGCGTCACAAAGTTCGGCAGCAGGATATCCCGCTTCAGGTTGAGCAGGTCAATCTTTCCAACAATCTCGTTGGTATTGTCTATTGCTTCGGGAAGGTCATGGAAGACCTTTGTCATTTCCTGGGTGTTCTTGAAATAGAACTGGTCATTGGGAAACGCAAAACGTTTACCCTTGGTACTCATGTCATCATCCCCGAAATCGCCGCGCATGGCAGGCGTGGTGATCTTTTCACCGGTATTGATACAAAGCAGGATATCATGGGCGTTGAAATCATCCTGGTCAACATAGTGGGAGTCATTGCTGGCGATGATTTTCACATTGTACTTGCGGGCAAACCGGACCAGCACTTCGTTTACCTTGTCCTGTTCAGCCATGCCATGCCGCTGCAGTTCCACATAAAAATCATCCTGGAAAATATTCAGCCACCATTTGAATTCGTTCTCGGCTTCTGCTTCGCCTTTGCGAAGGATCGCCTGTGGTACCGATGCACCAAGACAACAGGTAGTGGCGATCAGTCCCTCGTGGTATTGCAGGATGAGTTCCTTGTCGATCCGCGGGTACTTGCTGTACAGTCCCTCGATATAACCCAGGGATGTCAGCTTCACGAGGTTTTTATACCCTTTCTCATTTTTTGCCAGCAGGATCTGGTGCTGCCGCTGGTCCTTCACTTCCTTGGTAAATGTTTTCTGGTGACGGTTGGCGGTGATGTAAAATTCACAGCCGACCACCGGTTTCACTTTCAGGCTTCCATCGGGGTTTTTGTGTTTGTATGCTTCCGCCACAAACTCAAATGCGCCAAACATATTACCATGGTCGCTGATCGCGAGGGCAGGCATTCCGTCCGCGATGGCTTTCTTGTACAGGTTCTGGATGGATGCGGCTCCATCAAGCAGGGAGAACTGGGTATGGACGTGAAGGTGTGAAAATTTCATATTGATTGAGGGCGGGCTTTCCAGCCAGCACAGTTTAATCTTTAATGGTTCCGAATGGCTCTGCCAGCTTATAACCCCAAACAGCCCACCAGGGTTCAACGGATACTTAGGCTAACCCGATTTGCCCGCGCAACCGCCGACTACAAAAAAACATCGAATGATTGGCAGCGATTTACGGATGATTAATTTTCCGCTTATGTGTAAAACCCTTACCCGGTAAGGATAAAGTCTTATATTGATGCCCCTACCCATGGTATTGTTCCGGCCGGGCAATTTAGGGAAACAAATTTCGTTTAAAACCCGTTCGACCGCAACAAACTTATCCTGATCTTTTGCACGGTTTTTGACCCTGCGGAAAAACCTTAAAAAAACGGCTCTGATGACTAAACATCTTCTTCCAGCCTTGTCGCTGATACTGTTCCTCGCCAGTTGTTCCACTGCTAAACTGAGCGGCAGCCAGGCCAGTACCAAACCTTCCCGCGCAGCGGTTACGGAAACCTACACGGCAAAGAAAGAACCTGCAAAAAAAGACCTTCGTTTCCTTGATGATATTTCGGTAGCCCCCGAGGGTACCGTTACCTCCAAATCGGCCCAGCGCAACCAGCGTGGTTCCGGTCCGTCCGCATCTGCATCCGATATCAGTCTTTACATGAACAGGGGAGCCAATGTGGAAAAAGCCTCGTCGCTGCAGTTCAAGTATGCAGTGCTGCTGAATACGGAAGTGGAAGAACTGCAGGACACAAAACTGATCGAATCGGTTGATGAATGGTATGGCACACGTTACCGGATGGGTGGCACGGGCAAAACGGGTGTCGATTGTTCGGCATTTGTACAGGCGGTCTGCCTGACTACCTACGCGCTGGCATTGCCACGTACCGCAAGGGAGCAATACCGCACCTGTGAAAAGATCTCCACTACCGAACTCAAGGAAGGCGACCTGGTGTTTTTTAATACAACCGGTGGCGTATCACATGTTGGTATTTACCTGCGGAACAATAAATTCGCCCATGCTTCCTCTTCGCAGGGTGTGACCGTGAGTGACCTCTTTGATCCCTATTATCTTAAACGTTTTATTGGCGCAGGCCGGCTCGACAAACCGGAAGCGAAATTAGGATTCTGATTTTTTCCTGAGCCCGATGCGTTTCAGGATGACAGCTGCTACCGGTTCAATATCGGGAGAAAGGCGCAGCCAGGCGTTGATACCCCCATATACAAGAATGAAGGCAGCGCTGCGGACAAACAGTCCGGTCCAGCCATGCAACCCCGCAAACAGCAGGTGGCAGGCGCCCCAGCAGGCGAGCGCAATCAGTAATGCATACAGCGAGTTACGGGTAAAGGGAAAGAGCCTGTATTTTTTATGGAGGAAAACAATCCGCATGCTGTTGTAAACGGTAATCGAAATAAAATTTGCGATGGCCGGGCCGAGGATATTGTACTCCCTCGTGAGGACCACCGTGAGCGGGATCATCAGGAGTAGCAATACCACGCCACTGACCAGCTGGAAGCGCCAGAAGTTAGATGTGGCAAGGATTTCAGAGTTCACACCTGTACCCAGGTCAATCACACGGGTAATTCCCAGCAGGATAAAGGCATTAAAACCCAGCAGGTAATCTTCTTTCAGGTTGAAGGTGCGGATAGCTTCCGTATAGTTGAGTGCAATCAGTACAAAAATGCCGGATGCAAATATCAGCAGGTTGATGGATGAACGCTGGTAGATCCGCTGGATCTGCGGGATGTTTTTGTCTTTCCAGGCCCTTGCCAGGTGCGGCACCGCTGCAGCGACCACGCCGCGTTGCGGGGCATGGATCACACTGGTCATCAGGGTGGCCAGGGTAAATATGCCGGCTTTATCAAGACCGCCGTAAGCCGTGATCACGATCGTGTCAAATACCTGAGACATGGTAAAGATGATCGTGCTGGCATACACAAAGGAGCAGAGCATCGCTATTTTTTTGAAATAGCGGCGGGTGACTTTACTGATGCGGAAAGTGATATGCAGTTTGCCTTTGTACCAGAGGTAGAAAAACAGCGTGAGCGCGATCCCCAGGTGGGTGAATGCATATAATTTGATGAAGAGGTCGAAGGTCGGTATGATCTTCACTGCAAACAATGCAATGAGCACTGATACCAGGATGCGCCACTGGACTTCCTTCAGGAAATTGGTCAGTACCGGTTTGCCGAGGTTCCAGGCATAGGCCTCGAGTACAGCAAATACGGTCAGCCCCAGTCCCATCGGGAAGATCCAGTAATAATAGGAAAGCAATTCCGGCGATTCGGCACCGAACTTCCTTATCACGAGGTCACGCAGGATCCATCCCACCAGCATCACCAGCAGGAAACCCACGCCACTCATCACGAGGGCCCAGGTAATCATATCATTCTTCCGTGGAGGGAGGAAATCGCCGTAGTAGTGGTAAAACTTCCAGATATAGGTGGGCATGGCCAGGTTGGCAAAGGCCAGCATCATAGTACCTATGGCAATGAATGCGCCGGTGAGTCCATATTCCGTAGTGGTGAACAGCGGCTGTCCGCCGAGACTGTCGGTCGTGAAAAAATACACATTCAGCAGTCCGATGGCGAAACCAATATAAATGACCAGTGAGGAAATGATGCTCTGGCGCCGGATACTCATGCGATAAAGATAAGTGCAATCGGGTTACGTGGCGCGGGGGCTAGTTGACCTGTGCCGTCTTTACATAAAAATTGGGATCGGCTTTCAGCAGGCGGTCTTCCGACTCCTGTGTCAGCGTTTCGGTTTTCCATTCGTTTGTGGGGTTTATCCAGTGCTCCCCGCCGGCGATCCAGACTTTGACTGGCATATTAAAACCGTCGATGGTGCCGGTCCAGCGATAGGTAAGGTTCATGCCCACGATTTTGTATTCAAGTACCGGGATTTTGGTGGCCCGCAGGTACTGGTCAAATACTTTTGTAAGGTCAATGCCTGTTTTGGTGGAAATATATTGTTCCACCTGTGCGGATGTAACCGTCCTGTGATAAAATTCACGGTTGAGCCCGCGAAGCAGTTCCTTGAATTTACCGTCGTCCTTTATCAGTTGCCTGATGATATGGATGAGGTTGGCGCCCTTGGCATACATATCACCCGAACCTTCCTGGTTGATCCCATATGTTCCGATCACCGGGCGGTCGTTGCTGATATTGCGACGCACACCCTGGAGGTACTCATTGGCTGCCTTGAGTCCGTGTACACATTCGGTAAACACCACTTCCGAATAGGAGGTAAATCCTTCATGCACCCACATATCTGCGATATCCTGTGTGGTGATATTGTTGCCAAACCATTCATGCCCGCTTTCGTGCACGATGATATAATCCCAGTCCTTCCCCCAGCCGGAGCCGGAAAGGTCGCGACCGAGATAACCATCCCTGAACTTGTTGCCATACGCTACCGCGCTCTGGTGTTCCATCCCCAGGTGCGGGGATTCCACGAGTTTATAATTGTCCTCATAGAAAGGATACGGTCCGAACCAGTCCTCGAAGCAGGACAGCATCCGCTTTACATCACGGCCGAACTGTTTTTTTGCTTTTTCAAGATCATAATCCAGAACCCAGTATTCACACTTCAGGTTACCTTTTGCGCCTTTGAAGTTTTCGGTGAAACTGACATATTTCCCGATATAGGGGATGATATTGTAGTTGTTGATCGGGTTTTTCACTGCCCAGCTATACAGCACGCGGCCATTGGCTCTCACGGGTTTTGCTACCTGTTTTCCATTGGCCACTGCCACCAGTGTATCCGGTATGTCAATCGTGATCTTTGCACCTGCATCGGGTTCATCCCCCTGGTAATCCTTGCACGGATACCAGACGCTGGCTCCCAGTCCCTGGCAGGCCACACTGACCCAGGGCCGGCCCTTTTCATCCTTTTTGAAAATCCATCCGCCATCCCAGGGTGGATTCACTGCGAGGCGGGGTTTGCCGGAGAATGCGATCGTCACGGATACCGATTTTGCGGCAGCCGGGATGGAGGATACATCCACATGGTATACATTGCCGTCCCGTGTAAAGGGAAGGCTCTTCAGGACCTTATTATCCGCAAACGTGATTTTATCAATATTCATTGGTTCCTGCAGGTCCAGCTGCATGGTTTTGCCCGGAGTGCCATTGGTTTTATACGTGATCCGGTTGGTCCCGCTGATGGTCTGTGCCGTGATGTCGACCTTTACACTGAGATCATAGGATTGCACGTCCCACCAGCTACGTTCGGCATTCAGGCTTCCACGCAGGGTATCCTGGCGCGTGACCTGGGCTTCACCGCGCAGGAAGGGGCAGAGCAATAAAAGTATTGTAGTAGTTTGCAGGATCTGTTTCAAGTGTGGAAGTTTGATTTGTAAATTTAAATGATCGTGAAGAATATACCTGTTAAAAGTATGGCCTGGCTGATGTCACTGTTGCTGCTTGCCGGCTGTGGTGGCGGTACACGTGATGCAGGCAAACAGGTATTCCATTACAATGAAATCACGGGTATTGCCACTCTCGATCCCGCCTTCGCCAAGAACCAGTCGGTGATGTGGCCGGCCCACCAGATTTTCAACACGCTGGTGCAGGTGGACGACAGCCTGGAGATTGTGCCATCACTGGCCTCCGGCTGGGAGGTATCGGATGACCGCCTTCTTTACACCTTCCATCTCCGCACGGATGTTTATTTCCATGACGATGCCTGTTTCCCGAAGGGTAAGGGCAGGAAGATGGTGGCGTCGGACGTGGCCTTCAGCCTGTCGCGGATCCTTGATCCTGCGGTGGCCAGTCCCGGTGGATGGATCTTCAACAATAAGGTGACGCGGGACAAGCCCTTTGAAGCTGTTAACGACAGCACACTGCTGGTGCATCTTCCCGCGCCATACAATCCGATCCTTGGGATATTATCCATGCAGTATTGTTCGGTCACCGCACCGGAAGCCGTGCAGTTTTACGGTGCCGGTTTCCGCAGGCATCCCGTAGGAACCGGTCCTTTCCGGCTCGTCGCATGGGAAGAAGGGCAGGCGCTGGTGCTGGGGCGGAATGATCATTATTTTGAAAGGGACAGTGCGGGTAATCCATTGCCTTACCTCGACGGGATAAAGATCAGTTTCAATGACAGCAAGGCAACCGAGTTCCTGTTGTTCCGCCAGGGCAAACTGGAATTTATCAATGAAATTGAATCTTCCTTTAAAGATGAGGTGCTGAATAAACGCGGTGGTTTGCGGAAAGAGTGGGAGGGCAGGATTGTGTTGCAGGTGCACCCGTACCTGAACACGGAGTACCTCGGGATCCTCGTGGATACCGGCAATGCCCTGCTCAAAGGTTCGCCACTACGGCAGAAAAAAATCAGGCAGGCTATCAATTACGGATTCGACCGGCGCAAGATGATCCTGTATCTCCGCAATTCCCTCGGTCGTGCGGCCGAGTCCGGCTTTGTACCTGCCGGTTTGCCATCCTTTGATTCATCGTTGGTGAAAGGCTATCACTATGATCCCGCACGCAGCCGCCAGTTACTGAAGGAAGCCGGATTTCCGGATGGTGACGGACTCCCGTTGATCCGGCTCACCACCATTGCCATTTACGCCGATATGGGTGATTTTATTGCGAAGCAACTGGGTGAAGTCGGAATCCGGGTGCAGGTGGAAACGGTACAGAAATCGCTGCTGCTGCAGATGACAGCCAATTCCACAGCCTTGTTTTTCCGGGGCTCGTGGATTGCCGATTATCCTGATGCGGAAAATTACCTCTCCGTTTTCTATTCCAAAAACCCTGCGCCGCCCAACTACACCCGGTACAACAATCCGCAGTTCGATACATATTTTGAGCAGGCGCTTCGCGAAACAAACGATTCAATGCGCTATGAACTTTACCGGAAGGCCGACCAGGTGATGATTGATGATGCACCGGTGGTGCCGCTCTGGTACGACCAGGTTATCCGGCTTGTACAGCCGGGCGTGAAAGGGTTTAAGCCAAATGGCCTGAATTTGCTGGAGCTTCGGAGGACGAGGCTGGACTGAATTATGACTTCGGGATTTTTTTTGAATAGTTTGCCAGGAACCAATTGGGGAAGCCAGCGTTTTCCCCGGGTTCAGTGTTCCATACTTTCACTCCATCCACCATTTTGAAATCTGCGAAAAAATTTGCGGGGGCGTTGTCTGCGGAATTGTCAATGAAATACGTCCTGTAACATAACTGGGCAGCTTCATACAAAAGGTCAAGCGAGCGGGTATAACGACGGGAGATTTTAACCGGGTCAACATGATGTCCGCCTTTTTTCTCCCTGGCCAGCACGCGGTGTTTATTGATTTCCGGGGATTCAGTGGAAACAAAATACAGATACACTTTGTATCCGGCTTCGACCGCGGTTCTTATCAGTTCAAGTTTGCCAGCATGGGAGAAGACCGTTTCCAGCGAAAATTTCTTTTTAAGACGTATCAGTTTGCGGTGCAGGAAATGGGAAACAACCTGCGCAAGCGCTTCAGCCGATCTTCGTTTTTCAGCAGCTGATTTCCTCGAACTTCCGTCCTGCCAGGTAAGCCTGTTTCCGCTTATCCCAAATGAGTTGATGAATTCTTTGTATGTAAATCTTCCATCGGCTACAAGTCCGCTTGCCATCGATATTTCGATGAACTCAGCCCTGTCAATCCTGAAACCAAACTTCTGGAAGTTTATGCCGTCATTCTCCAGTTGCACTACGATGTCATCGGAGTTGACATAAAAACCAAAATCCAGCAACTGCTGGTTGGTCCTGAACTGGCGTATACTTGAGATGATAGTGCTCTTGCCAGAACCATTTGGGCCGGCAAAAATTTTCAGACGCAACTGCGGTGAACTAGTCGAGGATCCTTCCCCGGATTGCTGGGCGCACAATTTTTGAAAGTTTAGTGATGGTTCCGTCTTTATCCCTTCTCACAATCCAATCCCCATCAGCAAATACAGAAAACTCCATAATTGATTCAGTCTCCAGGCCAGCACGTTTTGTCCCTGAGCGGATAGCACTCGCGAGCCGGCGTCGGGTCAGGTAATTATCCCGCTTAGGGCTCCGTTTTGAAGAAATGTTTTTCTGGTTTTTTGTCCGGGAAGGCATGGAACTAAGTTACAACTTTCAAAAGCCCGTTTCCAAATTTTGGTCGCTGTTTATTTAACCGCAGACGACCCGATCAATGCTTCAGCTTATCCTTAAACACTTTCCTGAACTTATCGAGCTTCGGACGGATCACAATCTTGCAATAAGGGTTTTCGTTTTCATTCAATTCAAAATACTGCTGGTGATAATCTTCGGCGGCATAAAATTTTGAATACGGTTTGATCTCCGTCACGATCGGATTACTGAATGCGCCACTCTTGTCGAGCTCTGCCTTGTACCGTTCCGCCTTTTCCTTCTGTTCCGTGTTATGGTAATAGATCCCGCTCCGGTATTGCGTGCCCACATCTGCACCCTGACGGTTCAGCGTGGTTGGGTCATGGGTTTCCCAGAATACTTCCAGCAATTCATCAAAGCTGATTTTTTTCGGATCATACACTATCTCGAGTGCTTCGGCATGACCGGTCTGCCCGCTGCATACTTCCTTGTAAGTTGGGTTGGGTGTGCTGCCATCGGTATAACCCGATGTTGCGCTGATCACGCCATCCAGTTCCTCAAAAATTGCTTCGGTACACCAGAAGCAACCATTCGCGAATGTGGCGGTCATGGTTCCATTGGTATCGGTAATGGCCGTTGCGGAAGCGGCCGCTGCTGTTTTTTCCATTTTGCTGTCGACTGTTTTTTGCGCGCAGGACACCAGGCTTACTAGGGAGATCAGGCAGGTGGCAAGACCGAGGCTGGCAAACCTGCGGGTAATATTTTTCATCCGTTTAATTTAGAACAATCTACGTTTTCCGGGCAAGAACCGATTCGCCGGCAGACCCGCAAAAGGCAGATTAGACGAACATTAACATATTCCGGGAGACAAAGGTTGCGCTATTCCTGACAAATCCCGGTTTGCCCGGTTTTTTTTCCGAAATTTGCAGGTCCAAAAAGGATACTGGCAGACAATCATGAAGTTATTTCCCGAAACAGCATATACACAACTGGAATTTGATAAGGTGAAAGCCCTGCTGGCCAACCATTGCCAGTCGGATCACGCACAGACCCGCGCCCGGGAGCTTCGTATCCATACCCGGAAGGATTTTATCGAAACCGAACTGCGCCAGAGCCATGAGTACCGGCAGCTGTTTTCCAACGGGATCTATTTTCCCAATGACTACATCCTGAACCTGGCGCGCGAACTCAAATTGCTCAGCATACCGGGTGCAGTTCTCGACGGCGACCAGTTCATGCAGGTCCGTAAACTGGCCGAGAGCCTCGAACGCATCTTCCGCTGGTTTGACCGGGAAAAAAAGGAGGCCTATCCCGCATTGCTCCGGCTGATTGAACACACGCATTACGAAAAAGCCATTATCGACCTGATCGACGGGGTGCTCGATGAATCCGGGCAGGTAAAGGACAATGCATCGGATGAGCTGCGTGAGATCCGCAGCAACCTTTATAAAAAACGCACTGAACTGCGACGGGTATTTGAACGCATCGTATCCAAACTCAATAAACAGGGCTACCTCGCCGAAATTGAAGAGTCCTTCATGAACGGGAGGCGCGTACTCGCCGTGATGGCCGAACAAAAACGCACCGTCAAGGGAATCCTGCATGGTGAAAGCGATAGCCGGAAGACCGCATTCGTGGAGCCAGAAGAGACCATCGAACTCAACAACCGGGTATCCGAACTGGAAAATGAGGAACGGAAAGAAGTGCACCGCATCCTGCGGGAACTTACCGGCAGGCTGTCGGGTTATTCCGGTCTGCTTACTGTCTACCACAGCATTGTGGGCGACTACGACTTTATCCGGGCCAAGGCAAAATTTGCCAACGATATCCGTGGTGAATTCCCGCTGGTAACGGATAAGGCCGGTGTACGACTCGTACAGGCCTACCATCCACTGCTCTATCTCTATAACCAGCGCGCAGGCAAACCTACCATACCCGTTAACCTGACGTTGGAAGACAACCAGCGCGTACTGGTGATCAGTGGTCCCAATGCCGGGGGAAAAACGGTAACCATGAAAACGATCGGCCTGCTGCAGATGATGGTGCAGAGCGGCCTGCTGGTCCCCGTTCACCCTTCTTCGGAATTTGGTCTCTTTAAACAACTCATGATCCATATCGGCGATACACAGTCGCTTGAATTCGAACTGAGCACCTACAGCAGCCACCTGCTGCATATGAAATATTTTATGGAGAACGCCAACGGCCGCACACTCTTCTTTATCGATGAGCTGGGCAGTGGCAGTGATCCCAACCTGGGCGGCGCATTCGCCGAAGTGATCCTGCAGGAACTGGCACGCAAACATGCCATCGGTATCGTGACCACCCACTACCTGAACCTGAAAGTGATGGCGGGAAAAACAGCAGGGATCTTCAACGGGGCCATGGCCTTTGATGAAAAAAACCTGATGCCGCAGTACAAACTGCTGGTGGGTAAACCCGGCAGCTCTTACACGTTTGCCATTGCCGAACGGATCGGGCTCGACAAGGGACTGATCAAACGCGCACGCGACCTGGTGGATGAAGACCAGTTCCGCCTCGATAAACTGCTTAACCGCACAGAACAGGACCTCCGCGATATCGAGAAGAAAGACCGGGAACTCAATACACAGCTGAAAGAACATGACCGGCTGAAAAAAGAGATGGAGCGGGTCATGGACCGGGAACGCCATAAACAACAGGTGGAGGTACTGCGGGAGCAGAATAAAATAGCTGAAGACCGCATCGCCTACCTGAAGGACATGGAACGCAACCTGAAACAAATGCTGATCGAGTGGCGCCGCAGCGATGATAAAAAGAAAGTGATCCGGGAAATGGAAGCACTTCTTTTCCGCAAAAATGAAAAGAAAGTGGCCAGCAAAATGCAGCAGAAGATCGACTCTGCGTTCCGCGAAGTAGGGGGTGATATCAAAGTGGGTGACCAGGTTAAAATGAAACGGAACCACCAGGTAGGCCAGGTCATGGAGCTCCGCGGCAAAAGGGCTGTGGTGAAAATCGGACTGCTGCCCATGCAGGTGGAGGTCGCCGACCTGGTAGTGGTGACCAGGCGGGAAACGGAGTAGGAAACAGCCAGACCACCCGCCTGTAAAGGCTTTGAAGCCACCGGATGCGGGAGTTGTATCTTTATAAAAATTCTGATGAATGACACCGAAAAAATCGCCTGAGAGCCTGGTTATTATGACCGAACTGGTACTGCCCAACGACACGAACGTTTTCGGTAACCTGATGGGTGGACGACTGATGTACTGGATGGATATCGCCGCGGCACTTTCCGCCCAGCGCCATTGCAATGCGCCCGTCGTGACCGCATCGGTGGATAATATTTCTTTTGAAAACCCCATCCGCCTCGGTAATGCCGTACATATTGAAGCAAAGGTCACCCGCGCATTTACCAGCTCCATGGAAGTGCACATGAAAGTATGGGGAGAAGATCTCAAACAACGGCACAAATACAAAAGCAACGAAGCCTACTATACATTTGTATCACTGGATGATAATAACAAACCACAGCCCGTACCGGCACTTGAACCGGAATCGGAGGAAGAAAAGCGGTTGTTTGAAGGCGCTCTTCGCCGCAGGCAGATCCGCCTGATCCTTGGTGGTAAAATGAAACCGGATGATGCCAAGGAACTGAAGGCATTGTTCATGAGCTAATAAATTGTAACCATGGCGGAAGAAAGATTCGAAGGACAGGTCAGCTTCGTACAATACGAAAAAGGGTTCCTCACGATCGACTATGTGACCGGCAACGGTAAAAAAAAGTCGGTCAATGGGATCGTCAAGGAAGCTACCCAGCAAAAATGGGTGGAAGAGAAACTGGTGACAGGACTCCATTATTTCCGCGAAGGGGATGTGGTGACGTTTGACCTGGTACTGTCTGTCCGTGGCGACAAAATGACGGCCGACCGCATTGTTTTCCTCTACAATAACCTGTTGAACGACCTGCTTAACAAGGCCCGCACTGACAACGAGTTTGCGGGCTATCTCAAACAGGTGGGGGATGATTTTTTTATAAAGGAAATTGGCAGTTACCAGTTTTTTAAAATCCGTCTTTCACCCTGGGAACTTCCCCCGCCGGAAGCTACCATCAATGACCCGAAATATTTCAAACTGGAAAACCTGGGTAACCCGGAAAAACTGGTGGCCGTACTGCTCGACCGGAAATTCATACCCGGTTATTCAAAGGCAGTGAAATTATTTGAGGAGAAAAAGGAACTGGCCGCAGAAGTCGTAAAGGTTACCCCGCATGGCATTTACCTCAACCTGCCGGACATCCGGATGCAGGCGAAAATCCCGTTGAAAACAGGGGAGGCCAGCGAGGACAGGATTGGTGATACATTCAATGTGCTCATCACCCATCTCAGTGCCGACAAGTTTGTTGTGAAAAAATCCGGCAACCCCGAACCTGAAAAAAAATAACCGCACAGATAACACATGGAAACCCGTCCGCCATTATCATTTGACAACACTGAGTTTGCTTTCGAATACAAAACCGGAAAGGAACTTCGCAAAGCCCGGTTCCTTTTCAACGTTATGGGAAAAGGATGGCTCGTAAAAATCGGTACGCGTCTCACTCCCTGGGCTATCCGGGTTGGCCTTCCCATCAGGGGGCTCGTACGCAGCACCATATTTGAACAGTTTGTCGGCGGGGAAACCCTCGCACAGACAGCCGGTGTTGCCAGGAAACTCGGCGAATACAATGTGCAGGTAATCCTCGATTATGGTGTGGAAGGAGGGGATGACGGGGAAAAAGGATTTGACCACTCCACGGACGAATTCATCAACGTGATCAATTACGCGGCCTCACAACCGAATATCCCGTTTATGAGTATCAAGGTGACCGGTTTCGCACGCTTCAGCCTGCTGGAAAAACTGGATAAGGCCATGGCAGCGGGTCCGGAGACACTCATGAAACGATTCCTCAGTTCCATCGATGCCCTTTCACCGGAAGAAAAAGAAGAATGGCACCGCGTTCGACATCGCATGATGCGCATCTGCGAAACAGCGGCTGCAAAAAATGTCGGGGTACTGGTGGATGCGGAAGAGACCTGGATCCAGGATCCGGTGGATGCACTCACCATCCTGATGATGGACACCTTCAACAAGGAAAAATGTGTGGTCTATAACACCATCCAGCATTACCGGCACGACCGTCTTCAATTCCTGAAGGATTCGCATGCCGCGGCAGTGCAGCGCAATTTTATACTCGGCGCCAAACTCGTGCGCGGGGCATATATGGAAAAGGAACGGCGTTATGCTGAAGAACATAACCAGTCTTCACCCATCCAGCCTGATAAGGCAGCCAGTGACCGCGACTACAACGCCGGGGTCGCGTTCAGCATCGATCACCTCGATCGCATAGCCCTGATCGTGGCTTCGCATAATGAATACAGCAACCTGCTGGCCGCGGAACTGATCGGGAAAAAAGGCATTCCGGCCAGCCACCCGCATATCCATTTCAGCCAGTTGTACGGGATGAGTGACAACATTACCTTCAATCTCGCGCATGCCGGTTTCAGCGTCAGCAAATACCTGCCTTTTGGTCCGATCAGCGATGTAATCCCGTACCTGATGCGGCGCGCACAGGAAAACACCTCCGTGAAAGGCCAGACCGGTCGCGAACTCGCATTGATCCAGAAGGAGTTAAACCGCAGGCAATCTGCGTGAACAACCATTCCCGATTAAAGGAAAGTTAGAAATCCCGCAGGGGTTGCGCGGGAAGGCGCGACCATTATCTTTGTAAAAATGAACCCGATGAAATATACATTGCTTGCCATCTTTGCCGCTGCTTCACTGACTGCCTGTAAAAAAAGCGGTGGTGACAATGGTCCCGGTCCCAAACCCACCATTTCCATACAGGATTACAGTATGTTTGAAGGCACTTCCACCACCCCCACCACCTTCAATGTGGTAGTCAAACTGAGCGCTGCCTATGCTGAAGCCGTAACCGTGAATTATTCAACCGGTGAAATCACTGCAAAAGCAGGGGAGGACTTCACCGCCATCAGCAACCAGGTGCTGACTTTCGCCCCGAATGAAACGCAGAAAAATATTGCGCTGAGCGTAGTGGCAGATGACCTGCGGGAAGGGGAAGAAGAACTGAAAATCGTTCTCTCCTCACCGGTAAACGCCACGATCTCCAAGGGCACGGGGCTCGTCATCATCCGGAATGATGACACCCGCATTTCCTTTAACGATAATGGCTATAACCCCGGTGCTCCCGTTGGTTACACCCTTGTATGGGAAGATAATTTTGATGGTCCTGCAATCAACCCCGCGAACTGGGCATTCCAGACCGGCGATGGTTGCCCGAACGTCTGCGGATGGGGCAACAACGAACTGGAATGGTACACCAGTGCCGCCGATAACCTGTTTTTCCAGGATGGCAAAATGATTATCGCTGCACTGAAACAGTCCTACAGCGGTAAGGAATATACTTCTTCAAAACTGTTGTCACAGGGGAAAAAAACCATGAAATTCGGACGCGTTGATTTCCGTGCGAAACTGCCTTATGGCAAGGGAATCTGGCCGGCATTCTGGATGCTCCCGGAAAACGTGGGTTCAGGATGGCCACGCACCGGCGAAATCGATATCATGGAAAACGTGGGACATGAACGCTCCACCACCCATGGCACACTGCATTTCGGACCTGGTCCGGGCAGTACACAGAAAACCCACAGCACCACCATCACCGGCAACCTGTCAGACGAATTCCATGTGTTCTCCCTGATCTGGGTGGAGGACAAGATCCAGTGGCTGCTCGACGGGCAGATTTTCGCGACCGCAAACAAGGAAGACCTGGAACTGGGCACTGCCTCTTATCCGTTCAATGCAGACTTCTTCTTTATCATCAACCTTGCTGTGGGTGGCAATTGGCCCGGAAGCCCGAACGCCGAAACAATTTTCCCGCAGTATTACATCATCGATTATATCCGGGTGTACCAGTAAGCCCGCAGATCATAGATTTCCCGCTCCCGCAAAGGGGCGGGATTTTTTTTGCCCGCTGTACACAAGTTTCCAACACCAGGCTCCGGCCTGCCGGCTGTTGAAAGGCTTTCATTAAATTGCACCCATGCAGAATTACCTGGATTTACTCCGCAGGATCCTTGAGGAGGGCGCGCACAAAACTGACCGTACCGGCACCGGTACGCAAAGCCTGTTTGGCTACCAGATGCGTTTCAACCTGCAGGAAGGCTTTCCCCTGGTGACAACGAAGAAGGTGCACATGAAAAGCATTATCCACGAACTGCTCTGGTTTCTCAAAGGGGAAACCAATATTGCCTACCTGAAAGAGAACAATGTCAAAATCTGGGATGAATGGGCGGATGAAAACGGGGATCTTGGTCCCGTATATGGTAAACAATGGCGTTCATGGCCGGCACTGTTACCGGATGGATCGGTCAAACTTATCGACCAGGTGACGGAACTCATTTCGCAGATCCGCAAAAGTCCCGACAGCCGCCGCCTGATCATCAGTGCCTGGAATGTGGGTGAACTCCCGCAGATGGCGCTCATGCCCTGCCATACCATGTTCCAGTTTTATGTAGCGCCGGCCGATGAATCAAAAGCAGGTTCAAAACCGCGTCTGTCCTGCCAGCTCTACCAGCGCAGTGCGGATGTATTCCTGGGTGTGCCTTTTAATATTGCTTCCTATGCACTGCTGACCATGATGGTGGCGCAGGTCTGCGATATGGAGCCCGGTGATTTTATCCATACATTCGGCGATGTACATATTTACAATAACCATCGCGAACAGGTGGAACTGCAGCTCACGCGTGAGCCGCTGCCATTGCCAACGATGAAACTCAACCCGGAAGTAAAAGATATTTTTTCATTCCGCTTCGAGGACTTCACACTCGAAAATTACCAGTCGCACCCCGCCATCAAAGCCCCCGTGGCCGTCTGACCCCAAAATAATTGCTGATGTTTGTATCCATGGTTGTAGCCGCTGCGAAAAATAATGTGATCGGGAAGGATAACCAGCTCGTATGGAACCTGCCCAATGACATGAAGTTTTTCAAGAACATCACCTGGGGAATGCCCGTACTCATGGGACGCAAGACCTACGAGGCGCTGGGCAAACCACTACCGGGCCGGAAAAATTTTGTACTGACACGCAATAAAGGATGGCAGGTGGATGGTGCGGTAACCGTGTCTTCATTAGGGGATGCCAGACTCCTGGTACAGGAAATGGATGTAAAGGAAATCATGATTATCGGTGGCGGTGAGATTTATAAAATGTTATTGCCCGATACCAACCGGGTGTATCTCACACGGGTGGATGCATCACCGGAAGGGGATGCCTGGTTTCCCGAACTCAATCCGGCTGAATGGAAACTGACCAGCCGGGACGACCATGAAGCCGATGCAAAACATGCTTACAGTTATTCATTCCAGGTCTGGGACCGGATCTGATTTTCCCCGAAAAAATCACCGCTTTGTACACGCGTTTCCAGCTCATCAGAAACTACTTCCGTTTTCGCAGGAGGGCGATGAACAGCCGCGGCCACGGCATGCATTCGCCATTCGTGTACCAGTTTATCCGGCAGGTGCTGAACGACCGGAACGATTATCCGGCGTATAAAACCGTAGAAGGATTGCGCGCTGAATTAAAACGTGATCACTCCCTGCTGCAGATCCGTGAACTCGGCGCGGGATCCGTTACCGGCCAGGGTAAACAACGATCGGTGGCTTCCATCACCCGGAATGCTGCTAAACCCCGCCGCCTCGCGCAATTACTTTTCCGTATCGCGCGCTTTTACAAACCCGGGACCATCCTGGAGCTCGGCACTTCGCTTGGTATCAGCACCAGTTACCTCGCACTGGGAGGGGATAATGCATCGGTTACCAGTCTGGAAGGTTCGCCTGAAGTAGCCGCCCGCGCACGCTTGAATTTCAGCAGGCTTGGTCTCACTCCCGAGGTGATCGAAGGCAACTTTGACCATACCCTTCCCGAATACCTAACATCGTCACCTGCACCTGACCTGGTGTTTATCGACGGAAACCACCGCCGGGAGCCGACTGAACGTTATTTCGGGCAGCTGCTTCCATTCATCCATAACGATACCATCCTGGTTTTTGATGATGTGCACTGGAGCGCGGAAATGGAACAGGCCTGGGAAAATATCCGTTCGCATGAGGCCGTACGTTGCAGTGTGGATCTTTTCTTTATCGGCATCCTGTTTTTCCGCAAGGAATTCAGGGAACAACAACGGTTTGATGTCCGCTTCTGACCTTCCCTGTCACATTCCCTGCAATCGCATTTAATCCCTCTTGTTTAGCCCGGAAAAACGGTTATCTTGTCGGGGATTGAATCCTACATCCCAAATTCCTTTCCGGCATGACAATAGGCGTATTAAAGGAACCCTCACCTGAAACAAGGGTATCCGTGCTCGCAGAAACCGTTAGTGCACTGGTCAAAAAAGGAGTGACTGTCTGGGTAGAACCCGGCAGCGGCGATACGGCGTTTTGTCCGGATGCCGATTACGAAAAAGCAGGCGCCTCCCTCCGGGAACGTTCGGGGATCCTGTCCTCCGCTGATCTTATCCTGGCTATCCATCCGGCCGCAGACCTGTTATCGGCAAAACCCGGAACGATATTGATCGGTGTTTACCAGCCATTGTTCCATGTATCGCTGATGAAAGAATGGGCATCCGCAAACATCACTTCCTTTTCCCTCGATATGCTGCCCCGTACAACCCGTGCCCAATCGATGGATGTGCTGAGTTCGCAGGCCAACATAGCAGGATACAAGGCCGTGCTCCTGGCAGCTAACACGTACGGCCGCTACTTCCCGATGTTTATGACCGCAGCCGGAAGTATCACTCCCGCGAAGGTGCTGATCCTGGGTGCCGGTGTGGCCGGACTGCAGGCTATCGCCACCGCCAAACGGCTGGGGGCCGTGGTGGAGGTGTTTGACGCAAGACCCGCAGTGAAGGAAGAGGTAATGAGCCTCGGTGCAAAGTTCGTGGAAGTGGAAGGTGCAGCCGATGCGTCAAAGGCAGGTGGTTACGCGGTGGAACAAACGGATGAATACAAACAGAAACAACAGGCACGCATCGCTGAAAGTATAGCGAAGTCAGATATTGTGATCACCACTGCCCAGATCCCGGGCAAAAAAGCGCCCCTGCTTATTACTGCGGAAATGATTGCTGCCATGCGAACGGGAAGTGTGATCGTTGACCTGGCGGCTGCCACGGGTGGTAATACCCCATTCACAAAAAACAACGAGACGGTATTGTCGGGCGGGGTCAGGATCATTGGTGATTCATCCCTGCAATCGACCATGCCATCGGACGCAAGTAAGTTGTACGGCAAAAATGTACTGAACTTCCTCCAGCTGCTTACGACAAAGGAAGGGGCCCTGCATCTCAACTGGGAAGATGACCTGGTAAAGGGCAGCGCCATTACATCAGAAGGTAAGATCGTATCCGAAAGGATAGCGGTTCCTGGATAAAATAACCGGTAAAGATTTTTTATGGGAAATGTTTTAGAATGGATAAACAGCAACCAGCAGGTGATCTACATCGTGATCCTGATGGTGTTCGTCGGTATTGAAGTGATCGGCCGTGTACCCGCCGTGCTGCATACCCCGCTGATGAGCGGGGCCAATGCGATCCATGGGGTAGTTATCATCGGGGCGATCATTGTGATGGGGCAGGCAAAAACCGATAACTATCTCGCACTGGTGCTGGGTTTCCTGGCCGTGGTGCTTGGTACACTGAATGTGGTGGGTGGATTTGTAGTGACTGACCGGATGCTCGAAATGTTCAGGAAGAAAAAGTAATTCAATCTTATGGAGCTTAACCTGCTTACACTCTGTTACCTCATCGGTTCCGTCACATTTATCCTGGGACTCAAGATGCTGTCGAATCCGGCAACCGCTCGCAGGGGAAACCTGGTGGCGGCCGGGGGGATGACGCTCGCGATCATCGGGACTATCTTCCTGTATACAAATGACGATGGCGAAAAGCTCGGCAACTACGGCTGGATATTCGGCGGGATCGCCATCGGGGCCCTTATCGGTTACCTGTCAGCAAAGAAAGTGAAGATGACTGCCATGCCCGAAATGGTGAGCCTGTTCAATGGAATGGGCGGAGCCTGTGCGGCATTGATTTCGATTGTGGAGTTTGACCATATGGATTTTGCATGGAGCGTAGTGCCCGGTTGGCATGCCATGGTGGTACCCGGCTGGGATGAAGATTTTGCTTCTGTGAGTATGCTGAATGCCGTACGCGGGCATTTGCTCATCATCGTGGTGGGCCTGGTTATTGGCGCGGTGTCGTTTGCCGGTTCAATGATTGCATGGGGTAAATTAAATGGTAAAGTCCGGGATTTTTCGTTCCGGGGACAGCATATTTTTAATCTCGTGGTTCTGGGTATTATATTTGCACTTGCGGTTTACCTGATTGGATGGATTCCGGGCAACTCCGGCCTGATCTTCATAGCGATTGTTGTGCTTGCACTTTTATATGGCATTTTCTTCGTCCTTCCCATCGGTGGTGCGGATATGCCGGTCGTCATTTCTATCCTCAACTCCTTCACCGGTGTGGCCGCGGCATGCGGCGGATTCCTTTACGATAATAAAGTCATGCTCACCGGTGGTATCCTCGTGGGTGCAGCAGGTACACTGCTCACCATCCTGATGTGTAAGGCCATGAACCGTTCCCTGCTCAATGTGCTGATCGGTTCATTCGGGGGCAGCAAGGCAGGTTCGGCGGGTGGCGCAC
The DNA here is from genome assembly GCA_004173355.1 of Chitinophagaceae bacterium. Classification (GTDB taxonomy): domain Bacteria; phylum Bacteroidota; class Bacteroidia; order Chitinophagales; family Chitinophagaceae; genus JBEVJC01. The sequence continues at coordinate 5,656 of SEAD01000014.1, read as the reverse complement.
GGGAACAGGGCAGCTACAAGGAAATCACACTCAGCGACACCGCAGTGCTGCTGAGTTATTCCAGCAAAGTATTTATCGTGCCGGGTTATGGTCTTGCCGTAGCACAGGCACAGCATATCTGCCACGAACTCGAGAAACTGCTCGAAAGCAAAGGGGTGGATGTGAAATATGCAATCCATCCGGTGGCCGGACGGATGCCGGGACATATGAACGTACTGCTGGCAGAAGCAGATGTGCCCTACGAGAAACTCCTCGAAATGGAACAGGCCAATGAAGAGTTTTCCACCACCGATGTGGTATTGGTACTCGGCGCCAACGACGTGGTGAACCCCGCGGCGAAAACCGATCCATCCTCCCCGATATTCGGCATGCCGATCCTTGAAGTCGAACTCGCCAAAAACTGTATCGTCAATAAACGCAGTATGAAACCCGGATATGCCGGTATTGAAAATGACCTGTTCTTCCGTCCGAAAACATCCATGTTGTTTGGGGATGCGAAAAAAGTGCTGCAGGAACTGGTGGCGGAAATAAAGAACCTCTGATCCATGTACCTGTTACTGTTTGTGACATTGATTATCGGTTCGCCCGTGGCCGCATTGTTTATCGCACAATGGCGGTCCGGCGATGATGCAAACCTGCGCAGGTCATTCCTTGCTGGCCTGGCTGTGTCCCTTGCGTGGATCCTGATTGCCATTTATTACTGGCGGCATGGGCTTTTCCTGAAGGCATAACAACATCGCGTTATTGAAGGAACTGGCTTAAATTTGCGCGTGAATATTCCGCAGCCATTGATTGATTCTTTAGCAGGTGTTACCGGGTTCGAAAGGGATGCCTTCCTGCGGGTACACCATTCGGGTGAACAGGTGACATCGGTGCGACTCAATCCGCTCAAACCGGTGGAGGCTTTTCCCAAATTTGAAAATGCGGCCAGCGTTCCCTGGAGCATCTATGGCCGTTACCTGGGCAAACGGCCTTCCTTCACATTTGATCCGCTCTTCCATGCCGGCACCTATTATGTGCAGGAAGCCAGCAGCATGTTTCTCGAACAGGCGATCCGGCAAACCACAGACCTCAGCCGCCCACTACGCGTGCTGGACCTTTCAGCCGCGCCCGGTGGCAAATCCACCCATCTCCAGTCGCTCATCAGTGATGCAAGCCTGCTGGTCAGTAATGAAGTGATCCGCACGCGTGCAAATATCCTCAAGGATAATATTATCCGATGGGGCGGTGACAACGTTGTGGTCAGCCACAATGACCCGGCGGATTTCGGGAGACTCGAAAACTTCTTTGACATCATCGTGGTGGATGCACCCTGCAGCGGCAGCGGACTGTTCCGTCGCGAGCCGGAAGCCATCGAAGAATGGAGCGAACAGAATGTCATACTCTGCGCACAGCGCCAGCAAAGGATCCTGGCAGATATTTTCCCCGCATTGAAAAATGACGGCCTGCTTGTGTATTCCACCTGTTCCTACTCACCGGCGGAAGATGAATCTATCCTCGACTGGTACACGCGTGATTTTGATCTCAGTACAATCAGGCTTGATAAAACAGACGACTGGAACATTACCGAAACAACAACCGGTTCCGGTGCTTTCGGATACCGTTTCTGGCCATACAAAACAAAAGGGGAAGGTTTTTTCCTGGCGGCTTTCCGGAAAAATTCGGGTGCTGCTGAACCCTATGCAAAGACAAGGAAAAAAATCGCGGGACTCACGGAACGTGAAAAAACGGCGGTCGGCCGGTGGATGGACCATTCACCATTTGAACTCGTGCGGCATGAACAGACGATCTATGCCTGGCCACTGGAACTCTCATCCGACATGAACCTGCTGCTGAATAACCTGCGCGTGATTTATTCCGGCATCCTGCTGGGCGAACTCAAACACGATAAACTGGTGCCGGATCATGCGCTGGCACTCAGTACGAAGACTGCGGATGATATCACACGGGTTGAACTGTCCTACGATGATGCCATCCGGTTCCTGCAACGAAAGGAATTTTCCATGCCAGATGCCGCAAAAGGCTGGTCAGTCATGACTTTCAGCCGTCAGCCAATCGGCTGGGCCAATATCCTGCCCAACCGCATCAATAATTATTACCCGAAGGAACTCCGCATCCTGAAAGAGAAGGAATAGGAAAAACGGGTTCCTTATCTTTGTAACCTAACATTCAGTTGACATGAAGAAACAATTGCTCTGCTTCCTGGTACTTTCTTTCTGCTGCCTGATTGCCTCTTCGCAGGAACTGATGGTGAAAACGGATGCGAAAGGACTTTATCTTGAACACAGCGTAGCCGCCAGCCAGGGACTCTACTCGATCGGACGCATCTACAACGTAGCGCCAAAATCGATTGCGGCATACAACAATATTGACTTCAACAAAGGTCTCGAAATCGGACAGATCCTCCATATACCGCTTAACGATACCAATTTTAACCAGAAAACCGGGAAAGGTGTGCCGGTCTATTACCTGCCGGCCACGGGTGAGGGATTGATGAAAGTGAGCAACCAGAACAAAAAGGTTACACTTGCCAATCTCCGCAGCTGGAATAAACTGTCCGGAGATAATATCCGCGCAGGTGAAAAACTGGTAGTGGGATACCTTGTTTCAAAAGAGTACAAAGCCCCCGCAGTTACAGCGGTGGTCACAGCACCGAAGCTGGAAAACCGGACCGCAGATCCGGGTAGTGAAACAGTTGCCAGCAAAACTGAACCGGTCAATAAGGAGGTAGTCCAGACCCAGGCTTTACCGATTGGTTCACCCAAACAGGAAACAAAGCCGGAGCCGGTAAAAACAGAACCGGTGAAAACCGAAACAGTAAAACCAGATCCAGTAAAAACCGAAACGGTACAACCAGACCCTGTGAAAACCGAAACGGTAAAATCCATCCCTGCGGAAACGAAGCCGGAAACCCGCACGGAGCCTGTCTCCCAGCCATCCGGCACGGAAGATGTAAAACTGAGTTCGGAGAATGGATTTTTCAAAACCTTTTTCGACCAGCAGGTAAAAGTGTCGCCCCTTTCCAAAAACAATACCGTTACGTCCGGCATCTTCAAGACCAGCAGCGGCTGGCAGGATTCAAAATATTACCTGTTGATGGATGGTATCGCAACCGGCACCATCGTGCGTGTGATTAACCCGGATAATAACAAGGCGATCTATGCAAAAGTATTGGGTGAAATGAACGGGATCCGGCAGAACCAGGGTCTCGGTATCCGTATCAGCAATGCTGCGGCATCGGCACTCGGCATCCGGGAAGAAGAGAAGTTTGTAGTGCGGGTCAACTACTGATTCCGCAGGCCACGTACAAAATCGCCGGCCTCCATCCGTTTTTTTCCCTCCAGCTGCAATTCCTTTACCAACAGGTAACCATCCGTGCAGGCAAATTTCAGGAAGCTGCGGTTGTCCGTTTCCCAGGCTCCCGGAGTGATACTGATCGGCCCGGGCTCGGCAATGGAACGGTATATCTTCAGCGTCCTTTCATTAAATAGCGTAAACGCACCGGGGAAAGGGGAGAGGCCACGGACAAGGTCATGTACTTCTTTCACGGGTTTATTGAAATCAATCTTTGTGGTCTCCGTGAAAAGTTTTGGCGCATGCCGCAGTACAATATTCTGCGTTCCACTGCCGGTCTGCGGCGTGGAAGACAAAGTCCCGCTTGCCAGTCCACGCACCGTTTCCACCAGCACCCGTGCGCCAATCTCTTTCATGCGGTCATGGACTTCACCTGCAGTATCATTTTCACCAATCGGGAAAGACTCCTGGATCAGGATCTCGCCGGTATCAATTTCATGCTGCAGCAGGAAAGTAGTCACACCCGTTTCTTTTTCACCATTGATCACGGCCCAGTTGATCGGCGCGGCACCCCGGTACTGCGGGAGCAGGCTTCCATGCAGGTTGACCGAACCAAGCCGGGGCATGGCCCACACAACCTCTGGCAACATACGGAATGCTACTACCACCTGCAGGTCGGCGGCAAGCGATTTCAGCTCTTCAATAAATTCAGGGGCTTTGAGCTTCTCCGGTTGTAATATTTTCAACCCGGACTCCACGGCATATTTTTTCACCGCACTTTCAGTCAGCTTCATCCCACGTCCGGCGGGTTTGTCGGGCGCGGTGACCACGGCTGCTATCTCAAAACCTGCCACGCGTAAAGCATCCAGCGATGCCACGGCAAATTCCGGGGTGCCCATAAAAACGATGCGGAATGGTTTGAGGCCAAACGTAAATGTATTGGGCTCTTCTTTTTTATCCTGGAGTTTGTATTCAAGCATAATCAATCAATGACCGGCAAAGTTAAGGAACACTCCTGCGCGGGCTTTAGATCGGGATGAATGTTTTTCCGGGGAGTATGACCGGCGCGCTGCCATCAATATCCGTATAGAGCAGGTATTTTTTCCGGATGACGCGGAACCTGTCCAGCGCTGGCTGCCAGCTTTCGCGGATGGCCTGTTCGCTGGTCCCCGCTTTCAGCTGCTGCCAGAGATCATTGTTGCCTACGAGCCGGTTGAAAAATGAGTCTTCCATTTTCCCTGATTTGGGCAGGATAAAAAAGCTGTCCTTCTGGGGGAACAATTTATAGGCTTCAATCAGCCAGCGCAACTGGATGCGGCCATCCACCTTCTCGAGTACCTCCTCTGTTGACCCGCCAAGATCCCATCCATAACAGCGCTGGCCGTATAACTTGGAGCTTTTCGCCCCTTCATTGGGATTGGGTGTAAAGGCGTACATGGTTTTGGGCAATGAAGGATGCCCGAACACCTGGAAAGGGCGGGGGGTGCCGCGGCCTTCACTGAATACTGTCCCTTCAAAAAAACAGATCGAAGGGAACAGGTACACCGATTGCATATCGGGCAGGTTCGGTGACGGGCGCACCGGCAATTCATATTTTGACGAATGGTCATAGTTGCCACAGGGGATAACCCTGAAATGGAAACTACCCGGCTTTGGTTCCTTCTTATTCCAGTTTGCCACGCGTGCATTCGCTTCGGCACTCAGCCATTTTTCACCGAGCAGCATATAACCATATTCACCGATGGTGAGACCATACACCGCCGGTACATCCTGCCGGCCCACAAAAGACCCGTATTTTGATTTGTCCATCACCGGCCCGTCCACATAAAATCCGTTCGGGTTCGGCCGGTCAAGCACCAGCAATGGTTTGTTGGCCATGATTGCAGCTTCCATGAAGTCCTGCAACGAAGAAATATAAGTATAGTAACGGACACCCACATCCTGTATATCAAATACGAGGATGTCCACATTCTCCAGGTCCTTATCGCTTGGTTTCTTTTTTGAACCATACAATGACACTACCGGGATACCCGTTTTTTTATCAGTATAGTTGGCCAGTTTTTCACCCGCATCGGCCGTACCGCGGAACCCGTGTTCCGGCCCAAAAATCACCGTGATATTGACCCCGAGTTTGCGGAGGGTATCTGCCAGGTGGGTGTTGCCCACCACCGTTGTCTGGTTGGCAAACAGACCGATCCGTTTGCCTTTGATCAATGGCAGGTATTCACGGATCCGGTCGGCCGCAGGATGGATTTTGCCGCCCTTGCCCGCAGGCACATGGGAAGCAGAACAGGCGAGCTGGAGCAGGCAGGCATTGAGGGCCAGGAGCATTTTCATATGTGATATTTAAAGACTTAAGAAC